>WYEG01000068.1 GCA_009903935.1 Caldimicrobium sp. | reverse complement strand
TTTTTATAATTTTTCTTCAAGAACAATCCTTTCCCATTCTCTACTTTTTAGGTCTAAAACCACAAAGCTTGGTGGTCCTTCCTTGCCCATAAGCTCGCCAGGATTGATAAGAAGGCTTTTTCCAAACTCCCTCACATCAAATTTGTGGGTATGACCGCAGAAGACATAATCAAACTCCTGAGACTTAGCGATAGGGATGGCAAGCTTTGGATAATGGACCATGGCTATGCGGTATCCCTCAACTTCTAAGTAGGCAAAGTCTCCATGAAGGGTGATATCAGGGTAATTTTTTAAAAGCTCGACAAGGAGGGCAACATCCCCACGGTTATTCCCTAAGATTAGGTCTATTTTACCTTGAAACTTAGCGAGGGTTAAAACCATAAAGGGTGAGATGAGGTCTCCGCAGTGAAAGAGCCTTTCAACGCCTCTTTTTTCTGATTCAGAAATTGCCCAGCTTAAGTGGTCTATCCGGTCATGGGAATCGCTCATCACAGCAACCTTCATGCCTTCCTCCTGCGGTATTCTTCAAGGAGGGCATCAAGCTTAAGCTTTTGCCAAAGCTTATCAATCTTGGCTTTTACTTGGGGGCTCATGCTTATCTCCTTTGGCCAGGTCCTCCCGTAGCCTTCTTCCTTTAGCTTAGTTGTGGCATCGATGCAGACCTTTCCCCCAAAGCCTATCGTTGATACCGCATGGTCAAGATGGTCAACCGGACCTTTAACAATCTGAATATCCCGAGCTGGGTCCACATTCGCCCCAAGATAAAAGATAACTTCGCTAAGGTCATGCACATTAACATGCTTATCAAAAACACAAACAAACTTGGTAAACATAAGCTGACCAAGCCCCCAAATAGCATGAGCAACCTTAAAGGCATGCCCAGGATACCTCTTATCAATAGCAACAAAGGCAAAGTTATGAAATACGCCTTCAACCGGTAGGTTTATGTCTACAACTTCAGGCAAAACCATCTTGATCAAGGGCAAAAAAAGCCTCTCTGTAGCTTTACCAAGGTAGGCATCTTCTTGAGGTGGTTTGCCAACTATGGTTGCAGGATAGATGGCATCTCTTCTCATGGTAATCGTTTGAACGGTAAAGACTGGGAAGGGCTCAGGCTCGGTGTAAAAACCAGTGTGGTCGCCAAAGGGTCCTTCAATCCTCCTCTCATAGGGCTCGACATAGCCTTCAAGCACGACCTGCGAGTCTGCCGGAACTTCAAGAGGGACGGTCAAGCATTTCACAAGCTCAACGGGTTTACCCCTTAGGAAACCAGCAAGCATAAACTCGTCGATATCTTCCGGAAGGGGAGCGGTTGCGGCGTAGATGACCGCAGGGTCAGGTCCGATGGCCACAGCCACAGGAAGCCTCTTTC
Organism: Caldimicrobium sp.; assembly: GCA_009903935.1. GTDB lineage: Bacteria > Desulfobacterota > Thermodesulfobacteria > Thermodesulfobacteriales > Thermodesulfobacteriaceae > WYEG01. Next base: position 18,130 of record WYEG01000068.1, on the reverse strand, counting down.
CTTCCCTTTCTGCCTTTTGGTAGTGCCTTGCGGAAACCTTGTGCATCTGCCAATGCATGCCCGTTTTATTCTTTTCAAAAACCTGCATGCGATACATGCCTACATTACGAACACCAGTCTCAGGGTCCTTTGTGATAACGCAGGGAAGGGTGATGTACCTTCCGCCATCCTCAGGCCAGCATTTCAAGATCGGGAGTTTAAAAAGGTCAACCTCTTTTCCCTGAAGGACAACCTCTTGACAGGGGGCTCGGTCAACCATCTTTGGAAAAACATTCTTTGCTTGAAGAAGCTTAGGGATAAGCCTAAGCTTATGCATCAAGCCTTCACCAGGGCGAACCTCAAGAAAATCTAAAATCCTCTGCGAGAGCTCATCAAAGGAGCTTACCCCAAGGGCTAAGCAGACCCTTTCTTCACTTCCAAAAAGATTGGTCACAACCGGAATCTTGCTTTCTTTGACCCTTTCAAAGTAGAGAGCTGGTCCTTTTCTTTTTACTATCCTTTCGGTTATCTCGGTGATCTCAAGCTCAACGGAGACTTCTTCTTTTAAGCGAAGAAGTTCCCCCTTCTTCTCTAAGGTTTCTATGAATTCTTGAAGGTCTTTGTAAGCCTTCATTATTTGACCTCGGCAAAGTCCTTACGGAAAGGTTGATGAACAGGAATAGGATAGTCTCCGGTAAAGCAGGCGGTGCAAACCTTGTCTGAAAGGTCTTCTACTGCAGAGAGCATGCCCTCAAGGCTAAGATAATAGAGGGTGTCTATGTCAAGGAATTTTCTTATCTCCTCGATTGAGTGCTTTGCCGCGATGAGCTCCTGCTTGCTCGGGAAATCAATACCAAAGAAGCAAGGGAAACGCAAAGGTGGGCAAGTAATGAGAAAATGAACAGCCCTTGCCCCAGCAAGCTTTATGCTCCTAATACGGTTTTTGCTCGTTGTCCCCCGAACGAGGGAATCGTCGATCACAATCACCTCTTTTCCGCGGATCAATTCTTTTACCGGATTTAGCTTCATGCGGACTGAAAGGTCACGAAGCTTTTCTGAAGGTTGAATAAAGGTGCGCCCGATGTAGTGGTTCCTTATCACGCCAAACTCAAAGGGGAGACGACCCTCTGCCGCATACCCAATTGCGGCATAGTTTCCAGAATCTGGAAAGGGCATAACAAAGTCAGCAGTTAGCGGACACTCCTCATAGAGCTTCTCTCCAAGCCTTTTTCGGACAAGGTAGACATTCTTTCCAAAGATAGTGCTATCAGGGCGGGCAAAGTAGATAAACTCAAAGATACAATGGGCAAGGCGCTCCCGCTTCTCAAATGGGAAGAAGCTTTGGGGACCGTTTTCATCGATCACTAAGATTTCACCCGGGGCAATGTCTCGCAAGTACTCGGCAGAAAGCAGGTCAAAAGCGCAGGTTTCAGAGGCGATGATGTATCCTCCGTTTAGCATGCCCAAGGATAGGGGGCGAAAGCCTTGCGGGTCTCTAAAGGCTACCAAGGTTCCGTCGACGAGCATCACCACAGAATAGGCACCTTTAATCTTCTCCATAGCCTTAGAAATAGCTTCCACAAGCCCTTCTTTGAGATGCTTCACGATAAGATGGACGATGACCTCGCTATCCATCGTAGTCTGAAAGATGTGCCCCTCCTCTTCAAGCTCACAGCGAAGGCTTTCGGCGTTTACTAAGTTGCCGTTATGCGCAAGGGCTATCGTCTTTTTTGCGTAGTTTACGCAGAAGGGTTGAGCGTTGATGATGGTTGATGAGCCGGCAGTGGAATACCGAACATGCCCAATGGCTATCTCTCCGGGAAGCTCTTGAAGGATCTTTTCATCAAAGACTTCGGAAACAAGCCCCATGCCCCGATAGTGTCTTACTTGCTTTCCGTCAAAGACTGCAATGCCAGCGCTTTCCTGACCCCTATGCTGAAGGGAGTAAAGCCCAAAGAAGGTGACCTTTGAAGCTGAGGGAACCCCGTAAACACCTATTATCCCGCACATGCTTCTTAGCCCTCCCCTCCTACGGTAAGCTCGGGTATCCTTAGGGTTGGCTGTCCGTCTGATACAGGAACTCCTTGCCCATCCTTTCCGCAGGTCCCAGGGTCAAAATGCAGGTCATCTCCTACAAGGTCTATTATCTCAAGGACTTTTGGTCCATTGCCAACAAGGGTTGCTCCCTTAACCGGAAAAAGAACCTCTCCCCCTTCTACATAGTAGCCTTCCCTTACTTCAAACACAAAGTCTCCTGTCAAGGGGTTGACCTCACCCCCACCCATCTTTTTAACAAGTAGCCCCTTGTCTAAGCTTTTTATAATCTCTTCAGCAGGGGTCTCTCCCTTAGCGATGAAGGTGTTTGACATTCGGGGTATGGGTATGTGCCTAAAGGATTCTCGCCTTCCCCTTCCGTTTGAAGTCTTTCCCCATTTCAAAGCCTGATATCTATCGTAGAGAAATTCCTTGAGAATTCCTTTTTCAATGAGAACAACGGGTTTTGCCTTCGTTCCCTCATCATCATACTGATAAGAGCCGTAGAGAGGGGAAAGGGTTGGGTCGTCAAGGACGGTGATTAACGGGCTTGCCACCCTTTCACCGAGCCTACCCGAGTAGATGGATAGACCTTCCTCGGCGTGGTCCGCTTCAAGCCCATGACCTACCGCCTCATGGATCAACGTCCCCCCAGCTGAGGAGGAAAGCACTACGGGCATGACCCCAGCCTTAACCCTTCTTGAGCTAAGCATCAGCTCAGCCCTTCTTCCAGCCTTCTCACAAAGCCTCTCAAGCTCCTCAAGCTTTATCTCTTGAAAAGGAAGAGCATAAGCAAGCACCTCGTAGCCCCGCTCAAGCCTTCCATCCTTCTCAGCAACACAAAAGGCTATTCCGCGGGTGTAGAACCTCTCTTCAAAGATTAAATTTTTCTCCGTCGTAAGAATTCCAATCCTTTTTTGAATGAGAGCTACCTGAAGCCTATAATGCTTTATATGCTGAGAAACTAAAGAAGCTTTAGCTACCTCGGTTAGAGATTGCACAAGGTCTGAAACTTTGTCACCCCGAGCCCTTTTTTTGTCACCCCGAGCGTAAGCGAGGGGTCCATCGGGGTTTAGGCGGGAAGAAGTAGAAGATGCTAAGGATAAAAACTCAGCTAAGACTTCTTTTTGAAAATATTTTCCCCTCTCTAAGGCAAAGCTTTCTATATTTTCTCTACCTGTTGTGTAATGGAAATTTATGCTAAGCTCATCGGTAATGAGCCTTAAGCTTATTCCCTCTTCCTTGGTCCAAGAGATGTCTTCAACGCCAGAAGGTTCAACCACTACCTGAAAAACTTCCCGCTCCTCAAAATAAAGGTCTCCAAACCTTATCCCCTTCATGACTATTCACATTTTAATAAACTTTCCCCATTTATAAATAGGATGCCCCTTCTTCCATAATCAGAAAGACTTAAGCTTGCAAGAAGGGCGCCAAGATACAAAGCCTTATCAAGGGTTTTCCCAAGCATCAACCCAGCTAAGACCCCAGCGTTGAAATAGTCCCCAGCTCCAGTGTTATCAACGACCTTTTCTTGCGGTATAACATCTTGCGAATACTCAAAATCCTTGGTCAATGCTTTAGCACCCTTCTTTCCTCTCTTTAGAAACAGGGCAAGGACTGAATGATTAAGAACCTCGTTAGCCTTTAGCCCAGCCTCAAAAAGCTCACCCTCAGTAGCAAAAAAAATATCTACATAGGGGAAAAAATCTAAAAGAAAATTTCTTCCCTTCTGAGCGTAGACCTGCCCTGGGTCAAAGGAAACAAATTGGTCTAATTTTCCTTTCGGGGAGAACTCAGAAAGGAGCCTTTTTTGGAAATCCTGTCCTTCTAAGCTTGCAAGGGATGAGAGATGAAGAAGGATTCTTTCTTTTAGGAGCCTTTCTTTGACCCTTTCAAGAAAGGATTCTTCTTGGAATAAGGCTTCAGCTGTGCCAGGGCTTACAATGATAAAGCGGTCCCGTTCCGCATCAAGGACGATCAAGGCTAAGCTTGTCTCTCCATGTCTTTCAACAAGGCTTAAATCAACTTTAGCCTGAGAAAGCTCCTCTAAAACAAGCTTGCCAAATTCATCATCCCCGCAAACGCCTATAAAGCCAGTTTTAAATCCAAGATGGGATAAGGCAAAGATGGTGTTTGCCGCTGAGCCCCCTCCACAAGAAAAAACTCTTTTCCCCTGTTTTTCAAGATGAGAAAGAATCTTCATGAATTTTTCTCGGCTTACCGCAACTTCGCCCCCTGGCTTTACCTCAAAATCAACGGAAGGCATGTTCTTCAAAGCATCAAGGGATGTCACCTCAAAGAAGATATCCCAGTTTAAGGCTCCGCACCCATAAACCTTATCAAGCCCTGTCATCAAGGCAAGGTCTTTAGTTCTGGACATTGCAAAGCGCTCCTCCAGTTTTTGAAAATTCTATCCCTTTCTCCATGGCAGGACAAACAAAGCCCAACCTTTAGGATCCGGTCTAACTCCTCCTTGGTAAAGGGTCTAAGTCCCTCTCGGTTAAACCTAACCAAAGCCCTTCCTTCACGGTCTCCCACCCGGGTTAGCCTATCCAACCCCTCTCCATAGCCAAGACCAACTACCTTTGGGTTTTGATGGCAATCTTTGCAGGACCTCCCCTTCCTTTGCGTTGAATGAGGCTCAATCTGAGCAAAAGTAATGCTTTCAAAGTAGCGTGCCAACTTCCCCTCCTCTGAGAGGATAGACACAAAGTCCTGTCAGCCAGGTGTCACCACGACTATTTTTTCCTTTTTTACCGCAAGGGTTGGCTCATCAATTCGGCGATAGGATTCATGCTCCTCCCAGAGCCCCTTTGTTTCTTTTCCAAGGATCTTATCAAGATGTCTCTCCCTTGGGTCATGCCGGACATGACAGCCGTAGCATTGGGGGACATACTTGGCATGACAGGCTGTGCAGGATAGCCTCTTGTGGAACCTATCCTTGCAGTCCTTTGAAGGAGCCTTAACTACATGCCACTTCTCATCAAGCTTTCCCTTCTGAAAAACCTTACCTTCCCTTTCTACAATGTTTGCAAGTCTTGTTCCAGCCTTAGTTAAGCCTTTTCTCACATGGCAAGCTTCGCAGTCAACCTGAAGGGCTTCTTCTATGTTGCGATAGAAAGTGCCGTTCCCCATGACCTCATCCCTTGTATGGCAGTCAATGCAGTGAAGCCCTGCCTTGTAATGAACATCAGGCTCAATTCGTCTCAACTTCCTTCCGTCAATGAAGGTCACCTCACCTTCTCCGCTCTGCTCATCCTCGTAAAGACCCTGATAAGTGAAGCCGATCCTTCCGCTACGGTTGTGGCAAAGGACGCACCTATCAAGAGGTATCTTTGCTGAAAGCCGAGGATGAAGCTTACGAGTTTTTAAGTCCGCAATCTTGCCAACGAGATGGCAGGCTGAGCATCCACCCCCTTTTTCAGCTAAAAAATCAGGGAGCCTTCCCTTTTCTAAAAAAAGATGGCAGGACCCGCAGAGCTTTTTGAAGTAATCTATGGCAAGGGATGAGGTCTTAAGATGGTATAAATCTCCTACGCGAATGTTTGGATGTTCTTTAAGTATTGCTTCCTCACCAAAAACCTTAAGGAGCCTTGCTATGATGCCGTGGTTTGTGGTCATGAGGTTATTTTTGACCTTGTTTAGGTCCTGGGGGTGGCAGTTTGCCTGACCACAAGTCCTGTGGACTATTCTTAAGTCTGAGGGGTTTCTAACCACGCCCTTGTGAGCTGCTCGGTAATCCACTGTTAGAGGGTTGCCAAGATGACAGCTTGAACAACCAAGCATCTCCCGGGCATGAGCCTTCTCTTCTACCTTCTCTTCGTGGCAGAAAAGGCATCCTTCAGGCTTCCCTGTAGTTAGCAAAGGGACCTCCCTTCTTTGTCCGCCTTGTTTAAAGGATTTTAGAGTAAAAGGGAAGGTTTGAGAAAGGGCTAAAACAAAAATCACCAAGATAATAAAAATTGAAAGGGCATAGATGGGTCTTCTAAGAGACATTCAATTTTCTACTGGGCTCTTGCTGAATAGTAACAATTATATTAAATCCCCCTACTCCGTCGTGCCGAGCGATAGCGAGGCATCCCTCACGTCGTTCGGGACGGCGTCCCACAGGGAGACCCCTCGACTGACGCTCGGGGCGACAACAGGAAGCTTGTTCAAAACCATCTTTTGAACAGCCCCCATTAAATGTCAATGTCTAAAATTTCATAGCGCTTTTCACCTGATGGGGTCTTAACCTTAACCTCGTCTCCGATTTCCTTGCCGATCAAGGCTCGGGCTAAAGGGGAGTTGATGGAGATCGTCCCCTCGGATGGCTCTGCCTCATAGGGACCAACGATCCTATAAGAAACAATCTCCTCAGTATCAAGGTTTAAAAGTTTGACTACCACGCCAAACTGAACCTTGTCTGGAACCTCTTTTAAGGGTGGTTGCACCTCAACTTGAGAAAGAAGGCTTGAAAGCTCTTGAATCCTCCCCTCGATAAAAGCCTGTCTTTCTTTTGCGGATTCATACTCTGCATTCTCTGAGATGTCTCCGTGAGCCCTTGCCTCCTCTATTGCCTTCACCACTTCTCTTCTTTCAACCTTGATTAGCCTTTCAAGCTCCTTTTTAAGCTTCTCAAGACCTTCAGGCGTAATGGGTATCTTCATGGCTACTCCCTCGAAAAAATTTCTTGGTAGTTGCTCATTCTATTCTGCCAAACAGATCATTCATTAGATTTTCGATATAAAAGGTAGGGGCAAAGGATGTTTGCCCAATTCATAAAAGGGGCGAGCAGCCGCTCGCCCGGATGTATTATCTGAAACCTATTACCGCAAGGGTCGGCCTTTTTTCTCCCCGACCGAAGGGAGGGGTCTCCCTGTCTTTTCCTTTATTACATAGTCGCTTAAAATTATAATGTTTAATTTTAGTGTTTAAAAGCCCTCTGTCCGGTAAACATCATAGCTACGGGAGGATAAGCTTCGTTGCAAGCCTGGATGACTTCCCAGTCTCTAACAGAGCCACCAGGCTGAAGGATGGCTGTGATGCCCTGTCTTATGGCTACATCCGCTGCATCCCTGAAAGGCAAGAAGCCATCAGACACCATCACCGCGCCGATAAGCCCAGCCTTGTTCTTCCTTGTCTCTTCGTCTATCTCCTCCTTCTGCTCCCTCGGTCTAAGCCCTTTCTCAATTTCAAGCTCAAGCTGTTTGTAGGAGATACGGTGCTTCTGATAGCATAACCAGTCTGAGTAGTTTCTGTAGGCTTTGAAGATGGCGATCTCCGTGCAACCAACCCTGTCCTGCTCACCCGTTCCGATAGCTACCGTCCTTTCATCCTTAACAAAAAGAACGGAGTTTGAGGTTACCCCAAGCTCGACAGCCCAGCCAAAGATCATATCTCTGACCTCTCTTTCGTCAGGCTCTCTTAGGCAACGGTATTCTACACCATCCTTAACCGCAACTGCAGGCTTTAGGTCTTCTTTACTCCTTATCCGGTTCCTCTGGGAAACCTGAAGAACAAGACCTCCGTCCATCAGGCTCTTGAATTCTACCACCGGATAGTTAGCATACTCCGCAAGGCGGTCCATCCTCTTTATGCGGATGATCCTTAGGTCCTTCCTTCTCGTCAAGATGTCTATGGCTCCCTCTTCAAAGTCAGGTGCAGCAAGGACTTCAAAATAATGCTTAGCAATGGCTTCTGCCGTTGCCTTATCTACCGCGCGGTTTAGGGTTATAGCCCCGCCAAAGGCGGCAACCCTGTCAGCACTAAAGGCTCTCAGAAAAGCCTCTTCAAGGGTTGATCCGTAGGCTACTCCACAGGGGTTGTTATGCTTAACAATTATACAGCAAGGCTTTTCCATGAGATAACGCATGATGTTCAAAGAGTTGTCCACATCAGTAAGATTAGTCTTGCTTGGATGTTTACCAAATTGAATAAAATCAGATTCCTTTAGGCTTGAGACCAAACCTAAGCCTGGCTTAATAAACTCGCATTCTCCAAGGATAAGGTTCCCGGCTACAAGCTCGTAAAGGGCTGCCTCCTGGTCCGGGTTTTCACCGTAGCGCAAACCCCTTCTTTCAACCTCACCCGGTGCTACCTCAAGGTCCCAAGTGCGCTTCTTGTAGATTAAGGTCTGATCCCCAAAGGTAATACGAAGCTCGTTCGGAAAATGGTCGGTAACGATGGTCCGGTACATCTTCTTTAGGTCTTCAGCCATGGTAGACCTCCTTTGTCGAGGTTTATTCTTAAGTATCCTCGTTTCTTTTAGTCTGTCAAGGGACGACTTTGATGTTTAAAAAGTTCAATAAAGGTTATAAAATCTTCGGCAATTCGCCAAATTGCTCCTGGGGGTCCAACTTCAATCGGGAGCCTCGCTAAGGCTTCCTTCATCTCCCCTCGCTTCTCTTCATCAAAAAGGAGCTCCTCAACCACCTTTGCCAACCCCTTAAGTCCTTCCCTTTCCACGATAATCTCAGGATAGATAGCCTTCTGCAAGATAAGGTTCGGAAGACTGATAAAGGGGACCTTCACCAACCGTTTAGCTAAATGATAAACTAAAGGCGGAAGGCTGTAGACCACAACCGATGGAGTACCGATCAAACCGGCTTCAAGCGTAATGGTGCCTGATGCTAAAACCGCCAAATCCGAATGTTTAAGCACATCATACTGGATGCTCTCAAGAACTTTGAAGGCGCGCCTTGCCTCTTCCCAAAGGGGGCTCTCCTTCAAGCCCAAAGCTTTTACCATTAACCCTTGAACCTCAATATTCTTTTCCTTTAACCTCCGATAAACCTCAAGAAAAATTGGTATATGCCTTGCAACCTCCGATTCCCGACTTCCTGGAAAGAAGCTAATTACAGGCACATTCTCTTTAAGACCATAGACTTCATAAAAAAGCTCTGCTGAAAGATGAGGCTTCACCACATCAAGTAGAGGATGTCCGAAATACTTCGCCCGAACCCCGTGGCTTTTAAAGAATTCCTCTTCAAAGGGTAGAACCACATAGAGAAGGTCTACATACTTTCTAAGAAGGTTGATCCGCCTGCGATACCAAGCCCAAACCTGAGGGGCAACAAAGTAGACAACCGGATAACCAAGTCCCTTGGCAAATTTAGCGATCCTTAAGTTAAAACCCGGAAAATCAACAAGCAAAACCAGGTCAACTTGCCTTTTCCTCAGAATGTCTTTAATCCGGTTTAAGACAAACAAATACCTCTTTAGCCTTGAAAAGTCTGGTATACCAACTAAGGACAGTGGTTCAGCCGAAAAGAGAATGTCTACATCAAGGCTTCTCAATCTCGGACCACCAATCCCTATAAAATGGAGAGAAGGAAGCAGTTCTCTTAGCTTTTTGACCAAGAGATAAGCGTATAGGTCTCCCGAGAGCTCGCCGGTTATGACAAGAATTTTCATGATAAAGCGCTCAATCTTTTAAGGTTAATCTCCACTTCAGCCTTAATTCTTAAGGCTACCTCTAAGGATGCCAAAGTATCCTTAGCTTGAACCCTCGGCTCTGCTAACCCAACCACAGCCTTAGCAAAGGCTATTACTTCCTTCAAGAGAGGGTCATCCTCGGGAAAGTGAAGCCTTTCTATGCGGTAATTGCGATTTTTCTGGTCTACAAGCACCTGAACCAAAGACTTCTCGAGGGTATCTACCCGAAAATAAGCTCCTTTAGCAAAAACTCGGAATTTCCTCTGCTTGGAGAGGGAAATTCTACTTGCGGTAAGGTTGCAGGTTGTTCCATCCTTGAAAACAAGCCTTGCGTTTACAATGTCTGGCTTTTCGGTAAAAACTGGTGCTCCAACAGCATGGATAAACTCAAGGTCTTGAGGGTTCTTAAAGAGAAAAAGCAAATCAAGGTCATGAACCATTAGGTCAAGAACCACATCGATGTCAAGGTTCCTTTCGGTAAAACTACCGATCCTATGCGCTTCAATGAAGATCGGGTCCTTAACCCTCTGGCAAAGCTCCTCTACCACCCTTTGAAAACGCTCTACATAACCAACCTGCAGGATTAAGGCTTTCTCTTCCGCAAGCTTAACGAGGTCTTTTGCCTCGTTTATATCAGCGGTTAAAGGCTTTTCCACAAGAACAGCCTTCCCTTCAAGCAAGGCTTTCTTAACTATCTCATAGTGGGTAAAAGTTGGGGTAGCAACTATTACTGCTTCAACAAGGGGCAATACCTCTTCAAAGTTCTTAGTTTTAAAAGGCTTTAGTCCATAGCCTTTTAAAAGAAGGTTTGCAACCTCCTCTAAACGTTCTTCGTTGACATCACAGATAGCTTTAAGCTCAACTCCTCTTTCTGTCATCCCGAGACCAGCGAGGGAAATCTGAGCAACCTTTTCTGCGTGATACCTTCCGAGATGCCCAAGCCCAATTATTCCAACCTTAAGTGGTCTGTTCACGCTTCCCCTTCTCCGTCCTTTACCCCGCAGATGGCTATATCGTGTTTGTTAGCAAGCTCAAGGGCTTTTTCTCTTTGTAGAAAAAAAGTTTTTCCGGCAAGAAGGGCTAAAACCTTGGCTTTGGCTTTGATCATTGTCTCAATGGTTTTATACCCAACGACAGGAAGGTCAAGCCGTGGGTCTTGTCTGGGTTTGGCAATCTTAACCACGATGGCTCCAGAAACAAGCCTTCCTCCTCTTAGGATGGTTTCGTCAGTCCCTTCCATGGCTTCAACCGCAACGGTCATTCGGTTCTTGACTACCACGCACTGCCCAATATCGAGGTCACCGATAGCCTTAGCGACCTTTAACCCGTAGCGGATGTCTTCCCATTCTTCCGTCGAGGGCTCACGCTTAGTCAAAACTCCTTCTGGAGTCAAGTAGTCTGAGAGGAATTCTGCTGGACCCCTTACCACAAAGCCTGAACCCTCAAGCTCTTCCACCAAGGCGGTGAGCAAAGAGTTATCCTCACGACTTCTTAAAGAACGCCAAAGCTTTAGGGCTCTAAAATCAGGAAGGTTAAACCGCAGGGCATGGCTCTTATCAACTTTGCCTAAAAACACAAGGTCTCTAACCCCATCCCTTTTAAAAGTCTCTATAAGCTTTCCCAGCTGACCTATATAAATCCGCGTGACCCTTTCGGAAAGCTCTTTAAGGTTCTTCTCCTGCTCCTTGGAAAAACAAACGGCATAAACAGAATAGCCTTTACTCTTTAAACTTTTAGCAAGGATGAGGGGAAATTCCCCTTCCCCAGCTATAAGCCCTATTCGCGATGATGATTTATCGTCCATTCCCCAATTGTAAGGCGACCGGCAGGTCGCCCTTTTTACTACTCCTCGCCTTCAAAGGGCTTTCTTCTCATTATACCTTGTCTGGAAGGATTTTCCAAAAAAGTAATAAGTTCAGCTATCAACGGGTCATCCCCAAACACATCCTTTAGCTCAACGATAACTTCTTTTAAAGTAGCAGGACCGTCAAGAAAGATGCCAAGGGCTTGGGAAAGCTTCCTTATGTCCTCTTTAGTAAAGCCAGCCCTCCTTAAGCCAACAAGATTGAGCCCTTGAATTTTTGCCGGTATCCCGAAAACTTTAACAAAAGGAGGAACATCCTTATCAACTCCGCTCATTGCTCCGATAAAAGCATAAGCTCCGATGCGACAAAACTGATGGACGGCAGAAAAACCACCCATCACCACCCTTTTCCCTACCCGGACATGCCCGCCAAGCGTTGCCCCGTTCGCCATGATAACATTATCCTCGACAATGCAATCATGAGCAATGTGCACATAGCTCATAAGCATGCAGTTATTTCCTATCCTTGTAAGACCCTGGTCTTTTGCTGTGCCCCGATGAATGGTTGCGAACTCCCGAATGATGTTTCCGTCTCCTATCTCCACCCAAGTTTCCTCACCTTTATATTCAAGATGCTGGGGCGGTGTCCCTATCACAGCATAGGGACCGATGATATTGTTTTTCCCGATTTTTGTGTTTTCTTCGATGTAGGTGTGGGGTTTGATAATAGTTCCTTTCCCAATGTAGACCTTTGGTCCGATGTAAGCAAAGGCTGAAACCACTACATCTTCGTCAAGCTCTGCCTGTTTGTCCACAAAAGCTGCCGGATGAATATTTGCCATACCACTCACCTATTCTGGCCAATCTACCATGGCTGCGGTTATCTCAGCTTGAGCAACAATTTTATCGTTTACCGTTGCCGTAACCGTAGTCCAAATAAGCTTTCCCTTGCGATGAAACTTCTCGACAAAGATAACAAGCTGGTCCCCAGGATAAACCGGTGCCTTAAACCTAACCTTGTCAAAGCCAGCAAGCACAAAGAGCTTATCCTTAAACTCAGGATAGGCATACTTAAGAAAAATGGCACCAGTTTGGGCCATGGCTTCAAGGATTAAAACCCCGGGCATGATGGGATAGCCAGGGAAATGCCCCTGAAAGAAGGGCTCATTTATGGTCACATTCTTTATCGCTTTGATGTATTCCCTCTCGGTATCTATCTCTAACACCTTGTCCACAAGGAGAAAGGGGTATCTATGGGGCAAGAGCTTCTCGACCTCTTTCACATCTAAAGATTTCTTTTCTTCAGACATGTGTTCACCCCCCAAGCCTTCTCAGTATGGCAACCGCTCGGTTGTTTACACAAATCATAACATAGCTTGCTAAATTTTAAAGAATTGCTTAAATTTAAAACGGTTATGAGGCCGAAAAAAGAAGACTTTGAGAAACTCTACAGAGACCTCTTAACCCTTATTCAGGAAGAATTCCCTCTCCATCCTCAACCCTTTAAGGTATTAGGTGAAAAGGTTGGCTTAACTGAAGAAGAGGTTTTGAGCTTTCTCAGAGGTCTAAAAGAAAAGGGCATTTTAAGACATCTTGGGGCAAGCCCAGACTCTCACAAGTTAGACCATTTTACTTGCCTTTGTGCTGTAGAACTTCCCGAAGATAAGCTCAACCTTGCCTATGAGATAGCCGAGCTTCCCGAGGTGACACATGCCTACCTCAGGGACCATAAGCTAAACTTCTGGTTTACCCTCGTCTTACCCAGAGAGAATGACCTTACCCCCTACCTCGAAAAACTTTCCCAAACCTATGGTCTAAAATTCTACGCCTTTCCAGCCAAGAAAAAGTTTAAGGTCAGAGCAGTTTTTTCGCTCTAAAATGAAAAACTACTTTTGCAGGAGAAAGAGGATGAAATTTTTAGTGAAAGAGCTTCCTGCAAACCTTAGCGTTGACATCTTGCATTTAATGCGCCCTATACACCTCTTGGAGCTTAACGAAAGCAATGACCTCACCCTCTGTTCTCACCCCGAGCCCTCCTTTTTGTCACCCCGAGCGCAAGCGAGGGGTCTTCTTCTCGTTTTACCCAAAACAGTATGAAGCCTTTGAAGACGTATTTCTTGGCTTCTACGAGAATGAAAAAAGTTTTTAAATTTATAAATGACTGTGTGTAAAAAATATATCGTATCTTTACATCGAAGTTGGGGATGATAGGATAGAGAGAATATAAAGGTAATCGAGCTTGCTCTCCAAAAATTAAGCTCCAAAAAATGAAAGAGGCCTTAATTTTTATCCTTCTAATCCTTAACTTTATCGCTTTAGTCTATCTTTACTTGAAGGTGAGAAGCCTTTTTGAAGGAAGGATTGACCAATCCTTGGACAGGCTTGAAGTGAGGCTTGAAGAGAGGCTAAAGGACCTTCAGGAGATAAAAAGGGATTTAGTTAAGCTCTATACCGCGGAGGAGCTTGGGAGAGCTATCTCAGAAGAGGTAAAGAAGATCTCAGGAGTCCTTTTTGGCAGACGTTCAGGGCACACAGGAGAACAAGCGGTTGAAGAGATCCTTTCCATCTTTCCCCCGGGGATCATTGCTCGGAATGTTAAGCTAGCTAACGGAATTGTAGAGTTTGCCCTGCGGTTAAAAGGAGAAAGGTTTGTTCCCATAGATTCTAAGCTTTCTTCACCGGAGATTTTAGCAAAGTCTGAGCTTACTCCTGATGATGAGCGGGAAATTGTCCGCCGAGCAAAAGACCGAGCAAAGGAGATAACAAGCTATCTTAAGGATGAGCGGTCTGCAGGCTTTGCCTTTATGGTTATCCCTGATGGTTTATATAATCATCTTAAGCTTCGCATCTTTTCTGACCTTGAAAGAGAGGGAATAATCCCTGTCCCCTATCAAGCCCTTCCCCAAACCCTGATGATGGTTCTTACTCTTTGGGAGAGGTTTTTCTTTAGCCTTGACCGTGAAAGATTGAAAGAAGCTCTTCCGGTCTTAGAAAAAAGCCTCTCAAGCATAGAGCGAGACTTAGAACAAACAAAGACCGAGCTAAAAAGCGCATCAAACCTCTTAGAACGGGTGAAGGGCACCTTAGTCTTCATGCAGAGGTATCTTTCCAATCTTAAGGATTTAGATTAGAATTTGTAATCGATGACCGAAAAAAGGCGATTTCAGCGAATTCCTTTTCGAAAACAGCTTGCCTTTAAATGCGTTAAAGGAACTCACTTTGGCGAACTAAAGGACCTGGCTCTGGGAGGAGCTTATATCCAAAATCCCACTAATTATCCTTATCTCCGGGAAACGGTTGAGATTGCCTTTTATCTCGAAAACGCTAACAATGTGGTGATCTTTATCAAAGGGGAGGTTTTAAGAGTAGAGGAAGGAAAGGGCTTTGCCGTAAAGTTTGTAGAGATTGACCCTAAGAGCTTTACTCATCTAAAAAACATCATCTACTACAATTCTCCAGACCCAGAAGTAGCCAAAAAGGAAATCTACGATTTTCTCGGAGAGTGTTACCCTATGTTTCAAACTGTAAAATATCTTGCGGTTCAATCTCTAAAAAACGAGCTTATCAAATATCTTTTAAGTAGAGCCTTCCTTTATAGCCCAGACAAACCTTTTATCCTGAGCAGCGGTAAAGAAAGTCCCTACTACCTTGATTGTAGGAAGGTTACCCTTTATTCTCCATCCTTTCAGCTTATTGGAGACCTTTTTTGGGAGGAGGTCCGCTTTTCCTTTGTGGATGGGGTAGCAGGCATGAGCATCGGGGCTGACCCTATTGTTTGCGCCGTCCTTGCCTCAGCCATAAAAGAAGGGGTTAAGCTTGAGGGGTTGCTTGTTCGAAAGGAGCCGAAAAAGTACGGAACTCAAAAACAGATTGAAGGGAATATTAAACCAGGAATGAGGGTTGTCCTCGTTGAGGATGTGGTGACAACCGGTGGGTCAGTGCTCAAAGCCCTGTCAGCCTTAAGAGAGGCTGGTGCGCAGGTAGTTAAAGTTTTGGCTTTAGTTGATAGAGAGGAGGGAGGAAGGGCTGCTATCGAGGGAGAGGGAGTTCCATTTCACGCCTTCTTCACCATAGAAGAAATCCTTTCAGCTAACAAGGCTCAAAAGTCTATATTAGGTAAATAAATAACTTAGCTCAAACTACGAAATGAAAGAAGATTTATTGGTGGGGATTGTTCTTTTTTCATCAGCTTTAATCCATGGGCTTGTTGGCTTTGCCTTTGCGATAACGGCTCTTCCCCTCTTATCTTTGGTAAAAAGCGTTAAGTTTTCCGTACCCCTTCTTTCTCTTCTATCCTTTGTGGTAAATCTGGCCACATTTTTACTCATGAAAGAAAAGGAAGTGACAAAGATTCCTCTTCGGTTCCTTGGGGCTATATTCTTTGGAGTCATCATAGGTGTTTATGGGTTTAAAATCGCCTCGGAGTTAACTTTAAGGATCCTCCTTTTCATAGCCATACTCTCTTACTTTATCTGGGAGGTGGGACATCACTTCTCCAGGAAAGAGGAACCCTATATTCAACAAATTAACCCTGAGGTGTTTAAGAGCGGAAAAGCCTTAGGGGTAGCCTTTATCGTTGGCTTCCTTGGTGGAATCCTCTATACACCTGGTCCACCCATTGTGATTTACTTCTCTCTTCTTAGGCTTAAAAAGGATATTTTTAAAGCAACCCTTCAGCTTATCTTTATGATTACCGCCCTTTTTACCATCATCAATCATACTCTTCAAGGAAATATCACCAAAGAAACGCTTTATCTCTTCTTCATCAATCTCCCCATTGTTCTCCTCGGGCTATACCTTGGGCAGAGGCTTTATATGAGGCTTTCAACCAAAGCCTTTTACTACCTTGTAAACATCTTTTTACTCATCTCAGCGGTGCTCCTTTTGTTAAAAAACAACTAAACTGGGGGGGTTAGTTTATGGTTAGCGTGCCAGAAGGTTTTTTGTTCTCAGCCGTTTCCTGTGGAATAAAAAAAGAAGGGAAGCTAGACCTTGGGTTGATCTTCTGCGAAAGAAAGGGGACAGCCTGGGGAGTGTTTACTAAAAACACCTTGAAAGCGGTCCCAGTCCTCATCGGAAAGACGAACCTTAAAGAACCCTTTCATCGAGCCATAGTTGTAAACAGTGGCGTTGCCAACGCGGCAACGGGAGAAGAGGGAATAAAGCGAGCAGAAGCGGTTTTGAAGGACCTGGCAAGCCTGCTTAAGGTTAAGCCCTTAGAGATCCTTCCAGCAAGCACAGGGGTAATCGGAGAACAGCTTCCCCTTGAAAAAATCATTCCAAAGCTTTCTGAGCTTGTTGCCGGGCTCTCCCCTGATAGGGCTGAAGATTTTGCTAAAGCTATCATGACAACTGATACTTTCCCAAAGATCGCTCAAAGGACAACGAAGGATGGAGTAAAGCTCCTTGGGATCGCCAAGGGAGCGGGCATGATCGCCCCAAACATGGCAACCATGCTTGCCTTCATCTTAACAGACGGATACCTAAAAAAAGAGGAGATGAGGAAACTTCTGTCAAAAGCGGTTGACCAGAGCTTTAACCGCATAACCGTTGACGGCGATACCAGCACAAACGACACCGTCTACTTTTTAGCAAGCGGAATAAAAGAGGTCAAAGACGGCACCGACTTTGCAGAAAATCTGATCTCCCTTGCTAAAGAGCTTGCCTATCTCATTGTTAAGGATGGAGAAGGGGCAACAAAGGTGATTAGGGTCGAGATAAAAGGGGCAAGGAACAAAGAGGAGGCACGAGCTTTTGCCATGTCTATCGCCAACTCTCCCCTTGTGAAAACCGCCTTTTACGGTGCAGACCCAAACTGGGGTAGAATTCTTTCCGCCCTTGGCAAAACCGGGATAGACTTTGACCCGCAGTTAGTCCAAATTTTCTTAAACGACAAACCCTGGGTTAAGGAGCTTTCAGTTCAGACCAAAGAAGAAGACCTTCGAAAGGAAATGCAAAAAAACGAGGTTTCTCTTGTTGTTCATCTAAAACTTGGTAAAGTTAGCTACGAAGTTTTAACCTGCGACCTAACGGAAGATTACATTAGAATTAACGCCTCATACAGGAGTTGAAAGATGGAAATTAACAAGGAGCATACGCCTAAAGAGGCAAATCCCGAGGAGAATAAGCTTTTTTGTGAAAAGTATAAGGAATGGGTGGACGAAGGGGAGGGTTGCCGACATAAGAGCGATTACTGCCAGTTCCGTAAGCAATGCCTCATCTACCTGAAAGAAAAGTTTAAAGATTTTTAGCGAAAAACCCAAATGAAAATACTTTTAACGAACGATGACGGAATTTACGCTGACGGGCTTTGTGCGTTGAGCGCTGCCTTAAGCTGTGAGCATGAGGTCTACATCGTTGCCCCAGAGGCTGAAAGAAGCGCCGTTGGGCATGCTATCACCATTCACTATCCTCTCCGGGTAAAGGAAGTAAGAAGGGGTAAATTCTTCTGGGGTTATGCTGTGTCTGGCACCCCTGCTGACTGCGTAAAGCTTGCTATATACGAGCTTGTAGGTCCAGTAGATTTAGTGATCTCTGGAATAAATCGCGGGGCAAACGTGGGAATAAACGTCCTTTATTCTGGCACAGTATCTGCCGCAACGGAAGCCAAAATCCTTGGCTATCCAGGGATAGCAGTATCGATCGACGCTTACGAAAATATAGACTATTGCTTTGCCGCAAACTTTATCGCAAATTTTATCAAAATTCTTCCCTCTTTGCCTTTAAAGAAACCCTTCTGCTTAAACATCAACATCCCCCATCTTAACCCAAATAGAATAAAAGGAATAAAGTTTGTAAGACAATCAACGGCTCCATTAAAGGAGTTCTTTGATAAAAGGCTTGACCTACACGGGAAAATTTACTATTGGCAAGGGGCAGAAGAACACACCGAGACAA
>WYEG01000002.1 GCA_009903935.1 Caldimicrobium sp. | reverse complement strand
ACATCCAAAAGCTTACCTCTTACATTGGAAGGAAAGTGTTTAAAAAATGCTTTGTGGTTATCGTTAAGTCTTGTTCCTATACCCTCGTGTAATGCAATGTAGCCTTCAAAAACCTCGCTTTCATAGAATTCTGGGATTATCTTTAGTGGTTCCCACCAATGAACATCACAGTTTTGGGCACTCATAGCGTTTGTATTCCTCTTTGTTGTAAGGGGAGACATAAATCTCTTTGAAAGAGTCTGCTTTTACCCCAGTTCCGCAGATTGGGCAAGTGAGCATGGGTGGCATAGGTTTCCCCCCTTAAAAGGCAACTTACAGTTTAAGAATTATAAGGAAAAAACTATAGTTCGCAACATCGAAAAGATTAGACCCCACACTTCGTTCGGGGCGACAGAAAAAGGGTTCGGGAAAGACTAAAGGGGAGACCCCTCGCTTGCGTTCGGGGTGACAGCCCATCCGTGTCCTCCCGAGGCGTGTAAGCGCCGAGGGACTCTTCGCTTCGCTCGAGGTGACAATAAAAAGACTCGGGGCGACAGAAAAAAATGGCTCGGGGGGACAATAAAAGAGCTCAGGGAACAACCCTACACGGTCTTTTCGAGCATAACGAGAAATCTCCACAAGCAAAAGCTATCTGCTGGGCGAGCAGGCGCTCTCCCCTATCTACTTTTTTGTTTCATTAAACCTGATGGAACCTTTTAATCAATCACCTTTTTTATTTGATTTTTTAAATATAGTCTATTCTCTGCCATATTCATCATCTAACCTCACTATATCGTCCTCTCCTACATAGTCACCGTTTTGAACCTCTATTATCTCTAGAGGGATTTTGCCTGGGTTTTCAAGTCTGTGCGGAGTTGATTTAGGCACATATGCGGATTCGTTTTCTTGAATATACATTACCTTAGCCCCGATCGTTACCTTGGCCGTTCCTTTAACAACGACCCAATGCTCGCTCCGATGATGATGCATCTGAAGGCTTAGCTTTGCTCCGGGCTTAACAACTATCCTTTTTATCTTGTATCTTGGACCTTCTTCAAGAACGGTATACTCACCCCAAGGGCAATAAACCGTTCTACTCTCTAAAGCCTCAACTCGGTTTTTTGCTTTAAGCTCCTCTACTATATGCTTAACCTTTTGAGCCGAGCCTCTTTTTGCAATAAGAACGGCATCATCCGTTTCTACTATGATAAGGTCTTTCAAATCAACCGTTGCTATGAGCCTTTTATTCCCTATTACCAAACAACCTTCTGTTTCCTTCGCTAAAACATCTCCAAGTATAGCGTTTGCTTTCTCATCCTTATCTAAAGCATCATAAAGGCTATCCCAAGAACCGATGTCGCTCCAATAGATATCCATCGGAATGGCAGCAACTCTCTTCGATTTCTCCATAACCGCGTAATCAATTGAAATGTCTGGCATCTTGGGAAAGGTTGCTATCATAGCCTCTAAAGGCTGGTCAAAAAGTTGATAAATTTCTGGAGCATAAAGCCTTAGCTCTTCTATCATGGTTTCGATGGTGAAGGCAAACATCCCTGAATTCCAAAAGTAATTTCCTTCGGTTAGGAATCTTTTTGCCGTTTCAAGGTCTGGTTTTTCAGTGAACCTTTCAACAGGATAATAGCCTCCTCGGTCTTCACTAGTTATTTTAATATAGCCATAGCCTGTTTCTGGATAAAGGGGCTTAATCCCAAAAGCTACAAGATAGCCTTGCTTTGCTACCTTCTCAGCTAATTTCACATATTCTACAAATTTTTCTACCGGCTTTATAATATGGTCCGAAGGACAAACGAATAAAACCTCCTCAGAAGAGGTCTTAAGCTTTTCTAAACAGTATTTCATTCCCAGAGCGATGGCAGGGGCGGTATTTCTCCTTGCTGGCTCAAGTAGGATGTTATCAGGAAGGTCTTTAGAAACTTCGTCAACATCCGAAAGAACATGAAATTTATACTGTTCGTTGGTAAGCAATAGGATATTCTGGGGAGAAACGATTTTTAAAAGCCTCTCCAGCGTTTGCTGAAGTAAAGACTTTTCCCCGTTTAGCTTTAAAAACTGCTTAGGATAAGCTTCTCTTGAGGCTGGCCAAAGTCTTGTTCCGGAGCCACCGGCAAGAATTAGGGCTTTCATGAACTTTATTCTACTCCTCTCCTGTTCCGCAAAATAGACAAGTGATATTAGGTTGCATTAGCTTCTCCTTTAAAAAATAGCTATCTGTTTAAGAATTATAGACCTAAAAACCCAGTTTGCAACATGAAATGAGGCCCCTCGGCTGACCCCTCGGGGCGACAGCCCATCCGTGTCTTCCCGAGGCGCATAAGCGCCGAGGGACCCCCTCGCTTCGCTCGGGGCGACAGAAAAAAAATGGCTCGGGGCGACCTCCCTACCTTGTCTTGCCGAGCGGTAGCGAGGCATCTCCGCATCACACTATCTTTTTGAGCGTTAGAGAGGCATCCCCGTATCACCCTGTCTTTTCGAGCGTAGCGAGAAATCTCCCTGTGGTAGGGAAAGACTAAAGGGGCGACCCCTCACTTCGTTCGGGGTGACAATAAAAAGGGGTTCGGGGTGACAATAAAAAGGGGGTTCGGGGTGACAATAAAAAAGGGGTTCGGGGTGACAAAAAAGGTGAGAACGGGGTAATAGAAAAGCCCATATTTTCAACTTAGGTAACAGGATAAAGCCTTGTTCCTGAGCCACCTGCAAGAATTACGGATTAAATTTGGGAGTTCATGAGTCTATTAAAAGTTTCTATTTTTTCAAAACTATTTCATAAACTTTTATTATTTTATCAGCTACGGAATCAATTTCAAACTCTTTAAATCTTTCGAGAGCATTTTTTGAAAATTTTTTGTAAAGTTTTTCATCAGATAAAATTGTATTTATAGCCTCTGCTAAAGCCTTTGAATTTTTAGGAGGAACAATCAATCCAGTTTCGTTATGTTTGTTTACATAATTCATTCCAGATCCCTCTACGTTTGTTGTAACAAGGGGTTTCCCAAAATATAAAGCTTCTACTAAAACCAAACCAAAAGCTTCATTTCTGCTAATAGAGGGTAGACAAAATAGATCGCAATTTTTCATATACACTGATACATTATTTACTCTACCAAGCAATAAAATCTTATCCTTTAGGTTTAATTTTTCAATTTTATTTTTTAAAGTCTTATATAAATGACCTCTACCAGCTATAAGAACTATTATATCATCTTTTAAAAATTGGCTTGCCTCAACCAAATACTCAAAACCTTTATATTCTATAAGCCTTCCAACAGCTAAAACAACCTTCTTATTTCTTATCTTTTCTTTTAGTTTATCGAATTCTCTTAAGTCCTGTTCGTTAATCTTAAGCCTTTTTGGATTTAACCCTATTGGAATCACTATTGCTTTATCTTTGAATTTTTCTATTTGCTTAGATGTTTCAAGATACTGAGGGGAAGTTGCTATTATTTTATCTGCTTTTTTTAAAACCTTTTGTTGGATAGGTCTATAAAAGTAATAAGAAATTTTTTGTCTTACTATATCTGAGTGCCAATGAATTATAATTTTTCTATCCGTTATCAATGTCAATATTTCAGCTAATGGATTTGGGCTATGCACATGAATAATATCATAGTGCTTAATTATTTTTTTAAAAGTTTTAATATAATCATAAGACAGAGGAGCGGAATTCAACTTTAGATTTATCTTGCAAGCAAAATATTTAAAGTCATTATAATTATCTTCTCTTGTGGAGTCGCCAAAACAAAGTAAATCCGCCTTTACGCCTTTTTTATTTAGAGCTTCAAGTAGGTCAAAAGAAAAAACCTCTATGCCACCATCATTAGGTGGGCAAAGTTTCCCAAGATGAAGGACTTTCATGAATTTTCCTTTATTATTCTTTGAAACAGCGAAATATATTGCTCAATTATTTTATCTTTGTCAAACATTTTTAACCTTTCTTTTTGTTTTTCTAAAAGTTTGAATTTAAATTCCTCGTCCGATATAACTTTGAAAATAGCCTTAGCTAAATCTTCTTCACTATATGGATTAAAGTAAAATCCAGCTTCTCCAAAAACTTCTCTTAAGACGGGAATGTCCGACAAAATAACTGGGCATCCCAAACTTACAGCTTCAAGAGGTGGTAAGCCAAACCCTTCAAA
>WYEG01000014.1 GCA_009903935.1 Caldimicrobium sp. | reverse complement strand
AGGATCTGGGAAGCTTACTTTGAGGGAGTGGTGGTCAAATCTTTTGTATTTAAAAATGCTTTATCAAAATCCTCCTGAGCTCAATCCCTACGGAGAGCACTTTGATTATGCTCAGGAGTTCGCTAAGCTTGACCTCGATCAGGTAAAGGAAGACCTAAGAAAAGTGATGACAGAATCTAAGGACTGGTGGCCAGCAGATTATGGGCATTATGGTGGTTTGATGATCAGGCTTGCTTGGCATTCAGCAGGAACTTATAGAGCTTTTGACGGAAGAGGAGGTGCTAAAGGAGGTTTAATAAGGTTTGCTCCTCTTATTGGTTGGCCTGATAATGTTAACTTAGATAAGGCAATAAGATTGCTTTGGCCAGTAAAGAAAAAGTACGGAAAAAAGATCTCTTGGGCTGACTTAATCATTCTTGCTGGCAATGTTGCCCTTGAGTCCATGGGCTTTAAGACTTATGGCTTTGCTGGAGGAAGAGAAGACTGGTGGGAACCCGATGAAAGCACTTATTGGGGACCAGAAGTGGACATGCTTCAGTCAGAAAGGCATGATGAAAGAGGGGTGCTTTACCAAGAAGTTGCCGCTGAACATATGGGGCTCATATATGTTAATCCTGAGGGACCAAGGGGAAATCCTGACCCAAGGGAGGCGGCAAAAGAAATAAGAATGGTGTTTGCCAGAATGGCGATGAATGATGAGGAAACAGTCGCCCTGATTGCTGGTGGGCATAGCTTTGGGAAAACCCATGGAGTGGCTCCTACCTCTTACCTTGGTCCTGAACCACCTGCGGCACCCATTGAAAATCAAGGGTTAGGATGGGTTAGTTCTTATAAATCAGGTAAGGGTCCAGATACCATAACAAGTGGTATAGAAGTAATCTGGACACCAACTCCTACAAAGTGGAACCCAAGGAGTTTTTTTCATATGCTCCTTACTTATGAATATGAGTTGGAAAAGGGTCCAGGTGGTTGTTATCAATGGGTCGCAAAGGATGCACCAGAAATCATTCCAGACCCTTATGACCCAAACAAGAAGCATAAACCAAGGATGCTTACAACTGACATCGCTCTAAAGGTTGACCCAGTATACAATCAGATCTGCAGGAAATTCCTTGAAAACCCTGAGGAATTTGAGAAGGCATTTGCTAAGGCTTGGTTTAAACTTACGCATAGAGACCTTGGACCAAGGGCATTGTATCTTGGTAAAGAGATTCCTCAAGAAGTATCCCCCTGGGAAGACCCTCTTCCAGAAATCAACTTTAAACTACCTGAGGAAAAGGATATCGTAGAGCTTAAGAAAGAGATTAGAAAAGCTATCGCAGAGGGGAAAACAACCGTTTCAGACTTGGTGTATGTTGCCTGGTCATCAGCTGCAACCTTTAGGATAAGCGACAAGAGAGGGGGAGCAAATGGTGCAAAAATAATGTTTGACCCCTTTAGATCCTTTGAAGTAAACATGCCTGAAAGACTGGACAAAGTTTTAAGACTCTTTGAGGAAATAAAAAAGGATTTCGACTTAAAAAATCAAAAGGATGGTAAAAAGATTTCTATGGCTGACCTGATCATCTTATCCGGCGACACGGGAATTGAAGTTGCAGCAGAAAGAGCAGGCTACATCATAAATATTCCTTTCTTCCCAGGCAGAGTTGACACAAAACCTGAGTTTATCGACACCTTCACAGCAAAGTTTCTTGAGCCAATTTATGATGGTTTTAGAAACTATCTGAAAAGCAATATAAAGTTTGTTCGGACACCCGAAGAGCTCTTGATCGATAGGGCTCATCTTCTAGCCCTTACCCCACCTGAGATGACAGCCCTCGTAGGAGGCTTAAGAGTATTGAACTGTAATTTTAACTACTCTCCTCATGGGGTATTTACTAAAAGACCAGAAACTTTGACTAATGACTTTTTTGTAAATCTTCTTGATGAGGACCTGGAATGGAAAGAGAAAGAGTTCAACCATTATGAAGGAAGAAGAAGAAAAACTGGTGAGTTGAAATGGACAGCAACGAGAGTTGACCTCATCTTCGGTCATGATCATAGATTAAGAGCCTTATCTGAGGCTTATGCTTCGGATGATGGACAAGAGGTCTTCATCAAAAACTTTCTAAAGGGTTGGATAAAAGTAATGCATCTTGATAGGTTTGACCTGCACAAAGAAAGAAAGTTAGATAAGGTTCTTGAAAATATTATAATCTTACCTAAATTTTAAAATAAAACCACAGGAGGAGGTGTGCTATGGAAGAGGTAAAGGTAGTTTCCATGCCGAGGATTGGTGACCTTGCTCCATCCTTTGAGGCTCAAACCACGATGGGTCCCATTAAGTTTCCCGACGATTTTAAGGGACAGTGGGTAGTTCTTTTTTCCCATCCCGCAGATTTTACCCCTGTTTGCACTACAGAATTTATGGGATTTGCTAAGTTGAATAGCGAGTTTCAAAAAAGGAATGTGCAGCTTATCGGGTTAAGCATTGATAACATCTTTTCCCACATTGCTTGGGTGATGAACATCAAGGAAAAGACGGGCGTTGAGATACCCTTCCCCATCATCGCTGATGTTGACGGGAAGGTTGCCCAGCTCTTTGGCATGCTTCATCCAGGGGAAAGCTCAACCGTCACGGTAAGGGCTGTTTTTATCATCGACCCTAACGCTAAGATTAGAGCTATTATTTATTATCCGCTCTCTGCTGGCAGGAACATGAAAGAGATCTTGAGGCTCGTTGATGCTCTGCAGACTGCAGATAAGTATCAGGTTGCTACTCCCGCAGATTGGGTTCCAGAGCCTCAGACCTGGGAGTTTACGGAAGAAAATACCAAGGTCATCGTTCCACCACCTACAAGCTATGAGGAGGCGGTAAAGAGGCTTAAAGAAGGTTACGAATGCGTTGATTGGTATTTTTGCAAGAAAAAGCTTGGTTAGAGGTAGGAGGAATGTCTAACGGATGCGTAAGCCCAGATGGGAGATTAAGCGAGAGGGCAATCGAGCTTCTTAAGCTTTTAAAAGAAAAAGGAAGGCTAAAGGACACAGAGGTCGCAGAGTATGCCCAGAGACCGCTTTTTCAGGTCCGAAGCTCCCTAAGGGAGCTTATGAACGCAGGGTTCTTAAAGGTTGAGGGTGAGCACTACCTTTTGACTGAAAAGGCTGAAGAAGCCCTCTCAAAAGCTTAATCTTTTCCTAATCCTTAAGGGGGCTTTTATGCCCCCTTTCTTTATAATCACGGAAAAAAGAATTATCAGCCAAAAATAGGAATCAAAAATCAACTTCATTTCTTACTTTTATCTTTAGAAATCTTATTAAGGGGGTAAGTCATGATGAAGAATGTTAAGAGGGGTGTTGAGCTAATTTTAGAAGTTGAGTGGGAGTCAAGCCTTGCTAAGCATGTTGACAAGCACTACTGCAAGGTAAATGTTTGGAGGGAGTGCGACCTTTTTCCGAAGGTGTTTCAGCCTTTAATAGAAGAGGGGGCTACTGGTGATCGTATGGAAGTTAAATACAACGCAGGCGAGCTTCTTCCCTTTGATAAAGGAAAAATTCATGAGTGTAAAGCTTGGCAATTTTACCCTTCGGAGAGGCTAAAGCATATAAGGCTTAGAAAGGGGAGATTTTATCCTTTAGGGCTCTTTCGCGGTATTCCTGGAATTTATGCAGGCAATCCGTATCCTGGTAGGGTGATAGCTCTTGAGGAGAACGGAGATTTTGTGCTTGATGCAAACCATCCTTTATCCCGATACAGGCTTAAGCTTAAAGCTACAATAAAGAATGTTTTTGAGAAGACTTCAGAGCTTGGCGGAAGATGCAAGGATCACATGGAGAGTTTTTTACTTGGTCCTGGGATGCAGGCTCGCTATGATAACGAACCTACTGACTTTGGTCTTGAAGAGAAGGAATCCTTCTCCCGAGATGACGAAACACCGGACACTCTTTTCTACTCTGAACCTCGATTAATAGGACACATAGATAGGACTTGCCATGAAAACCTTTTAAATTTTTACGCAGAAAACCTTCCAAGGGAGGGTAAAATACTTGACCTTATGAGCTCATACGAGTCTCATCTTCCTGAAGGAAACTACGAGGTTATAGGGCTTGGGATCAATGAAGTAGAGCTTAAGAATAATCCTCGGTTAAACAGCTATGTAGTCAAGGACATAAACGCAGACCCAAGCCTTCCCTTTGAGGATGAGGCTTTCGATGTGGTGGTTTGCGACCTCTCCATTGAGTATGTTATCAAGCCCTTGGAACTTTTAAGGGAGGTAAGAAGGATTCTGAAAAAAGAGGGAAGATTTTTCTTTTCCTTTTCTAATAGATACTTTCCCCCAAAGGTCATAAAAGTTTGGGTAGACCTTCATGAGTTTGAGAGGATGGGCTTTGTGCTTGAACTTCTTGCACGGACTGAAGGCTTGGGCGAATTTAGGACCTATTCGCTCAGAGGTTTCCCACGCCCCGTTGATGATAAATGGAGTATAGCCTGCACCCTTTCTGACCCGCTGTATGTGGTTTATGGAAAAAGAGTTTCGTAGAGTGGAATGTTATGGAGGTTATCGTAATCGGGGCTGGGATTGGTGGTATACTTGGGGCTTTAACAATGAAAAGCCTTGGGTATGATGTGTTTATATTCGAGAGAGGTGCAAGAATAGGGGGGTGTGCTACAACCTTTGTGAAGGAGGGCTTTCGATACAACGCTGGGGCAACTACCCTACCGGGGCTTAAACCCGGCTTCCCCATGTATAGGCTTCTAACACTTTTTAGAATGCAAGATAAAGTTAAAAGTACCCTTCTCCTCGAAGATCTAATCGTTGAAGTTAGCTTTACCCCCGAGAGAAGTTTTTGCATTTTTTCTGACAGTGAAAGAACCTGCGAAGAAATAGCAAGGCTTTTCCCAGGAAAGGGGCATAAGAAATTTTTTGCCTTTATTGAAAGGACAACTAAAGACATCCTCACAACGCCCGTTGAATATCCTTTAAACGGGGGGCGGTTTTCCCCTTGGATGGTTCTAAAAGCAGTATCAAAGCCTCAAGGGTTAAAACTTTTGCCCTATCTTGCTTTAATAAAAAAGGGTGCCCTGTCGCTTCTTTCTTCTTTTTATGATAGCGTCCCCTCTGAACTTTTGAGCTATTTTAGGGCACAGACCATGATCGTAGGTCAGGTTGAGCTTGAAAAGGCAAACGCTCTTGCCTTTGCTTTAAGCCTTGGGTATTTCTTCACTGGAATTTCTCATTGTCTGAGAGGGGTAGGGGGATTTCTTGAGGCTTTGGCTCGGGAGGTTCCGATTAGATTAAACTCTCAGGTTGAGAGAGTCAAAAAAAAGAATAGAGGGTATGTAGTTCATATCAAGGACGGCAAGCTTTACGCACAAAATGTTCTTCTTTCTATTCCGATCTTAGAAAATCTTTCCATGTTTTCCTCAAACCAGGACATCGTCAAGCACTTCTCAAGATTTACTCCCAAGCTTAGCCCTTATTCTGCCTTTGTGGTTTATGGTAGAATGAAAAGAAAAGCCTTAGAAAATTTCAAGGCAAAGCATGCTTTGATCATCACCGATGAACATCAAAACGGTTGGACCTCAGGATATCTTTATGTTTCGCTTCTTGAGCAAGAAAATCCAGATTTTGTTACCTTTACCATATCGACGCATACCCCTCTCAAGCTTTGGAATGCTTTGAACAAAGATAAAATCAAAGAGATGAAGACGCTTTTAGAGAGTAGAATAGTAGATACTCTTATTAAAAGGTATTCTCTCGACCCGAACGATATAGTTGAGGTTTTTTCTGCAACGCCTTACACCTTTAAACGCTATGTCAATAGGTTTAGCCTGGGTGGCTTTACAGCCTCAACCGATACCCCAATTTGGAGCATACCCAACAACTTTACTCCCTTTAAAGGGTTGTATTTGACCTGCGACCATGCCTTTGCTGGTCAGGGATTTATGGGAATTGCCCTCGGTTGTTTAAACCTTTATCAAGGGCTAAAAGGATAAACTGAAGGTTGTTGAAGGGGGGACAGATGGTTAAGGTTCCAGCTAAGGACATTGAATTAGTTGAGCCTTATGTCGACCTAAAGGTTAAGCCCGTTGACGCCCTTTTTCTCATGGCTATTGGGCTTACCTACGCTGGGGTTTTAGTTGGGATTGTTTACTTAGCCGCGGGAGAGGATTTTCTAAAGGGGCTAAGGCATGGTTTTTTGCTTGGGGTTGGTTTGGGCGGGATCTCTTACTTAGTCGTCTATCTTAATAATAATTATGTTTTGCCAAGAATAGAGCGGTTTTTTCTATGGTGGATTATCTGGTGCGGAGCTGCATTTTTAATAGGTTTTTTTGGGTTCCTCTTAACCTATCTAATCCTTCATCTGTCTAAAGCTGAGATCCCATCCTTTTTAAGGCAAAAAGAAAACTTTCTCTTATCAGCCTTTGTTACAGGGATTTTAACCTACTTGACAGGGCTTCTTGTATACCTTTTTGTCAGAATGCGGAACCGTAAAGAGGCAGTGGAAAAGCTTGCTGTTGAGGCAGACTATAAGCTTACCTTGAGGATGGTTGATGTGCATTTTTTGATTAATTCTTTAAATACCATTCTAGAACTTATTGAGCGTGACAAAAAGCTTCTTGAAGACTTCACAAATCATCTTGTTCGGTATCTTAGAGGCGTCTTGACCACAGCTAAAATCATTCCAATAAGGAAGGAGTTGGAAATTGTTAAGTCCTATGTCTTCGTGGAGAAGGTTCGCAAAGGTAGAGAGATTGTGCTTAGCATCGAAGCGGATGAGAAGCTTTTAGATGAACCTATTCCATCCCTTATCCTTCAGCCTATAGTTGAAAACGCTATAAGGCACGGGATGCCAGAGGATAAATACAAACCTTTTGGGATCTCGATAGGCGTTAAAAAGAACGGTAAATACATCCTCTTTACCGTGTTAAACAACGGTAGACCCATCGAAGAATTTCATCCCGGAATCGGTTTATCCCTTCTTATTAAAAAGCTTGAGGTTCATGAGGGGAGTTTGATACTCAAAAGCAAAAACCCACCCTGCTTTATGATTTTGCTTCCCTTTAATTCTCAGAAAAGGGGGATGTCCAATGAAAGTGCTCATAGTTGACGATGAGCCTTTTGCTCTATTGAGGCTTGAGAGGTTACTTAGGGAGGCTTCTGTGGAGGAAGTGCTAACAGCACAGAACGCTTATGAGGCAAAAAAGATATTGGAAGAAAATCCAGATATTGAGGCAGTGTTTCTTGATATTCGTATGCCCGGGAAGGATGGAGTTCAACTTGCACATGAAATAGTCGGAGAGAGGGACGATGTGTTCATCGTCTTTCAAACAGCATATGATGAGCACAGTCTTCAAGCCTTTGAAGTAGGAGCGATTGGCTATCTTACTAAACCTTATTTTCTTGAGGATGTGATAAGGGTCTTAAACAGGATCAAGAAGTTCAGAGGAGAAAAGCCAAGAATTCAAGTCTTGGATAGAGCTGAAAATCTCATACCGATGCCTCTCTCAGAAATTTGTTACTTTGAGGCAAGGCTAAAACATAGCCTTTGCGTTACCCGAAGAGGTGCTTTTATCTGTCCTAAAAGCATTGGTTATTTGGAAGAGGCTTTGAAAGCTCACGGTTTTTTGCGGGTTCATAAGTCATATCTCGTAAACTTAGATAAGGTTGCAAGCTTTAGGTCACTTTCCAATGGAAAGATTGAAGTTTGCTTCAAAGACTTGCCTCATAAGATAATAACAAGCAAGCTTGGAGCAAAGAAATTAAGAGAAATTTTGAAAATATAGTTTCAAAAGGAAAGGAAGGGAAGGGAAGGCCATTCCTCCAACCAAAATTTGTGTGTTTGATGCGGGTTATCTTCATGACATCGGAAAGCTATTCATCCCGGATGATATCCTGAAGAAGCAAGGTCAGTTAACCAATGAAGAGTTAGAGATAGTGAAGAGGCATCCTGTTATCGGAGCAAACTGTTTGAAGCATGTGAGGCTCTTCCAAGGTAGAGGAGGGATAGCAGAGATGGTGCTTAATCATTAACCCAGTTTGACTCCTTGGTCGTCACCGCTCTTTTAAATATGGAGCATAAGGTCCGAGACTGGTTTGGGCTGTGTTAGTAGAAATGTTAATTTTAACTTTTTTAGAGCTTTGGGATCGAGCAACACGGCAAGGGTGTATGTATCAACAATCGGCTGCCACATTTTTAGCTAATGAGTAAAAAGTATAAACGAGCGATTGTCTGGTTTAAGCGAGACCTAAGGGTTGAGGATAACGAAGCCCTGCACAACGCCTGTCTCTTGGCAGAGGAGGTTATTTCTGTTTTTATTTTCATTCCAAGCCTTCTTGAGAGGTTTGGAAAAAGGAAAGATAGGCTTGGGTTCATTGTTTCAGCATTAAGAAAGCTTGATGAAGACCTGAGAGAACTTGGCGGTAAGCTCTATGTTTTCCGTGGTGAGCCTAATGAAGTTTTTCCTTACCTCATAAAGACATCTCAGGCTCAGGCTGTTTTCACAAACAAAGCCCTATCCTTTCTTGGAGAAGAATTCGAAAGAAAAGTAAAAACCTTCTTAAGGTCTCATGGGGTTGACTTCAATTATTATCTTGGAAATTTTCTTTGCGATGTAACGAAAATCCCTTTTAAAAAGGTTTACAGCCATTTTTTTAAAGGATGGATAAAAGGATTAAGGCTTGAAGTATACCCAAAGCCAGTAAGGATAAACACTCCAGAATTACCATTTCCTACCTTGGCTCATATTACAAGAAAACTTGATTACGAAGAAAACAGATATTTTCCTATAGAGTTTGGTTTCAGGAGGCTTGAGGAATTTGATTTTAAGGCATACAGCGAACTTAGAAACAGGCTTGACCTTGATGGCACTTCTAAACTTTCTCCCTACATCCGTTTTGGCGTTATTTCGTTGAAAAGGATTTATGGGAAAGCTATCGAGCAAGCTGGATTGAATTGTCAGTATGTTAAAGAACTAGCCTGGAGGGAATTTTGGTACCATATCAAACATTACTTTCCTGAAGTCCAAAATTTAGAGTTTCAGGAAAAGAGAAGAGGCATACCTTGGAGCGATGATCAAGTTATTTTTAGAGCCTTCGTTGAGGGAAGAACTGGTTTTCCAATAGTTGATGCGGCGATAAGACAGCTTCATGTTGAAGGCTATATGCACAACCGTGCAAGGATGATTGTTGCCTCTTTTTTGACCAAAGACCTTTTTATAGATTGGCGTTTGGGGGAGGACTTCTTCAAGGAGCATCTTATAGACTACGACGAGGTGGTAAATGTAGGCAATTGGCAGTGGGTAGCATCCGTTGGTGCTGACCCAAAACCCTTTAGAATGTTTAACCCCATTCTACAGTCAAAAAAGTTTGACCCCGAAGCTAAATATATTAAAAAGTATCTTCCAGAGCTAAAAGAACTTCCACCTCACATGATCCATGATCCCCTTAGGTATAAACTTCCTTACCATCGTCCAATCGTTAATCACTTTGAGAGAGCAAGAAGGGTCCGCGAATATTTCGTGAACAATCTAAAATGGAAAAAGGGTAAGCCGATTGCTTAAATTAGCGAAGAAAAAGCTTTAACCAGATTTTAAAAGAATAGCTGGGTCGATCTTTGTAGCTCTATAGGCAGGGTATACTCCCGCAAAAAGCCCGATAATAATGGTCAAAAAAGAAGACACTAAGACGGGTTTTACAGGAACGATCAAAGGATAGTTAAAGGCAGGAAGCAGAATAAAAACTAATATTAGCCCAAGGAGGATTCCTATAAGACCGCCGGCTAAGGTAATAAATAAGCTTTCAATTAGAAACTGCATAAATATATCTCTTCTCTGAGCTCCTAAGGCTAAACGTAAGCCAATCTCCTTTGTTCTTTCATTGACTGATAAGGTCATTATCCCTGCTACCCCAAGGGCACCTACGATTAAACACAAGATAGATACGCTTGCTACCAAGCTTGAGAAAGTTCTTGTAGTTTGTTCCTTTGCTTGCACGAGGTCTTCGGCTTTAAGAATGGAAAAATCCTTTCTTTTTGGGTCAACTTTATGACGCTTGATGAGAAGCTCTTCTACTTGTTTCACTAAATAGGGCAAAGTTGATGTGGACTCAGCTTTTATAAAGATGCCTGTTAAATAGTCTACATTAAAGAGGGCAGACATGGCTGTCGTGTAAGGGACTAAGACCTGATCATCCTGGTCCTGCCCGCTTGCATCAACTCCAATGGGAGCTAAAACTCCTATCACCGTGAA
The DNA here is from genome assembly GCA_009903935.1 of Caldimicrobium sp. Classification (GTDB taxonomy): domain Bacteria; phylum Desulfobacterota; class Thermodesulfobacteria; order Thermodesulfobacteriales; family Thermodesulfobacteriaceae; genus WYEG01. Next base: position 9,754 of record WYEG01000014.1, on the reverse strand, counting down.
AGGAAGCTTGCTTACCAAGACCTTTTCTCCAACCGCAGACTTTTCGCCAAAGACTTGACTTTTTATCTTATATCCAAGGATGACCACCTTGCTTAAGGTTTGTATTTCCTCGCGAGAGAAGTTTCTCCCTTCAAGCAAGGGATAATTTCGCATAGCCACATACTCTTCGTTTACGCCGTTTACGGTAGTGATAAGGTTCACACCCTCACCTCTTACCACAGTTTGTCCAGTATAGACAGGAGAGATGTTTTTAACTCCAGGGAGGTTTCTTATAGCTTGAGCGTCCTCAACTTTGAGCGTTGTCATCTGCTCTGTCTGCATTGCCCGCCCAGCCATCACCCTTGCCGACCCAGAGATAACCATAAAAAGGTCTGGTCCAAAGGTTTCTATCTCAGCAAGGGTTTTAACCTTAGCGGATTCGCCGAAGGAATTCATGATGAGTAGAGCAGAAACCCCGATGATGATACCAATCAAGGAAAGAAGGAGCCTAAGCTTCTTATGAAGAAGCGCACCGAATAAAAGTTTGAGCTTAAGCTTCATGGCGGCTAAAGGCTTTTAAGGAGTATAGCAGGCTCAACTTTCGTCGCCCGAGTAGCTGGAATTACGCTGAAAATAAGGGATGTTGCCACGGAAAAAATTAGGCTCAATCCAAAGGTCGTCCAGGAAAAAAGGGGTTTTAATGGTGTAAAGGCGGAGATAAGATGCATGACCCCAAGGCTAAGAAGCCATCCCACAAAACCGCTAAACAGAGCAACCGTTAGGCTCATAGCAATATAATGAATGAAGATGATCCTGTTTGTGGCTCCAAGCGCCCTTCGTAGGGCAATTATTCCAGCCTTTTCTTCAACCATCGCTGACATAAGGTTTAAAATAACAACACCGCTTATGACAAGGCTGATTAAGGATATGGCAAGGAGAAAGGTTTGCAGCACCCTTTGAGCAGAGAGAAACCTTGCAAGCACAAAATCTGGGGTGATAATCCTAAAATCATCCTCCGCAATTCCGTAAAGGTTATGCCTTTGCCTTAGGATTGATCGGATCAAGGGGACAGAGATCCTTTGTTCAGCCGTTGGCTGGAGGACGATTTTTATAGCGGTGATGTAATCTCTGTTAAAAAGCCTCCTCTGAGCGGTAGTAAAGGGCACAAAAACCCTTTCATTAAGGGGGAAATGTCCAAAGGAAGGTTTTTCTTCAAGGATGCCAACTATGGTGAAATGCTGCCCCGAGATCAAGATCTTATCCCCTATAGGATTGGCAATCCCAAACTTTTTAGGAATATCGCTTCCGAGCACTACAACTTTGTTTAGCTTTTCAAGGTCTTCATCTTCGATAAAGCGACCAACCTTAACATTCCATGTGTTTGCAGGGGCATAAACTGGGAACACCCCCTCAACCCTTATCTTTTCTACCTGCCCTTTATAGCTCACCTCTAAAGTGCCGCCTGAAGTTGGGGAGACAAGTTTAACAAAAGAAAGCTTCTCTAAAGCTTTGGCATCCTCTAATTTAAGGGTGTCTGAACGGGTAAGCCCAACGCCCATAAACCTCTGCCCACCAGCCAAGATTAAAATGGCATCTTTACCAAAATTGAGGTTGGCAAGGGTATCAAGCACCTGCTTTTCTGCTGATTTACCAAGGGCATAGATGGTGTTTATCGCAGTTAAACTTAGGACTAATGCTAAGACCATGAACACCAAATTTACCTTGTTTGAAAGAAGCTCTTTGACAACCTCCCGATAGTAAGCTAAAACAAGGAAAAAACTATTCTTCAACGAAGACCCCATCCTTTAAAAACTTTACTTTTTTTGCGCTTTTTGCTACCTCAGGATCATGCGTAACAAGGATTATGGTTAAGCCCTCTTCATTTAACTCTTTGAGAATTTTTACCACCTCTTGACTGCTCTTAGAATCAAGGTTCCCTGTTGGCTCATCCGCAAGAAGTAGTGATGGCTGGTTGATTAAGGCTCTGGCAATGGCAACCCTTTGTTGCTCTCCCCCTGATAGCTCAGCAGGCTTTAAATTTTGCTTATTTTGAAGACCAAGCCTATCAAGAAGAAGAGATGCCCTTTTCACATCCTTTTCGGTTATACTTCCTCGGTAAAGGGTTGGAAGAAGGACATTTTCTAAGGCAGTGGCCCAGGGCACTAAGTGGAAGGCTTGAAAGATAAACCCTATCTTTTGGTTTCTAAGGTGGGCCATCTCCGCTTCCGAAAGGGTTGATACTTCTCTTCCTTCAAAAAGATAGCTTCCTGAAGTTGGCTTGTCGAGAAGACCAAGGATGTAAAGGAGAGTTGATTTCCCACCCCCTGAGGGCCCCATGATGGCTAAGAAATCTCCTGCAAAAACTTCAAGATTTACGCCTTTTAAGACTTCATAGGAAATCTTTCCCACTACGAAGACTTTTTTGATATCTCTCAAAAGGATTAAAGGCTCAGACACCTTACCAGATGCCAACAAGGTCAGTTTTTGAAAGCCCAGACAAAATTTCTACTTTACCTTGGGACTCCCATCCTGTGGTAATGTATTGTTTTTCAACCTTATCCCCACGCTTTACATAAACAAACCTCTTACCCTTTTCATCAACCTTTATGGCTCGAGCTGGTATCTGCAAAGCCTTCTCTTTTTTATCAGCAATGATGGTTACTTGAGCCGTCATCTCAGGGCGTAGATAGCCCTCATAGGGGGTAAGAATGTCCAAAACCGTATCGTAAAAGACGACATTATTCCTGATGATAGCCCCTGGGTAAATGGTTCGCACCTTGGCTTCAAAAATCTTATCTGGGAAGCTATCTACGCGGAACCTTGCCGGCATACCAGGCTTTATTTTGCCAATATCGGTCTCATCGATGTAGCAATGGACTTCAAGCTTTGAAAGGTCAATAACTGTGATGAAGGTTGGGGCATTAAGTCCAGCAACGACCGTTTCTCCTTGCTGAGTTGAAACCTCGGAAACATAACCGTTAATCGGGCTGTAGATAAAAGCATAATTAAGCTTTACTTTTGAGGCTTCATACTGGTTTTTAGTAGACAGAACCATGGCTTGGGTTCTCTTTAGTTCTTGATTGTATTCCTCTTCTAAGGCTGAAAGCTTGGCAAGTTCAGAGGCAAGCTGATTTTCCTTGACCTCCACATCTCGCTCTATTCTTTCAAGGTCGTTCTTTGAGATTAAACCTTCTTGGTAAAGAGCAAGAAGCCTTTCCTTTTCCCTTTTTAGCTGAGCTAAGTCTGCCTTGATTGCAGAGATAACCCTTTTTTGAGCCTTAATGTTTTCTGGGTAGGTTTTTTTTACTTTCTCATGCTGGGTTTGGGCTTGAAGATATTCTTGATAGTTCTTATCTACCTCCCTTTGCAGGTCAGCATGCTCAATGATGGCGATAAGCTGACCAGCCTTAACATAGTCTCCTTGCTTCACAAAGAGTTTTTCTACCCGACCTGAAATCCTTGCTCCAACCTTCACTTGAGCACCAACTTGGGGTTTTACAGCACCCGTTGCTGAAATTTCAAGAAACATAGGTCCTTCTTCCACTTGGACAAACTTTGTGGGTAAAGCCTCTTCTTTTTTTTCTCCCTTCTTTGAGCAGGCTGAGGTTAAAAATAAAATAATAATTAAAAAAAGAAAGAAAAGCCGTAGCTTCATCAAGCTACTCCAAACCCGGAATAAATCCAGCTGTCCGTTTAAGGACAAAATAGCTTCTATACCAGTCGTAGCGAGAGGTAGCAACCTGGCTTCTTGCTTGGGATAGCCTAGCAAGTATGGTTGTCAAGTCCACTATGCTTGCAAGCCCGTTCTCATACCGCTTCTTCACAATCCTGTAGTCTTCTTCCATCTTTTTTAACCAAGCAAGAGAGGCAGAATAATACTCCTTCTTCGTAAGGTAGTTTTGATAGGCGGAAAACACATCCTGCTCTATGTTTAGCTCAAGAGCTCTTTTTTCAAAATTTTTCTTTTCTAAAGTTGCCCTTTCGGCAGAGACCTTAGCTGGCGTTGAAAAACCAGTAAAGAGGGGAAGATTAATTTTTATTCCAAAGGTGAAGGTGCTATCTCTATCTGGGTAGAAGGATTTGTCTACGCGATATAAAGAAGTAAAAAGGTCAATGCTTGGAAAATATTCTCCTTTTACGCTTTTTATTCGGTTTTCTTGAGCTAAGATCTCTTTTTCTTTAGCAAGAAGTTCTGGTCTTTTCTTTTTGGCAAGAGATAGCAAGCTTTCAAAATCCGGGTCAGTTAGCAACTCCTCAGGGAAATCTAAAAGCTCCGTGTCCTTTGCCTCTGAAACCGAAAGATTAAGAAGAATTAGTAAATTCATCTTTGCTATCTCGGCTGTATATTTATAGTTTATAGAGTTTGCTTCGGATTCCTTAAGCTTTGCCTCGGCATCGAGAACATCAGCAAGGGGTGATAGACCGACTTCATAGCGCTTCTGAGCAAGCTTAAGCAAAACTTTGGCATCCTCTACATCGTTGAGCGAGGCTTCATAAAGGGATTTAGTTTTAAGATAGTCTAAGTAGGCTGAAACCACTCTTAAAGCTATGTCTTGTATTTTAGCCTTAACGAGGGCATCAGAAACCTCAATAAGCCTAAGAGCTTCCTGGTAGGCATACCAAGTAGAAAAGCCAGAAAAGACATTCCAAGTAAGGCTTGGACCAAATTGATGGGTATCAACGGTTGGTATGTTTTTACCAAGGTCTTGTCTTTGATAATTGTAGCTAAGGTAAAGTTTGGGGAAGAATTCAGCACGCACTATATTCTTTTTAAAAGAAAGAGATTCCTTTTCTTTTATGGCTGCGCTAACCTCTGGGTTTTGGGATATGGCTATAGAAACTGCTTCTTTTAAAGAAAGAACTCTTTTAGCCTGAGCTGTAGAAGAGAAGATAAGGTTTATAAAAATAAAAAAAAAGAAACCAGCAGAATTGGAAGCGGTATCTTTTTCATCTTGAAAAGATTTTAGCATGCTAAAGGAAATTGTCAAGGTAAACCGAGGTATCTCCTATTTCCAAGAGAACGATAAAAAGAAGACACCTTGGCTTACGCCTTAGGGGCACAGCCCACCCTTGTCCTGCCGAGCGCCCATTTTTTTGTCGTGCCGAGCGTAGCGAGGCATCCCTCGTATCGTTCGGGATGGCGTCCTCAGGGGGGAGACCCCTCGGCTTACGCCTCGGGGCGACAGCCTCCCAGCGTGTCTTCCCGAGGCACGCCAGTGCCGAGGCATCCCTCGCATCGTTCGGGATGACGCTTCATGAGGAGACCCCTCGGCTTACACCTCGGGGCGACAGCCTCCCACCGTGTCTTCCCGAGGCACGCCAGTGCCGAGGGACCCCTCACTTCGTTCGGGATGACGCTTCAGGGGGAGACCCCTCGCCTTGCGCCTCGGGGTGACAGTAGGAGGGTTTACACAAAAACATTTTTGAACATTCCCCCTTTCTGTTGATGCTTTAACTTGTTAATAGTAAAATTTTGCAGACATGGGTCTGAAGTATTTACTTAAAGGAGAAGGTTTTATGCAGAATAGGGCTGGGCTTGTGGAAAAAATTCTAAAGCTTAAAGAGAAGCGAAAAGCCATCATTCTTGCTCATAACTATCAACCCCCAGAGATCCAAGATATTGCTGACTTGAGAGGCGATTCCTTAGAGCTTAGTCTTAAAGCAAGCAAAACCGACGCCGAGGTGATAGTCTTCTGCGGCGTCTTTTTTATGGCAGAAACTGCTAAGATTGTTTCTCCGCAAAAGAAAGTTGTTATTCCTGTTGGCTCAGCCTGCTGCGATATGGCGAACATGGTGTCACCTGAGGATGTAAAAGCCTTAAGAGAGAAGTATCCTGGGATTCCAGTTGTCACCTATGTCAACTCAACCGCTGAAGTGAAAGCCCTGAGCGATGTTTGCTGCACCTCAGCCAATGCTATAAAGGTGGTGGGAACTTTCCCAGATAAAAAAATTATCATGCTTCCTGACATGAACTTAGCAAGGTATGTTCAAAGGTTTTATCCCGATAAAGAAATTATCTACTTTGAGGGTTTTTGTCCCTTTCATCATATGCTCTTGCCCGAAGATGTTATGAAAGCAAAAAAGGAGCACCCCTCCGCAGTTTTTATCGCCCATCCAGAGTGTAGACCAGAGGTCATCGACCTTGCCGATTATGTTGCCTCAACAAGCGGTATGCTGAGGCTTGCAAAAGAGCTTCCTCATAAGGAATTCATCATCGGCACCGAGGTTGGTCTTCTCTATCCCCTCTCTAAGGAGAACCCGGATAAGGTTTTCTATCATCCAGCCCCAGAAAAGATGGTTTGCCCATCCATGAAAAAAATACGCCTTGAGGATGTGCTAAGAGCTCTTGAAGAGCTTGAGTTTGAAGTCGTTTTGCCTGAGGAGGTCCGAATAAAGGCTTACAACGCCGTAAAAAGAATGCTTGAAATAGTGTAGAGAGATTTTAGCCTTGCTTTTAGACCTCTTAGAGGAGCTATCACCCCTTCCCTTTGTCAAATTCATGGAGCTTTGTTTGTATCATCCTGATTATGGATACTATGCCCGGGGGAATTTACCCGGAAAGCAGGGAGATTTTGTGACAGCTCCGTGCATTCATCCCGTTTTTGGCGCAACCATTGCCAGGCAAATTTTAGAGATGTGGGAAGCTCTCGGAAGTCCAAAGGATTTCCTCATCCTTGAAGCAGGAGCTGGGCAGGGATACTTAGCCTTAGACATCTTGACCTATCTTAGGAAAAAGGGCTACTCTTTTAAATACGCCATCATTGAGCCTTTTCCAGCTATAAGAGCAGTTCAAGAGGAAGTTTTACAGGACTTTCTTGATGATGTATGCTGGTATACTACACCCAAGGATGTTTCTTTCTTTCAGGGTGTTTTCCTTGCAAACGAGCTTTTTGACGCCTTCCCAGTTCATCTTGTAGAAAAAAGAGAGGGTGAACTACACGAAGTTTGGGTTGAGGTGAAGGGTGGACACATACGAGAATTCTACGAAAAGTTTTGCGACCCAAGAGTTTTAAGAAGAGTCTACAGATACTTTCCTTACTGGTGCGAGGGATACCGCACCGAGGTCTGCTTAACCATCGAAGATTTCTACAGGGAAATCGCTCAAAAGTTGATTAAAGGCTTCTTCTTCATCATCGATTACGGTTATCCCAGACAGGATTATTACTCACCTGAGCGAACCTGCGGGACTTTAGTTTGCTACTATAAACACCGGTTAGTTGACAACCCTTATCTTGCACCGGGGCATACGGACATTTCCTGCCATGTAGACTTTACTCTGCTCAGGGAGCTTGGGGATAAGTATGGCTTGCTCACTCTTGGTTTTACCCAGCAAGGTCCTTTCTTAGTCTCCTGCGGCATAGATAGGGTCCTTTTAGAAGTCTCTGAAGGAAGCTATAGAGACCTGAACGCGGTTAAGAGGCTAATCTTACCTGAAGGGCTTGGAGGAAGCCACTGGGTCTTAGTGCAGGGAAGGCTCTACAGCAACATATTCGAGGTCAAGCTTTCAGGCTTTAGCTTAAGCAACCGAACTAATCTCCTTCTGGGCGATTTTAGCTCAGTGTAAGCGTAAGTAGTCATTTGAGGCTGTACTAAAAATGTTTTTGTGCAAGCTCTCCTGCTGTAGTCCCGAGCCTACTTTTTTGTCGCCCCAAGCGAAGCGAGGGGACTCCCCCTGGAGAGGCCGTCCCGAACGAAGTGAGGGATGCCTCGATATAGCTCGGTAGGACGGATTAGAGAACTTTTTTGAACAGCCCTTAGTCATCTTGCTCAAAGTTCTGTATTTTTTATAATAATGATTGCTAAATATCGATCATAAGAGGGCATTAGCTATGAAGGAAAAAGACCTGGTTTTTGAAGACAAACTGTGGAAGGCAGCTGACAAGTTAAGAAAAAAGATTGAGGTTCATGAATACAAGTATGTAGTCTTGGGACTGATCTTCTTGAGATACCTTTCCTTTGCCTTTGAAGAAAAAAGAAAATACATAGAAGAAAAAGAGCTAATACAACTTCCTGAAGATTTAAAATTTAAGTTTTGTGAAGATAGAGATTTTTACATAGCTAACGGAACTTTATATGTCCCAGAGAAGGCTCGTTGGGATTACATTCGAAAGAACGCTAATCAGCCAAACATAGGCGAAATAATCGACCAAGCTATAGAAATCTTGGAAAACGAATATCCTAAGCAATTAAAAGATGTGATACCTAAGATCTACTCTCGCGTCAATCTTGATAGCCATGATTTTGCCTATTTAATCAACCTCTTTTCTCAAATTCATTTTGGCAAAGAACATCAGGCAAAAGACATTTTTGGTAGGATTTATGAATATTTTCTTGGGAAATTTACGGAAGCAGAGGGTAAAAAGGGAGGGGAATTTTATACCCCAAGGTCTTTAACCAGGCTTATCGTTGAGATTTTAGATGTAAAGGAGGGACGCATATTTGACCCTGCCTGTGGCTCCGGTGGCTTCTTTATTTCAGCCTTAGAGAAATTACAAAGAGAGGGGATAGGAAATGAGCAGTTGTCCATCTATGGACAGGAATCAAAGGAGTTTGTTTGGAAGGTTTGCAAAATGAATTTAGCTATAAGAGGAGTTGAAGGAGATATAAGATGGGGAGATTCTTACCATGATGATAAATTCTTTGACCTAAGGGCTGACTATATCGTTTCCAATCCTCCCTTTAACGACAGCGAATGGGGAAGGGATAGAGTTAAACCAAACGACCCAAGGTTTAAGTATGGGCTTCCTCCTGAAAACAACGCAAATTATGTTTGGATCCAGCATTATATCTATCATCTTGCCCCAAACGGCAAAGCTGGCTTTGTTATGGCAAACGGAGCTTTGTCCGTAGGAGGAGTAGAGGGTGAAATCAGAAGAAAGATCATCCAGGATGATTTAGTTTATGGAATAATAGCCACTCCACCCAAGATGTTCTATACCGTTTCTTTACCCGCTTCTTTATGGTTTATTAGAAAAACAAAGCCTGAGCATATGAAGGGTAAGATCTTGTTTATCTATGCTAAAAAGATGTATAAGCCTATCTCAAGGAAGCAAAACATCTTTACCGAAGAACACATAGCCAAAATTGTAGAAAAGTTTAGGATGTTTGAACGGGGCGAGCCAGAAGAAATGATAAACGAGGTCGGATTTGCAAAGGTTGCCACGATTGAAGAGGTTGCTAAAAATGGCTATGTTTTAACTCCGGGAAGGTATGTAGGAATAAAGCTTGACGAAGAGGATATATCTTTTGAAGAGAAAATGAGCCAATATGCAAAAGAGCTTTCAGAATTGCTAAGAAAAGAGGCAGAACTAACTGAAAAAATAAAAGAGGTGTTTAAAAGCTTAGGATGGGAGGTATAGGAGGTGATGGGATGTCCTTTAAAAGAGAGGAGCTTAAAGAGTTTATGGTTGAGGAATTAAAAATCGTTCAAGATATTATCAAAAGGATGGCGCTTAATTCGTTTTTAATAAAAGGTTGGACAATAACTTTGGTAGTTGCGACTTTGCTTTTAAAAGGCGAAAAATTTCAAGTATTTATAGCTTTTATTCCCATCTTAGTTTTTTGGTATCTTGATGCTTATTTTTTATGGCTTGAAAGACTATATAGAAGGCTTTATGATTGGATAAGAACTAATAGACTAAATACTGATGAGTATTTATTTGATATGAACTATAGGAGATTTATAAAAGATGAACAATCAAGGCTTAGAATTATGTTTTCTTTAACCCTTGGATGGTTTTATGGTTCAATTTTTGTTTTAACTTTAATATATGTA
>WYEG01000034.1 GCA_009903935.1 Caldimicrobium sp. | reverse complement strand
CCCCTCGCTTCGCTTGGGGCAACAAAAAAAGTAAGCTGGGGGCGACAAAAAATAGGTCTCGGGGCGACAACCTCTCACTGTGTCTTCCCGAGGCGCGCAAGCGCCGAGGGACCCCCTCGCTTGCGCTCGGGGCGACAAAAAAAATTAGGCTCGGGGCGACAAAAAAAGAGGACTCGGGGAGACAAAAAAGGGGGCTTGGGCGACAAAAAAGTAGGCTTAGGGCGACAGCAGGAGGGCTTGCACAAAAACATTTTTAGAACACCCTCAACGGAGATAACAGCAGACTAAAAAAAGTAAAACCAATGGGGCAATTGCCGAGCATTTTATGGTCTATTTGGCGCAAAAAGCTCGGCGATCAAATTGTGAAAAACCGGTCGGAACTCCCTTATAGCAATGTTATTCCGGTCAGGATGAACCCTATTTGTGAGCAAAGCTACGATGAGCTCTTTTTCTGGGTCAACAACAAAGGAAGTCCCGGTAAACCCAAGATGCCCAAAAGCCTTTCTACTAAACCTATCTCCAAAGGCAGACTTGCCATTCTTTGAGACCTTCATAAAACCAAGGGCAAAGTCGCTTGCTTTGTCCTCAAACTCAACGAAGGTTTTAACAACATCTTGCGAAAAAGGACCGGACCTTTTATAGGAAAGAAGGAGCGCCTCTAAAAGGTCAAGGACGCCGTAGATATTACCGAAAAGTCCGGCAACCGCCGAAACTCCACTCAAAGCTCGGGTGTTCTCATCTTCAACAACACCGCGAAGCAAAACCTTTTCCTCCTCAGAGTAAGAGGTTGGGGCAATGTCTTCAACATCAACCCCCTTTTCCAAGGGCTTAAACATTAGCCTTGCCCTTCTTGAAAATGAAACTTTAGACCTTGCCTCCTCAAAGAGATTTTCAAAGTTTTTACCAAACATTCTTTCCAAAAGATAGGTTAGCAAAAAGTATCCAAGGTCTGAATAGACTGATGACGCTCCAGGTTCGTAAGCTAATTCTTCCCTTAAGATAAGCTCTACTGCCTTTTCAAGGGTCAATGGTTTGTGCTTATACAAAGGAATCCAGGGTTTAAACCCTGCGGTGTGGTTTAAAAGGCGAAAAAAGGGGACATCTAAAGGCAGGTAGGGTTTGACTGAAGAAAAAAGCTCTACGGGTTTTCCTTCAGAGAGCTTATCGATAAGTATTAGAGCCCCGGCAAGAGGCTTAGTAAGCGAGGCAAGGTCGTAAACATGATAGTCTTCAACGGGTTCAACAAAGGGGGTCAAAGAGAGGTATCCGCAGGCAACGATATACCTTCTACCAGCTTGGGATACCCCGCTGACTGCCGAGGAAAAAACCCCCTTGTCAACACCTTCCTTAAGGAGTTGAAATATTTTGCTTATCCTGCTTAGGCTCATCCTGCGAGCCCTTCCTTAGAGAGCGTTTAAGCATTTGAACAAGAGAAAAGCTTAATCCAAAGAGCAACCCCAGAACAAAGCTTACAATTATAACCAAAGCTAAAGGTATGTTTTCTAAAGCAACACCCGGTAGCAAATGAACCGTCACCTTTGGCTCAACATTAAACACTACAAAAAATACAACTAAAAGCAAAAATATTATCCAAAGGATAAGCTTAAACATGGTTTTACCCCTCCGAAATCGTGCCTAAGAGTTCTTTTAGGTCATCGATGCTTAATTTATAAGTTGCTCGGCAAAAATGGCAGGTTGCTTCAACTGGCTCACCCTTCGCGACCATCTCTTCAAGCTCTTTTTTTCCAAGGGCAATTAAGGCATTCTTTACCCTCTCAAGGCTACAGGTGCAGCGGAAGACTACTTCTCTTTCCTCAAGAACCTCAACCTCACCGAAAATAAAGGAAAGGATTCCCTCAGGAGATAGCCCTTTTGAGAGAAGTTCTGTTGTCGGTGGCGTTGCCTTTAGTCTTTCTTCTACAAAAACTATCTCTTCCTCCTTTGCTTGGGGAAGCTTTTGGATCATATAGCCACCTGCCTGAAGAACGCTGCCATCCCGGTCTACAAGAACGCCCAACGCCACAACCGAAGGTATTTGTTCAGACACGGTTAAATAGTAGGCAAGGTCCTCAGCAATTTCCCCTGAGATAAGCTCGGCTGAGCTTTGATAGATTTCCTTCAACCCAAGGTCTTTAACCACAGAGATAAAACCGTTTTTTCCTACGGCTTTGCCAACAGGAAGCTTTTTATTTTCAGGCTCTAAAAAAACATGGGGATTGTGCACAGTTCCTCGCAAGCGTCCTTCATGGTCTCCTTCGGCTAGGATTTCTCCGATTGGACCATCGCCTTTTATCTGGAGTAAGACTTTTCCAAATTTTAGGTCTGCCGAAAGAAGGGCAACCCCAGCTAAAGCTCTCCCAAGGGCTGCTGTAGCAACAGGGCTTAAGTCTTGAAGCACTCGAGCTGGCTCAACCACATCTCGGCACTCAACAGCAAAGGTCCTAAAATTAAACCCCTTAGGCAAAGCCCGGATTAGCTTCCCCATTCTAACTCCTGATAAAGCTCTTCGAATTCCTTATAAATTTTCTTTATGCCCAATGGGTCTATAAGAAGGGCTGTCCCGACCTGCACAGCGGTAGCTCCACAGGCTAAGTATTCTACCACATCTCTTCCGGTCATTACACCACCGCTTGCGATTATGGGAAGCTTAACCTTTTGGGAAAGCTCATACACTAAGCGCAGGGTTAACGGCTTGATCGCCGGTCCAGAAAGTCCACCAAGCAAAACTTTGAAGGGTTTTAAGCTTACGACCGCTAAAGCTGGGTAAGTGTTGGCAACGGTTAAGGCGTCAGCCCCAGCCTCTTCACAGGCAAAAGCTATGTCAAAAACATTAGACCTTGGACTAAGCTTCACTATCAAAAGCTTGCTAAACCTTTTTCGGACTTCGTTTACAAGCTCAAAAACATCCTTGGCAGACTCCGAAAAGTGTATCCCCCCTTTTCGGACATTTGGACAGGAGATGTTTAGCTCAATCCCAGAAACATCTGCGTTTTCAAAGCGTTCTGCTAGGTAGCAAAAATCCTCTATGGATTCACCGTGAAGATTAACGATAACCTTGGGACCAAGCTTTTTAATCCGCGGAAGATACTCCTTAAGAAAAGTCTCGACCCCTGGGTTTTCAAGACCGATTGAGTTTATAAGACCGCAGGGTGCTTCGGCAAGCCTTGGAGGAGGATTGCCCGGCATGGGATCCTTTGATACACCTTTCGTGATAAGAGCCGATATATATTCAAGCCCAGAGATTTCCTTTTCCCCAAGCCCCCAGGTCCCTGAGGCAAGAAGAAGAGGGCTCCTTAGCTCAAAGTCTCCTATCTTAACGTAAAAATTCAAGGTCTATTTCCTCCGCATCAAATGTTGGTCCGTCAACGCAAAGCTTAAAGTATCCTCCCCGTCGACTTGGGACAGCACAGCCAAGACAGTATCCTGTCCCGCAGGCAAGAAGAGTCTCAAGCACTAAGAAAATCTTCACACCATAGGTTCTACCAAGCTCTGCAAGAGCCTTAAGCATTGGCTTTGGTCCGCAGGCAAGGATTGCCTGATAAGACTGTTTATTTAGCTCGGCTAAAAGAAGGTCTGCAACCGTTCCTTTTAGCCCTAAGCTTCCATCATCCGTTGCTACTTCAACGGGAAGAAGGGTTGAAAAAAAATCAAGTTTCACAAGCTGAGCAGAAGTTCTTGCTCCATAGAGTAGCTTTGCGGGCAAAGAAAACTCAGGCTTTAGCCCCTGACAAAGATAACCAAAGCCAGCAACTCCAACCCCTCCAGCAGAGACCAAATAGGAACCCTCAATCCGAGGAAAGGGCTTCCCCAAGGGACCGAAAAACTCAACCTCATCCCCCGGCTTAAGCCTGCTCATGGCTTTTGTGCCTCTTCCTACAACTTGATAAAGAATTTCAAAGGCAGAATCATAGATGGCATGAACTGTGAAGGGTCTTGGCAAAAGGGGGTCATAGCCTGAGCTAACCTTTATTTTTACAAACTGTCCGGGCAAAAAATTAGCTAAGAGCGAGTCCTCAGCCGAGAGCACAAGGCTGTAAATAGAAGAGGTAAGCTCTCCGTTTTCTAAGACCCTTGCTTTATACATCTTTATCTATTCGGTGATCTCTTTAAGAAAGCTTAGGGCTGAGTAATCGCTAAATCCTTCTTTTAGCTCTACCCAGAGCTCACGGAAGGTCTTACCTGAGGGAAGCTCTTTTCTGTATAGTCCACCAAGAAAGCGCTGATAATCTTTCTCGT
>WYEG01000057.1 GCA_009903935.1 Caldimicrobium sp. | reverse complement strand
CCTCTAATAGTGCTTGCTTAAAACTTTGTCTAAAGTATAATTGTTTTTAAAAATTTTATTCCGGAGGATTATTTTATGCTCGTTAAAGATTGGATGTCAGAGCATGTTATCACTTTGGATGAGAATACTTCTATCATCAAGGCTCTTCAGGTTCTTAAAGAGCATAAAATAAGACGGCTTCCCATAACTCGTGGGGGAAAGCTTGTAGGCATAGTAACTGATAGGGATTTAAAAGAGGTTGCCCCTTCGAAGGTCAGCGTTATGGAACTTCATGAGCAATACTACCTCCTCTCTGAGCTTAAGCTTAAAGACATCATGACTAAAGACCCGATAACTGTTTATCCTGATGATACCGTGGAGTATGCAGCAGTGCTTATGCTTGAGAATAAGATTTCTGGTCTTCCGGTTATAGATAGAGAAAGAAGAGTAGTAGGTATAATCACTCAAACGGACATCTTTAAGCTCTTTGTCAAAATAACTGGGGTGTATCATAGCCCAGAACAATTAGCCCTTATCATCAATTCTGTAGAAGATTTATCTTCTCTTATCTCTATATTTATTAAGCATGGTATAACCATTTACAGCATTCTTACCTGGAAGGAAGAAATGGCTTTCCCTGTTGAAGGAGAGGGCTGGCAAGCCTTTGATGAAAGAAAGGCTCGTTATGTTTTTGTGAGATTTTCTAAAACTGAACCTAAGGTCTTAGAGAATTTACTTTCAGAGCTCAAAGAAAGATTTTATATGCTATACCATAAGGTAGAAGACATTCATCAGCTACCAAGAAAAAGGGGAGCCTCAGAAGAAGAGTAGAACTTAATTTGCTCCTGAGGTATCCTCTGATGTGCTGTTTGAGAGAACATCTGCTGGTGGGATATAAACTGGCAAGGGCTTAGCTTCATGTTTTATTCCTTGCATAAGACTTACCCATAAGGGGCAGGCAATCTTCCCTCCTGTCTCTCCTTTTCCAAGGGTTGTGCCTTTGTCATAGCCCACCCAAACTCCACAGGTGTAGTCAGCGGTAAAACCCATAAACCAAGCATCCCTATACTCCTGAGTGGTTCCTGTTTTTGCGCCTACAGGAAGGCCAAGGGCAAGAGCGCACCTTCCTGTTCCAGACCGGACTACCTCTTGAAGAAAATCGTTCATTATGCTCATAGTCTGAGGGCTGAAAACTGGCTTACTTTCCTGCTGACTTTGATAGATAAGCTTTCCACCATAGATCTGGTCGTATATTGCTTCGATAAATCGGGGTTTTAGTTTATTGCCAAGAGTTGGAAAGATGGTGTAAGCGGTGGTTAACTCAAGAGGGGTAAGTTCATAGGTGCCAAGGGCGATGCTTAAATTTATGGGCATGGGGAACTTAAATTCCATCTTCCTCACCAAGTCAACTAAACGGTCGGTTCCAAGCATTAAAGCTAAACGGACCGAGACAGTATTTCGCGATTGAGCAAGGGCTTGCTTTAAGCTCACAGGACCTAAATACTTACCATCGTAATTGCCTGGTGACCAATCCTCGCCTGCGTTTGCGCCAGGCAAGGTTATCGGCTCATCAGGGATTACAGCATCTCGGCTAACAACCCCAGTTTCCAGAGCCTGAGCCCAAATAAAAGGCTTGAAGGCTGACCCAGGCTGCCTTTTTCCTAATACTGCTCTATTGTAGGTTGAGTTAAGATAGTCCTTTCCCCCTGTAAGGAACCGAACTCCTCCATCACGGTTATCAAGACAAACGGCGGATATCTCTGGAGGATTACCCTTTGGATAAAGCTGTTTTAGCTTATTAATAAGGTTAAGGTAGCCTACCCTTTGCCAGTCTACATTCATAGTAAGCTTAATCCTTAGCCCACCTTGCTCTAACCTTTCTTTGGGAAGGATGGACTCAAGCTCTGCCTTCACAACATCGATAAAATACCCTGCATAGGCTGGTATGTTTACATTTTTTGGATTAAGAAGTAGAGGCTCCTTTAGATAGAGGTTAAGCTGGTCTTCGGTGATAAAGCCTACCTCAGCCATTCTGCGAAGAACATAGTTTCTTCTTTCCAGCGCTAAGGTTAGATTGTTTAAAGGGCTATACCTAACTGGAGAAGGAGGAAGTCCAGCAATAACTGCCGCTTCAGGTATGGAAAGCTCCCAAACATGTTTGCCAAAGTAGGTTAAGCTTGCTGCCTCAACTCCGTAGGCTCCCTCACCGAGATAAATATGGTTTAGGTATATGTTGAGGATCTCATCTTTTGTTAGATGCTTTTCTATTTGCCAAGCTAAAAACATTTCTTTAATTTTTCTCGAAAGGGTCCGCTCAGGAGAAAGAAGGAGAGACTTTGCAACCTGTTGGGTAATGGTGCTTCCCCCCTGAACAATCTTCCCGGAAATAATGTTTTTTACGAAAGCCCTCATAAGGCTGAAGAAATCTATTCCTCGGTGTTTGTAAAAATTAGCGTCCTCAGCCGCTAAAAAGGCTTTTATCACATGTGGGGGTATTTTGTTTATGGGAACATAAATCCTTCTTTCCTCCCCAAGATAGCCAACTACTCTATCCTGATAATCTACGATAAGGTTTGTTTGCTTTGGCTGATAATTTTTGAGCTTAGCAATGCTTGGCAGACTAACCTTGAGATAAAGAAAAAACACAAGGACGAGCACCCCAAGGAAGATAAAAAAGCTTAAGATTAAAAGACCGATTATCTTAAGGGTAGAATTCGTAGAATTCATGGTTTGTTTAAAATTATACCCTTTAAAAGGAAAATATGTCAACCTAAAAAAGATATCTTCCCTGTTCTTTACTACAAGATTTTTTAGCTTTTTGGGCAATCGAAAAGAAATATAGCGCGAGAGGATGGGCAAACGCCATCTGCCATGCTCCCCTAATGTGACTTCTAAGAAGTGAGAAGTCCAGTTTTTGTCTTGTCCTTTTAAATCCCCCTTGAAAGTTTACAAAAACGGATTATATTTAAAATAAAAATTTTTAAAAGGAGGTTAGCTATGTGCGTAAGACCGGGACTTGCCGCTCCAGACTTTAAGACTCAAGCTTATTTTCCAAACGGCGAGATTAAAGACATCGCCCTTTCTGATTACAAAGGGAAATGGGTAATGCTGTTTTTCTACCCGGCAGACTTTACCTTTGTATGCCCTACAGAGCTTGTAGATGTCGCTAAATACAAGGATGAGCTTGAGAAACTTAACGTCCAAGTCATTGCCATAAGCATTGATACGGTTTATGTTCACAAGGTTTGGCAGGAAATTGAGCTCTCCAAGCTTATTCCTGGTGGTTTCCCCTATCCAATGGCTTCTGACCTTGGCGGAAAAATCGGAACCCTTTATGGGGTTTATGATGAGAACGCAGGAGTTAACCTCCGTGGAACTTTCCTTATCGACCCAGACGGTGTTCTCCAGTTTTCCATCATAAACTACTTGCCCATTGGTAGAAACATGGATGAGATCGTAAGACTAATCCAGGCTTGCCAGCATGTAAGGGCAACAGGTGGAGCCGAAGCTTGCCCCGCATCCTGGAAACCTGGTAAAAAGACTCTTAAGCCAAGCGCTGAGCTTGCTGGTAAGGTTTACGAAGTCTGGAAACCATCAGAGCTTGATAACTAAAGCGGCTTTCCTCCTTTGCCCCTCGGTAAACCGAGGGGCTTTTATTTTGAATGAAAAATATCCTTCCGTAGATCCTACCTTTTTCGAACATACAGTGCATCTTTTTTATCTTCTTTAAAATCTACTGGTTAAGAAAAATTCCCCTATTTTTTTCTTTAGCCTTTGCTATAATTCTATCTGATGCCCATAGCAAAGCCCATCATCATAAAACCGAAGCCTAAAAGGAAAAAAAGAGTTAGAAGGCTTTTTTTGTTTGGGCTGTTGATTTTGCTCCTGTTGACTACTTCTATGTATTTTTATTTAAGCTGGCGGATAAAAAAGGAACTAAAAGACATAGAGGACCTGAAGATCAAGAATGAACAGATGCGTCAGGAGATCAAACAACTTCAAAGCAGTGAATCTAACTATGAAGAGCTTATTCGAAGAAGGCTTGGCTATATAAAAGATGGGGAAAAGATTTTCATCTATCACGAGAATAAGGCTCAGGAAAGGAGGTAGGAAGAATGCAGAATTGTAAAGTCTATGAGGGGATGTTTGACGGAAGAGGGTTGAGAATAGGGATCGTTGTTAGTAGGTTCAATGTTTTCATTACGCAAAGGCTTCTTGAAGGGGCTTTGGATGTGTTAAAGAGGCATCAGGTTGCCGAAGAGGACATTCATGTGGTATGGGTGCCTGGTGCCTTCGAGATACCTCTTGTGGCTAAGAAGCTTGCCAGCAGCAAAAGCTTTGATGCTGTCATCTGTCTTGGGGCGATCATCCGAGGGGCAACCCCACATTTTGAGTATGTGGCAAGCGAGGCTTCAAAGGGCGTAGCTCAGGTCATGCTTGAGACTGAGGTCCCGGTAATCTTCGGTATTTTGACTACTGACACCATTGAACAGGCTATCGAGAGGGCTGGCACCAAGGCTGGTAATAAAGGGGCAGAAGCAGCCCTTGCAGCAATTGAGCTTGCTAACCTATTAAGAAGACTATCCAATTTATAAAAAAAATAAAAAAATAAATAGGAGGTTTTAACTATGAAAACTTTAAGAGAACTTGACCTAAGAGGTAAAAAGGTCTTCATTCGGGTTGACTTTAATGTGCCCATTGAAGATGGAAAGATCACGGATGATACAAGGATTGTAGAAAGTTTACCAACCATAGATTATGCCATTAAAGCAGGCGGGAAAGTTATCCTTTGTTCCCATCTTGGCAGACCGAAAGGTAAACGGGTTCCAGAGTTATCTTTAAAGCCTGTGTATGAATACTTGAAGGGTGTTTTAAAGACAGAGGTGAAGTTTTTAGAGGATTATCTTGGGGAAGAGGCAGACCGAGCTTTAGCTGAGCTCAAGGAAGGTGAGGTTTTACTCCTTGAAAATGTGAGGTTTTACGAAGGCGAGACCAAGAACGACCCTGAATTTGTAAAGGCTTTGGCAAGGATGGCTGATGTTTATATTAACGATGCCTTTTCGGTGTGCCACAGGGCTCATGCCTCTGTCGTTGGTGTACCAAGCCTTGTAAAAGAAAAGGGGATGGGTTTTCAGCTTGAGAAGGAGCTAAAATACCTTTCTAAAGTCGTTGGTAAGCCCGAAAGACCGCTTTATGCTGTCGTTGGTGGAAGCAAGGTTTCAACCAAGATCGGTGTCCTAAAGAACCTTTTACCTCGCATTGATAAGCTCTTAATCGGGGGTGCCATGGCTAACACCTTCCTTTCTGCCCTTGGCTATAGCGTGGGTAAAAGCCTGGTTGAGGAGGAATATAGGGAAATAGCCAAGGATATCCTTCGCTCAGCAAAGGAGCTTGAGGTAAAGATATATCTTCCGGTTGATGTAGTAGTAGAAAGGGATGGAGAGATCTATGAGGCAGACCTTTTGAGCATAGAGGAAGGGGATGTTATCTATGATATCGGAGAGGAGACAGTTGCTCTTTTTTCCGCGGCGCTTGAGGGGGCTCATACGGTGATTTGGAACGGACCTCTTGGTTATTTTGAAAAGGATGAGTATGCCTTTGGAACCATTGCCATAGCAAGAAAGATCGCAAGCCTTCAAGCCCTAACCATAGCTGGAGGTGGAGACACCATCGCTGCTTTAAGAAAGGCAGGGGTAATCACTGCTTTATCTTATGTCTCAACCGCGGGTGGAGCCTTCCTTGAATACTTAGAAGGAAAAACCTTGCCCGGGCTTAAAGCTTTAGAGGAAGTGTAAAGGTTCTAAAGGGGGCGAGGAGATGGCAAAGAAAGCCTACTTCATAGGCAATTGGAAGATGAACCACGGAATATCCGGAACAAAAAGCTATTTTGAAAGGTTTTTACCAGAAATATCCAAGGTAGACCTAAGTAAAAAAGTGGTGGGGATTGCCCCTCCCTTCACCAGCTTAGCCTTTGCAAGAAAGCTTACTGAAGGAAGCCCTGTTAAACTCTGTGCTCAGAATGCCTGCTTTGCTGAGAAGGGCGCTTACACGGGTGAGGTATCACCTTTGATGTTAAAAGAGCTTGGGGTGGAATATGTTATCCTTGGGCATTCAGAAAGAAGGCACATTTTTGGTGAAACAAACGAGCTTATAAAGAAAAGGGTAAAGGGTGTCTATCAGGCGGGACTTACGCCTATACTTTGCGTTGGCGAAACCCTTGAGGAAAGAAAACTTGGGAACACTTTTTTAGTTGTTTCAGAGCAATTAAAGCAAGGACTTTCGGAGCTTGAAAAGGTGGAAGAGGGGAGGCTTATCATAGCCTATGAGCCGGTCTGGGCTATCGGCACGGGGGTTAACGCAACGCCTGAGCAGGCAGAGGAAGTCCATTTTTTTCTACGGGATCTTTTAGCGAGTATGTATGGTAAGGATTTAGCTCAAACTATCCCTATTTTATATGGAGGCTCAGTTACCCCTGAAAACATAGCGGACCTCATCAAGGAGCCAAACGTTGACGGTGTGTTGGTAGGGGGTGCATCCCTTGACCCAGAGAAGTTTTTAAAGGTCGTTAGCGTTGCTATTTAATAAGGAGGTGAAGGCATGATGGAATGCCCGCTTCCAGATTATTCTCAGGTCCCTCAAGATGTGCTTGAAATACCAAAGAAGTATAGGAGGCTTATCATCGTTGGGGCAAGTCCAAAGCCAGACCGTCCAAGCTACATCGTTATGGATTATCTTTTGAAACAGGGGTTTGAGGTCATTCCTGTCAATCCAGCCTACGAAGAGATCCTTGGTGTAAAGACGGTAAAGGACTTATCAGAGGTCCCGAAGGATTTTAACCCTGATGTTGTCATAATCTTTCGCAAGCCAAGCGAGGTGCTACCCATTGTAGAGAAGGCTTTAGAGCTTAAGCCAAAGGTGATCTGGCTTCAAGAGGGGATCGTGAACGAAGAAGCAAAGGAGCTTGCGGAGAAGGCTGGGGTTAAATTTGTTATGAACCTCTGCTTCAAGAAGATCCATGCTCTTGGAAAGCTTAGCTAAAGCTAATCTTCTTGAGGTAAGCCTTTCAAAGGTCTTACAAAAGTTAGAAGAAAACTACCGGACAAACCCGAAAGGCTATTTTGCCTTTCTGTTTCTTGAGTCTTTGATTTTTTTATCCCTTGCTCTGTATAGAAAGAGCGAGCTTATCCTGAGAATTTATTTTCCGAAGCCTGAAGAGGAAGGGCAAGAAGAGGATGAGCCCTCAGAGAGCCTTCCACTTGATTTTAGAAAAGAGTTTAGCCTTACTTTACCTGTGGAGAGGCTCCTTGAGGAAAAGGTTTTTTTGCCAAGGATTGAAGGTATGGAGATAGAAGAGGAAAGGTTAACGCTTGCACAGCTTATCGAGCCTATGCTAAGGATATTGGAAAGGGAAAAGAGTAAAAGGGTTTTTGAGGTAGAGATTCCGGATAAGGATATTTCCTTCTATCTGGAAAGGGTAGAGGGGTTGATTCTAAGATGGGGTAAAGCGACTTTTAGAAATATGTTAGAAAATTTTGAAAGGGGTATATTAACGGTAGTATATCTATTTTTATCCATTCTTTTTCTTGCTTTCGAAGGCAAAATCAGGGTCTTTCCTCTGGATGATGACATCGAGATCATCCTCCACCAAGCCTAAATTTATTTCTATAAAATTGTGGAAAAATTCATCAAAAATAGAGAAAAAGTCACCGAATTAAATAAAAAGCCTAAAATCCAATCTTGACAAGAAAGGTAAAAAAAATATTAAAAAAGCATGGCTTACACCATAGTCCACCATGTAGAAAAATGCACCGGTTGTGAGGAATGCGTTAAGGCTTGCGCTGAGGGGCATGCTGGTCTTTCAAACTGTAGGATCCTTAAGGTAGGTAATAAATTTGCCTATTTTTCTTGTCTTCAGTGTAAGAAGCCTCAGTGCGCCGCAGCCTGCCCGGTTGGAGCTTTAGTAAGAAAGGGAGAGGTTGTTGCCTTTTATCAGAAGGAGTGTGTGGGCTGTAAGAACTGTATGGAAGCCTGCCCTTGGGGTGTCCCAAGGTTTAACTTTTATGTTGGGACAATTGGAAAGTGCGACCTCTGTTGGGAGAGAGTTGCTAAAGGAGAAAAACCCTTCTGCGTTTCAGCCTGCCCGAACGCTGCTTTGGAACTAAAGGAAACCAAGGGAGAGGGAAGTTAAAAATTGGGCGCAATGCTTCCATTTCTGATTACGGCTCTTATTTTCCTGATATTAGGTTCTGTGATGCTCATTGCCAATCGGGTCCTTGCCCCACGGAGACCAGACCCTCGAAAATACATCCCCTACGAGTGCGGCGTTGACCCTTCAGGACCGGGCTGGGTCCCCTTTCATGTTCGGTTTTATCTAATAGCCTTAATCTTTCTTGTGTTTGATGTAGAAGTTGTGTTCTTGTATCCCTGGGCTGTGATATTTGAAGAGCTTTCTTGGTTCGGGTTTGTTGAGGTCACTATCTTTGTAGTGATGCTTTTGTTAGCCTATGTTTATGCCTGGAGTGAGGGAGCTTTACAATGGGAATAGAAGGGACGGTTGAAGTTGGAAAGGACATAAGGCAGATACCTGGAACTCCAGTTTTCATTACACCTTTAGATAAGCTTTTTAACTGGGCAAGGGCTGGTTCCCTTTGGCCTTTAACCTTTGGTCTTGCCTGCTGTGCCATCGAGATGATGGCAACGGGTGCGAGCCACTTTGACCTTGATAGGTTCGGGATAATCTTTAGGGCTTCGCCACGGCAGGCTGACGCTATAATCATAGCCGGGACGGTCACGAAAAAGATGGCTCCCATTGTGAGAAGAGTTTATGACCAGATGCCAGAGCCTAAATATGTAATCGCCATGGGAAGTTGTGCTTGTTCTGGAGGTGTTTTTCGAACCTACTCTGTCGTTCAAGGGGCAGATGAGTTCTTGCCCGTTGATGTCTATATTCCTGGATGTCCTCCTCGACCTGAAGCGTTAATCTATGGGCTGGTCCAACTTCAGGAAAAGATCAAGAAAGAAAGCGGTAGATGGGGCTTTTGGAGATAGCCATGGACCTTTTAGCGGAGCTTAGAGAAAAATTTCCTAAAGTTGTTTTAGAAGTTCTCGAAAAAGATGCTTTGACCATAGTTTGCCGGAGGGAAGGTTCTTTAGAGCTTATTTCTTACTTAAAGGAGAAAGGGTTTAAGCATCTCATAGACCTTTGTGGGGTAGACTATCAGGGCTACAAATCTGAAAAGAAGCCTGAGAGGTTTGAGGTAGTCTACCATCTTTATAATTTGGACGAAAAAAAGCTAATTCGGGTTAAGGTTCTAATCCCAGAAAACGATGCCTGGCAGTATTCGGTTACAGGTCTTTGGAAGACTGCCAATTGGTTTGAGAGGGAATGCTATGACATGTTAGGCATTGTTTTTAAGGGTCATCCTGACTTAAGAAGACTTCTTATGCCTGAAGATTGGGAAGGCTATCCTTTGAGGAAGGATTACCCGTTGTTCTTAACCGAGGAGAACGAATGGAAGGGCTACAAAGAGTTTTTGGCAAGCGTAAGAGGTGCTAAATGAGCCTGTATGTTGAGGTAATTAAAAACGGAAACGGTAAAGGTGAGCCTGAGCATTTTACTATAAACATGGGACCTCATCACCCCTCAACCCATGGGGTGTTGAGGCTTGTTCTTGAGCTTGATGGTGAGACCATCGTTAAGTGCGACCCAAGGATAGGTTATCTCCATCGGGGTGTGGAAAAGCTTGCTGAGCATCTAAACTACAATCAGACGATCGTCCTTTCAGATAGGCTTGATTACATCGCTTCAGCGGCAAACAACATCGCCTTCTGTCTTGCCTTTGAAAAGCTTTTAGGAATAACCCCGCCAAGAAGGGCTCGCCTTATAAGAACCATAGTTAATGAGATGGCAAGGATTTCAAGCCATCTTCTCTGGCTTGCAACTCATGCTTTAGATATCGGTGCAATGACCGTCTTTCTTTATTGCTTCCGGGACAGGGAATGGTTGCTTAGTATCTTTGAAAAGGTCTGTGGAGCAAGGTTAACTCATAGCTATGTGAGGGTAGGCGGGGTAAGGCTTGACTTCACTCAAGAGATCATCGATGAGCTAAGAAGGTTCACCGAGGAGTTTCCTCAAAGGATCCTTGATTATGAAACTTTGATAGATGTAAACAGGATTTGGCTTAAAAGAACGAGGGATGTTGCGGTCGTTGATGCGGAAACAGCTATAAATCTTGGTTTGACTGGACCTGTGCTTAGGGGCTCAGGGGTTCCCTACGATGTGAGAAAGTTTAGACCCTATGATGCTTATGACGAGGTAGAGTTTGAGGTGCCAGTGGGTGAAAGGGGAGACACCTACGATAGGTATAAGGTGAGGATGAAGGAGCTTCGTCAATCAAACTGGATAATAAAGCAGTGTTTGGATAAGCTTAAAGAGGTTGAAGGGGAGCCAGTTTTGGCAGAGGAGGCACCAGACCTTTTATTGCCCTCCCGAGTAAGAGAGCCAGAACCAAAACCCCATCCGAAAAAGGGTTTTGTCTTTACCGGAAAGGAATTACCAGTTGTGCCGCCCGGAGAAGCCTTTGCGAGCATTGAGTCTCCAAAGGGTGAGCTTGCCGTGTATGTTGTAAGCGATGGTGGTCCTAACCCTTGGCGGTTGAGAATTAGGACGCCTTCTTTTGTGCACATTTCAGCAATTCCAGAGCTTGCTAAGGGGCACATGATAGCTGACTTAGTAGCTATAATTGGGACTTTAGATGTAGTGCTTGGCGACTGCGATAGATAAGTATGTTGCTTTTATTGATTAAGGGGGATTAGAGGGGATGTCTGATATCATAGCGCAAATACCCTATCCTTTATTGGTGTTCATCGTAGCCTTTATACTGCTAAACCTTACTCTTCTTCATGTAGCCTATTTGACCTATGCTGAAAGGAAGATCATTGCGAGAATGCAGCAAAGGCTTGGACCAAATAGGGTTGGTCCGAGGGGTTTGCTTCAGCCTATAGCCGATGTGTTAAAGCTTTTGCAAAAAGAGGATATTATTCCGAACAATGTAGATAAGTCGGTCTTTAAGATTGCTCCTCTTATTTCTTTGGTCTGTGCTGGGACTGGGGTTTCTTTGATTCCTCTTTGGGAAAAATTTGTGCTAAGCAATTTGAATGTAGGGCTTCTTTTTATTTTGGCTCTAAGTTCTCTTAGTGCTTATGGTGTTATCCTTTCGGGATGGGCTTCAAACTCACGCTATGCTTTGCTTGGTGGTCTAAGGTCAAGCGCTCAGGTAATTAGCTACGAGATAGCCATGTCTTTAGCCCTTCTTTCCGTAGTTTTGATGGCAGGCTCGTTTAACCTTCAAGATATTGTGAAGGCTCAAGTTGCCTCTCCATTCAAAGTATACCTAATCCCTCAGGTCGTTGCCTTTTTTGTGTTCATGGTTTGCGCCCTTGCCGAGACAAACCGTGTCCCTTTTGATTTACCCGAGGCTGAGACTGAGCTTGTAGCGGGATATTTTGTGGAGTATAGCGGAATAAGGTTTGCCCTTTTTTATCTTGCCGAATATTTTGGGATGGTTGTGATGAGTGCCCTTGCGGTAACTTGTTTCCTTGGGGGGTATGCTGGTCCTTTTGAGGTTCCGGGACTTCCTTTTATTTGGTTTCTGCTAAAACTTTATGTTTTGCTTTTCTTCTACATTTGGGTTAGGGCAACGCTTCCTAGGTATAGGTATGACCAGCTTATGGGTCTTGGATGGAAAGTTTTGATCCCCCTTGCCTTAGCTAACCTTTTTGTTACCGCCTTTTTGAAGCTATACCTATAGAGGAGAAAGGGGTTTAGCCGATGAACCTTTTACAGAAGATATTGCTAATAGAAATTTGGAAGGGGCTGTTTCTTACACTAAAAAAGATGCTTTTCGAAAGATTTGTAACCATTCAGTATCCGGAAAAGGACAAGGTTATTCCAGCCCCGGGTTTTAGAGGAAGGCATGCTCTTGTTCGGGACCCAAATACCGGAGATACCCTTTGCATTGCCTGCATGAGGTGTGTTCGGGTTTGCCCCTCTCAGTGCATAAAGGTTGAGTATGAGGTAGATAAGGAGACGAATAAGAGAAGGGTTGTGAAGTATGAGATTGAGGCTTTAAGATGTGTTTACTGCGGATACTGCGAGGAGGTTTGCCCGGTTAACGCCATAGTGCTAACCGAGTTTTTTGAGTATGTTGGCTTTACTCGGGATGAGGTTTTCTTTACCAAAGAGAAGCTCCTTGCCAATTGGGATGAATTTATCGCTAAAGCTAAGAGACCATATCTAAACCCCTTCTGGAAGCCAAGGGGTATACCTGAAAAGTTTTTACCTGTAAGAAAGAGGAACTTTACCGGAGTGTAGGAATGAGTGCACAAGATTTAGCTTTTTACTATTTAAGCTTTGCCATGATCCTTTCAGGTTTGTTTACAGTGTTTAGTCGAAATCCTGTTCATGCTGTTCTCTCTTTGCTTGTCCTTATTGTTCATCAGGCTTTTATGCTCTATTTGCTTGGTTCGGAATTTTTAAGCGCAATTCAGATTATCGTTTATGCAGGAGCAGTAGTAGTATTGTTCCTTTTTGTTGTTTATCTTATAAACTTACAGAAAGAAGCACGTTTTAGAGTTTTTGTAAGACGCTTTTCCTTAGGTCTAATATTTTTTATCCTTTTTGGCTTCCTTTTTGTAAAGTATTTTGTTCTAATTTTCAGCATGAGCACAGGTTTGAGAACCCTTTTACCTATTGACCCAACTTCATCCCAGGCCTTAAAGATGATGGCTCGTTATCTTTTTACTGAGTATCTCTTTCAGTTTGAGCTGATAGGAGTTATTTTGCTTGTTGTTGTGTTTGGCACTGTATTTTTATTAAGAAAAGTTAAGGAGGAAAGAGTTGGTTGATTTGAACTCTTATATCTATTTATCTTTAATTCTTTTCTTGATCGGTCTTTTTGGTTTTATCTTTAGAAGAAACATTATTATTTTGCTTGCCTGCGTTGAGATTATGTTAAACGCTTTGATCATCCTTTTTGCCAGTATAAGCTATTTTAGGAAGGATGCAACAGGCTACATATTAGTATTCTTTATAATAGCCATGGCAGCTGCAGAAGCTGCTGTTGGGTTAACCTTAGCGGAAGCTCTCTATAAGAAACTTAAGAAAGTTTACACGGAAGAAATCAATCTTTTTAGGGGTTAGTGATGAATGTAACGGTAGTTTTAATCCCAGCTCTTCCTCTCATTGCAAGCTTTATCACTTTGATTTTCGGTAAAAGATATTTTAAGGATAAAGCTCATGTTTTGCCTGTTCTTTCGTTGTTCGGAAGCTTTATTCTATCGCTGTTTGTTTTGTATGATGTAATACAAGGTAGGACTTATAATTTTGATTTATACAGCTGGCTCGTTGCCGGCTCATTAAAAGTTGGTCTTGGCTTTCAGGTTGACCCGCTCTCTGCCATGATGTGTGCAATGGTAACTTCTTTGTCTTTTCTTATCCATGTTTACTCAATTGGATACATGCATGGTGACCCAGGATATTACAGGTTTTTCTCATATATATCCCTCTTTACCTTTAGTATGTTGATGCTTGTGCTTGGAAACAACTTGGCTCAGCTATTCCTTGGTTGGGAGCTCGTTGGTCTTTGTTCTTATCTGCTCATCGGTTTTTGGTATGAGAAGAGAAGCGCAGCAAACGCAGCAATTAAGGCTTTTGTAGTAAACCGTGTTGGTGATTTTGGCTTTGCCCTTGGCATATTTATGGTCTTTTACTACTTAGGGACGCTTTATTACACTGAAATTTTTGAAAAACTTCCGTCCATAAAGACTGCCTACATAGAGATTTTAGGTTATGAAGTGTATGTGCCTTTCTTGATAGCCTTTCTTCTCTTCTGTGGTGCCATGGGGAAGAGTGCTCAATTTCCGCTCCATGTTTGGTTGCCAGATGCGATGGAGGGTCCGACTCCAGTTTCCGCTTTGATCCACGCGGCAACCATGGTAACTGCTGGAGTGTTTATGGTTTCAAGACTAAGCCCTCTTTATGTAATGTCGGATGAGGCTATGGCTATGGTGGCTTTTGTAGGTGCCTTTACTTGCTTTATGGCGGCAACGATCGCACCAACCCAGTTTGATATCAAACGCGTGATTGCTTATTCCACATTGTCTCAACTTGGATACATGTTTATGGCCTGCGGAGTTGGTGCTTTCTCAGCTGGGATGTTCCACCTTTTTACACATGCCTATTTCAAGGCTTTGCTATTCCTTGGGGCAGGCTCTGTCATTCATGCTATGCACCACGCACCCGACCCAAACGATATTCGCTACATGGGTGGGTTAAAGAAGTATATGCCGATCACCTATGCTACCTTTTTGATTGCCAGTTTATCCATCTCAGGGATTCCTGGATTAGCAGGGTTTTTCAGCAAGGATGAGATCCTTGCCATGGCTTACTTTTCACCCTATCCTTGGGGTAAAGCTATCTGGTTAATAGGTTTGATCGTTGCAGGGTTTACAGCCTTTTATACTTTCAGGATATTTTTCAAAGCCTTTCACGGAGAATTCCGAGGAAGAAGCTATCTTCACGGCAAAGAGCCTCATGAATCTCCAAAAGTCATGACCATTCCTCTTATTTTGATTTCCATCGGGGCAATATTCTCAGGTTGGCTTGGTATCCCTGAGTCCCTTGGAGGCGGAGCTCATTTCCAGAAGTTCTTAGAGCAGGTGGTTTATCATCATGAAGTTGAGATTACTGACCATACTTTAGAGTATGGATTGATGGTCTTGTCTGTTGTTGCTGGTTTGATAGGAATTTCGTTGGCTTACCTTATTTATGTGAAGAACCCAAGGCTTGAAACCCTTTTCTCTTCTAATTTTAAGAAACTATACAAATTCTTGTATAATAAATGGTACTTTGATGAACTATACCATTATGTATTCGTTGTTCCAACATTCTTCCTTGCGAGGACCTTCGTCAACCTTATCGTTGATACCTTTGTTATTGACCAGACAGTAAACGGTTCTGCCAAGGCTACAACTTCCTTTGGTAGTTTACTCCAAAGGATCCACAACGGCATTATAAATTATTATTTATGGGGTATAATATTAGGACTAATTCTTTACTTTGTAGTTTATTATTATCTTAGTTAAGCGGAGGTAAGGGGTGGATACGCAGTTTCCGATTCTTTCGCTCATCCTATGGTTACCACTCATAGGCATCATTTTGCTCTTTTTTATAAATAGAAAGAATGAACAGGCGATAAAGATTGTATCCTTGCTAACCATATTGATAGACTTTGCTTTGTCTATCTATCTCCTCTTCAATTTTGATTATTCTGCTCCAGGATTTCAGTTTGTTGAGAAAAAAGCCTGGCTTCCTTTTATAAATTCTACCTATTTTTTAGGCGTTGATGGAATTAGCATTCTATTTATTCCTCTTGCTACCTTAACAACTCTTCTTTGTATATTAATTTCCTGGCATTCCATTAAGGATATGGTAAAAGAGTTTTACTTAGCTTTGCTTTTTACAAACATAGCCATGGTTGGCGTCTTTCTCGCTTTGGATTTGTTGCTTTTTTATGTCTTTTGGGAGGCAATTCTTATTCCAATGTATTTGATAATCGGGATCTGGGGTGGACCAAGGAGAATTTATTCAACCATAAAGTTCTTCTTGTATACCTTCTTTGGGTCAGTATTTCTTTTAATTGCCATACTATATATCTACAATTTATACGGGACTTTTGATTATCAATATCTCCTTGGTAGGTCCTTTAGCTTTGAAGTAGAAAAGCTACTTTTCCTCGGCTTTCTAATTGCCTTTGCTATCAAAGTGCCTATGTGGCCTGTCCATACATGGCTTCCAGATGCTCACACTGAAGCGCCAACCGCAGGTTCAGTTATTTTGGCAGGCATCTTAATTAAGATGGGTGGTTACGGAATGGTCCGTTTCCTTTTACCCCTGTTTCCTAATGCTTCAGAATACTTTGCAAAAATGATCTTGGTCTTGTCGGTGATTGCTATAATTTATGCTGGATTAGCCTGTCTATGGCAAACTGACCTTAAAAGGCTTATTGCCTATAGTTCGGTAAGCCACATGGGATTTGTTACTTTAGGAATTTTTTCCTTTAATCCCATTGGTATTAAAGGTGCCATCTTGCAGATGGTAAACCATGGTATTGTAACAGGAGCTCTGTTTATGTGTGTTGGAGTTATATACGATAGGACACATAGTCGAGCTATAAGCTATTATGGTGGTTTAGCAACAGCTTTTCCTTTATACTCAGCCCTATTCATGATCTTCACTTTAGCAAGCATCGGTTTGCCTGGGACAAATGGGTTTGTTGGCGAATTTCTAATACTTCTTGGCACCTTTTTATCAAACAAAATAGTAGTAGTCTTTGCGGCAACGGGCGTGATAATTGGTGCGGCTTACATGCTCTACCTGTATAAAAGGGTCTTTTTTGAAAAACCTAAAGAATATTTGTTTGGCTTAGAGCCTATGAAAGTTACTGAACTTTCAGCCATTGTCCCAATGGTTTTCTTAGTTTTCCTAATCGGTTTATATCCTAAGCTATTCTTAGATTTAATGACAACCTCTGTCGTCCAAATTTTAACATACCTACGCTAAGGAGGGGCATTTTTTATGCAGTTTCAACTTAACCTAAATTTAGTTGCAAGTGAGATAATTCTCATTTTAATAAGTTCTTTAATTTTTTTAGTGGATCGTTTTATTAAAAACAAGGTTTATGCTTTTGTTATATCTCTTTTAACTTTGGTTTTCTTGAATTTTTTAATATTTTTTATTCCCTTTGGTAAATTTACCTATTCTTATAGCGTAGATTTCTACTCAAGCACAGTAAAATTATTTCTTATATTTGGGTCGATTTTGTTAGTTTTTGTTTATTATAATTTTTTACAAGATTATCAAAAACTAAACTACGGTGAGGTCTATGCTCTAACCCTTTTTTCTCTTTTAGGAGCAAGCATAGCTGTTTCAGCCATGGATTTTATTACCCTTTATTTAGGGATAGAATTGCTTAGTATTCCCGTTTACTTTTTAATTGCAACCAATGCGGTATATGATAAAAAGAATGTAGAAGGATCGTTGAAGTATTTTGTTGTAGGATGTTTCTCTTCCGTCCTTCTTTGGTTAGCTATTGGAATTATATATTATCAGTGCGGAACTTTAGAATTTAAAGAGGTTTTTTTTAATTCAGCCCAACTACCAAACAAAAATTATATAGTTTTTGCTGCATTAATCCTCATTGCTGGGTTTTCAATTAAGATGGCTCTTGTGCCTTTCCACATGTGGGCTCCAGATGCCTATCAGGCAAGCCCTATACCTATAACAGCCTTCATCGCAGGTATAATGAAGCTTGCCGTCCTTTCAGCATTAGTCAAAGTTCTTATGGTATCCTTTACTCCTGTTAGAGTAGAAGTTCGAGAGTTGCTGATACCCATTGTTCTTCTTACGATTTTAGTAGGAAATGTTATGGCTATTAAGCAGGATCATATAGTTAGGATGCTTGCTTACTCTTCAGTTGCCCACGCAGGATATGCCTTTCTTGGATTGATCTCCGCTGAATTTTATGGTTATGCCTTTACTATTTATTATATGGTAATTTATCTTTTTACAACCATTGGGATTTTTGCTGTTCTAACCTATCTTGCTCGGTTAGATCAAGACTATATGATGATACCAAATCTTTCTGGATTAAGCAAAGCTTTACCAATGGTTAGCTTTTTGATGTTGGTATTTTTATTTTCTTTAGCTGGTGTTCCACCGACTGCTGGTTTTATGGCCAAGTTTTATCTATTCCTTTCCTTGATAAAGGGTGGTCAAATTATAGTTGCCATATTAGCCATTGTTTTTTCTGTTATCGGAGCCTATCCCTATTTAAGGGTTTTGAAAGTTATCTACATGGACCCTTTACCTGCAGAGCCTTCTAAGGTAAGCTATGGCCTTACCTTTTTTATTCCTTCCTTTGTCACTTTATTTTTGATTATTATTCTTGGAATCTTTCCTGATTATGTTTCAAGTTTTATCCAGAGGACCTTTTATCTATACTTAAGCTTACTGTATTTTCATTTTTAAACTAATGTATACTGTTAATCAAGAAAAAGGAAATATAAGGGCAAATGGCTAGTTATCATCTAACTTGAATAAAATTAGCAATTACCTAAATCTTATTAGTTTTTTAGTTTCTTGAAGTATTCGACAAGGAACATTACATGCTCCCACAGTCTGCCCTCTTCTAACATCTTCTTTGCAAGCTTAATTCCTCCCTTAACATCGATCGATTTTTCGCAAAGATACAAAGCGCATCCTAAGTTAAGGATGAACATGTCTCGGATCGGACCGTCTAAGCGGTTTTCAAAGAGGGCTTTGAGCTTTTCAATGGCATCATCCGGTCCAGAAACTTTGAGTTTATCTTCCTCTTCGGAGCGTTCAAAGCCAAAGTCTTCTGGGTCAAGATAGTAGGTAGTGACCACGCCATCCCTGAGCTCCGAGACCTTGGTTGAGCCAGTAATGGTCACCTCATCGTATCCTCCTTCTCCCCAGACAACAAGCGCCCGTTTAGCTCTAAGAGATTCTAAGGCTAAGGCAATTTTCTCGGGTAAGAGAAAATCAAACACTCCAAGGAGCTGATAGTTTGCCCCTGCTGGATTTAGAAGTGGTCCAAGAATGTTGAATATGCTTCTTCCAACACGTTTTCTAATTTCTGCTACCTTGGCAAAGGCAGGATGAAAGCTTGGAGCAAAGAGGAAGACAAAACGAACCTCTTCAAGGGCTCTTGCTAAAACCTCTGGTGGGAGATTTAAAGGTATGCCAAGGGCTGAGATAATATCTGCGCTTCCGCACCTGCTTGTGATGGAGCGGTTTCCATGCTTGGCAACATAAATGCCATCAACTTTAGATAGAGCAAGAGCTACGGCGGTTGAAAAGTTAAAGGTTCCTTTGGCGTCTCCACCCGTTCCGCAAGTATCAACGATAATGGCCTCGCTTGGAAGGTTGTGAGGGACCTTGTTCATCACTTCCCTATAAGCTTTTACTGCGCCGGCTATCTCCTCCCAGCTTTCCCCCTTTTCTTTTAAGGCTTTAAGAAAGGCTTCAACTTCTGCCTCATCAAAAGGCTCTGTGGCAATTTTCTTAAAAAGTTCATAGGCTTGAGAAAAAGTAAGGTTCTTTTTAGCTGAGAGGATTTCTATGGCTTCTTGAAAGGTCATGTTGAGCCTCCGTTGTTATTAATCCTTTATCCATTAATTTTTACCCTTTGCATCAGTAGTGCTTATAGGAATACCGCTTTCTACAGCATACCCTTTTAACGCGAGCCACTCAGCAATTAATTCTTCGCTCCAAGTTCTTGGAAAGGGCATAGGTTACCCTAACACCATCCCTGGTATCAAAATTGAAGGTGAGCCTATGCTCCCATAAAAAGTAAGGTCGGCTCCAAGCAACACCTCCCGGGATAGAATTTCAAAGACATTCCCTGTCAAAGCCATCTCAGATAAAAATTCTGCTTTTTCTCCTTTATGATAAAGCACACCGCTTACCCCAAAGGAGAACTCACCTGAAACTGGGTCTGCCGTATGGGAGCCAAGGACCTCATACACTTCAAACACATAATCCTCTGCTTGAAGGAGCTCCTCCCTGCTTAGATTTCCCTTTTCTAAGTAAAGGTTCGTAGGAGAAGGCTTTGGGTTCTGCCCCATAGAGGGTCTTCTTGCTTTGCCGTTTGAAGAAAGGCCAAGCTCTCTTGCGCTTTTGATGTCAAGAAGATAGCTTTTGAGCTTGCCCTTCTCAACGAGAATTGTTCGTTCTTGTGGAACTCCCTCATCGTCAAAAGGGCGCCCCTCGGGCAAGGCTCCCGCTAAGCCGTCATCAATGATGGTAATGGCTTGGTAAAAAACTTTCTCCCCAAGCTTATCCTTTAGCCTTGACCTACCTTTTACCACCTCGTCTCCAAGGAAGGAAAAGGAAAGAAGTTCAAGGAGGATGATGGCATTTTCTGGCGGGAATAAAACTGCACACTTAATCGATTTTCCTTTTTTGGCTTGGGCTAAAGCGGAGGCCATCTCACAGGCTTTGCGAAAAAGCCCCTTTGCGTCTAAGCTTTCAAGTTCTCTTGTTGAGTTATAGGCATACCCTTGAGCAGAGCGCCCATTCTCAGATACAACAGAAACAAAATAGCTGTAGCTTGGAGCTTTGAACCTAAGGATTTTTCCTTCTCTTACCAAAATGATTTCTTCCTCTTCACAGCTAAAGCTTTCCCTTTCAATGCGAGTGATCTTAGGAAAATCCTTTAAAGCATCCCGAGCATGCTCAAGGAAGTTAAGCATCTCTTCATGGGAGAGAGGTTTCAAAAAAGGGATGTTTACTTCAGGGTAGCTTGAAGGGAGCTTTGGGAAAACAACTTTCTTTCCGTATTCGGCTAAGGCTTTAGCTCGTGATATGGCTTGTTCTAAAGCCTCTTTATCGAGCGAAAGAGTTAGGCTAAGCCCTGCTTTCCCAGAAAGCTCTTTCTTATTATCAAAACCATTCGCCAGGGCTCTAATTGTTAAGGCTAAATCTTGATACTCTTCAGAAAGGAAAGGCTTTCCATCCCTAAGCTCGAGAGCCCTTCCACTTGTTAAACTTACATAAAACTCAAGGCTTGGGTCTTTTTGGCTTAATTCAAGTAGGAGCTCAAGCCCTTTATCAAGCATCTTATCTTCCTTTTATGATGGAGCGTCCTGCATACTGAGCAGAGCTTCCAAGGTATTCCTCGATGCGGAGGAGCTGGTTGTATTTTGCCGTGCGTTCAGACCGGCAGGGAGCACCTGTTTTGATTTGACCAGTGTTTAAGGCTACGGCAAGGTCGGC
>WYEG01000019.1 GCA_009903935.1 Caldimicrobium sp. | reverse complement strand
GAATTATGAGAGCAATCCCTGAGCTTGATAGCCATTTCTATGATGTTGAGCTTACGCATGAAGCCGCAGTCGGAAAGATAGCAAGGGATGAAGTGGAGTATCTTATGGCAAGGGGTCTTTCCGAGGATGAGGCAACATCCCTTATCGTTAAGGGCTTCTTAAACGTTAAAGTAGAGGGGATCCCCCCAAGCTTACAGGCTCAGATCGATAAGGTCCTTGAGACCGCAAAATTAGGCTTTTAAAAATGATCTTCTTAAAACTTTTGTAAAAATTAATAATTCTTTTTTTATTTTTTACAAGAGTGTAGCTACTACCTTTAGATGAGTCTCTGGAGTAATAAATCCTTACAGTGCTTCTTTTATTAATCTGTAAGTTTTTCCAACATCCCCTACATTTTCATATATCTTTTTTATTGGCTTTAATTCTGATACTGAGTAATAGTAAATCATATCTTGAATAAGATCTTCCAAAAGATTTATCGAAAATAGAGCATATCTTGTCTCATCTAAAGGGGATAATGTTAACGATGATCTATAAGAGCCATCACTTTGATAAAAGTTTTGAATTTTTTTCATCAATTCTTTAACTTTAGTAATCAATTGATTTAGTTCGTTTTCTTTTAGTTTGATTTTAGAATAAAGAAAATCTATACAGTAGGTAATTTTAAAAATATCTTCTAACAAAATATTATTATTGATATAACTCAAAAGATAAATGAGCCAGAGATTTGCGTTCTGTGGAATTCTATTTATGTTATCCAAAATAAAACATACCTTAAAGAAACTATCCAAATCTTGAGGTATTATCTTTACTATCTTATTTTCATCAATTACATTTTGTAAGATATGGGACAATTTATCCTTGGTTATATCAATTAATGAATGTTGAAAATTAAGTAAAACTATTTTAGCATCTATTATTTCACAAATACTTTTCAAAGTTTCATCTGGTTTTAGTAATTTCTCAAATTTTTCTTTTGGAACCCTAAAAGCATAACTACGCCAGGCTTCAACCATACCATATTCACCGTTTTTAATGATCCATTCAGGTGTGAATATTGCAAATTTTAAAAAAGGTTTATGAATGAATAGAAAAAATTTGTTTTCGATTGGTGTTAGATTTTTATTTTTCCTTTTTATGACTTTTGATACTTTGAAATCATAATACTTTAAATCTTCTTTTTCGGTATATTGCAATTCAAACTCAATTTTTTTATCATCTATCTCAGCGATAAAATCAGGTTCTCTTGAAATGCCACCCTTTCGTAAAAACCATAAAAATTTATCTCCACCCGATTTATATACTTTAATCTGGTTACCTGGATACAATTCTTTCAGCTTATTTTCAAGCCAATCTAATACTTCTAACTCTACAATAGCCTTTTTCTTCATATCCTTGCGATATTCAAGGTATGTGCGAGCTTTAATATCGCTTGATTGTGCATAGATGGTTTTTCCATCTAATTTCATGGTCTTTAACTTACCATAACTTTGGTTGATGATTTTTAAGGTTCTTTATTGCCTCAAAGGCAATTTCTGGATTTATCTCATAGCCAATTCCATTCCGTTTTAAATCCGCTGCAGCTAAGAGCGTAGTTCCTGAACCAACAAAGGGGTCAAGAACAGTCTCTCCTACAAAACTAAACGCTTTAATTAATCTATACGGTAGTTCGTATGGGAATGGTGCAACATGGCTTCTATTATCCCCACTACCTTGGGGTTTCATTACCCAAACATCACTTTTTTTGATAGAAATCCAAAATTCTTTCTCTAATTTTGATTGCTCCTTTTGTTCTTTGGTTAAATGACCATACTTGTTAAATCCTTTTATCTCAGGTTTTTCAAATTCTAATATAAATTCATGCATATTATTTATCAATATACCACCAGGATAAGGATAGGTTCCTATAGGCGCTTTTACTCCGTTTGTCTTATGCCACACAATATCCCGTTTAAAAATAAAACCTATTTTTTCACATATGTCTATGGTCCTCCCAACTAAATTTAAAGTTCTGAAACTACCATTCTCTAACCTTATTGGAAGGTTCATTATGTTTATAAAAGCCTTTCTTCCGGGTTGCAACACCCTGTAAACTTCTTTCCAAACTTGGCTTATTTTTTCGAACCACAGATCGAGATCATGAATATTTCCAAGGTCACCTTCAATTGGTTCTTTTGAATACATCTTTGCATTAAAATATGGTGGCGAAGTAATCACCAAATGAACGCTGTTATCAGGCAAATCGTTCATCATCATAGAATTTTTAACAAAAATCTTCTGAATAGTGCCATTTATTTCGATTATATTTACTTTTTCTATGCTTAATTTATTCTGGTTGGAAGAACGTTTAAACATTTCTTCATATCTTTTTAACTCTTCTAATTCAAAGCGGAGCTGCCCGCTTGCGGATATTTGAGCTTTAATTAGCTGTTTATTTACAAGACTATGTAATGTTTTGACGGAAATTCCTAAATATTTAGCTGCTTCAATGGCCGAGAGATATGTTCTATTTTTATAATCTTTGGCTTCTATCTTAAACATCTTATATGATTTTTAATAAACTTTAGCCAATAATTATTGCTTAGGTAAATATATTTTATCAATGTCTTTCACGACTTTCAAGGGGGTAGTTTAAAATTAACTTGTCCCTGATTTTTATCAATTCTCATCCCCTTGCGAAGGGCAAAATTTGTGAAAAAATAATCGGAAACCTTTTCTATTCATTGAAAATGCGGGAGGTGTTCTAAGGATGCCCATCAGCACTATTGAAGAAGCCCTTGAGGACTTGAAAAAGGGCAAGATGGTGATCGTGGTTGACGATGAAGATAGGGAGAACGAAGGGGACCTTGTTTTGCCAGCAGAAAAAGTGACACCTGAAGCTATAAACTTTATGGCAAAGTATGGAAGGGGGCTTATCTGCTTAGCCATAACCCAAGAAATAGCTCAGAGGTTAAATCTAACCCTTCAACCAAGAAGAGGTATGGACCCCTTCGGCACAGCTTTCACTGTATCCATAGACGCAAGGCATGGAGTAACAACCGGTATATCTGCTCATGACCGGGCTCACACTATCAAACTTGCCATTGATGACAACAGCAAGCCTGAGGACTTTGTAACCCCTGGGCATGTCTTTCCGATCATCGCAAGGAAAGGTGGGGTTTTAGTTCGGGCAGGTCATACAGAAGCCGCGGTTGATTTGGCAAGGCTTTGCGGTTTTAAGCCAGCAGGGGTCATCTGTGAGATCATGAAGGATGACGGGACAATGGCACGGCTCCCAGACCTTGAAGAATTTGCTAAACAATGGGGGCTAAAGATCATCACCATAAGGGACCTCATAGCCTATCGCCTTCGCACCGAATCCTTGGTGAAAAGGGAAGTTGAAACCGTCCTTCCCACTCCTTACGGGACTTTTAAGCTTATTGCCTATTCAAACTTCGTAGACCAGGCAACGCATGTAGCCTTAGTAATGGGAGAGATTGGGGATGAGCCTGTGTTAGTTCGGGTGCATTCTGAATGCCTGACAGGAGATGTTTTTGGCTCTTTGAGATGTGATTGTGGGGTTCAGCTTAAAAAGGCGATGGAGATGATAGCCAAAGAGGGAAAGGGGGTTCTTCTTTATCTTAGACAGGAAGGAAGGGGTATTGGGCTTTTGAACAAGCTCAAGGCTTATGCCCTTCAGGATGAAGGGCTTGATACTGTTGAGGCAAACCTTGCCCTTGGTTTTAAGCCTGACCTTAGGGACTACGGCATAGGAGCTCAGATCCTTCGTGACCTTGGCGTAAAAAAGATGCGGCTCATGACCAACAATCCAAGAAAGATCGTCGGTCTTGAAGGCTATGGGATGAAAGTTGTGGAAAGGGTGCCTATAGAGGTCCCCCCTGTAGAAACAAACTATAACTACCTAAAGACTAAAAAAGAGAAGCTTGGGCATCTTCTTTCTTGCTTAAAGTGATCCCTACTTCATGGACCGATTCCAGAGGGACCTCAAAGAGAAGGATTTTATCTTTACCTTTGAGCTCGTCCCAGGAAGAAGCATTCGAACTCAACAGTTTAGCGCTATCCTAAAGTTTATTGAGAAGGCTCCAGAATATGAGTATTTTTCTGCCTTTAGCATAACGGACAACGCTGGAGGGCATCCTGCCCTCTCGCCGGTTGCCCTTGGACGGGTGATAAAATCCCTCGGGCTTTCAGCCATCATCCATCTCACTTGCAAAGACAAAAACCGAAATCAGCTTGAAAGCGAGCTTTTAGCCCTTGACCGAGAAAACCTACACAATCTTTTGGTGCTAACGGGTGATTATCCCTTCTACGGCTATCTTGGGCGAGCAAAGCCAGTTTTTGATTTAGATTCTGTGCTTCTTCTTCGGTTGATTACTGAAATGGAAAAGGGGGTCGAGATTCCAAAAGGGGCACCAGGTGGCGGAAACAGGCTTCCCCCCATACCCTTCTTCAAGGGTTGCGCTGTCTCTCCTTTTAAGCTAACGATTGAGGAGCTTTGGTGGCAGTATCTAAAGCTTTACAGGAAGCTAAAGGCTGGTGCAAGGTTTATCATAACTCAGGTTGGCTTTTCTCCTTTTACCCTTTATCAGCTAAAGCTTATACTCAATGATGGGTTGACTAAATACTTTAGCGAAAGGCTAAATGATGAAAGCTTCCATAAGCCGGAAGAGGATAGCCAATTTAAAAAAGTCCCCATCCTGCCGAGCATCCTCTACCTTCAAGAACCTTCAATCAAAGCTTTACTAAGGGGGAGGGTTCCGGGTATACTCCTTGGGAGGCGAGTTTGGAAAAGGTTTAAAGAAGTTGGCTTTTCTGAAGAGATGGCTTTAGAAGTTTGCGCAAAGCTAACGGTTATATATCAAAGGATGGGGTTCAAAGGAGTGCATCTTTGCGGTTTTCCACCAAACTGGGACCTTTTGAAGCGTTTTTTCGAACTCTATCATCGTATATCTCAAGAAATCATAAATAAAGAAGAGACCTACTACGAGTTATTGACCGAATTTGACGATTACATAGTTTATGAGGACAATGGAGAGCTTATAGAGAAAAACTTAGCTAACATCGATAAACCCTTGCCAAAGAAGAGCTTTTCCTTCTCCTACTCTATCAACAACTTTTTTCATAAACTCTTTTTCTCAAGGAAATCGCCGTTATATTCGACACTTTTGAAGTTTTTCACCTGGATTACGAAGAAAAGGTCCGTAGAGAAATTTTTCTCAACCTTAGAGTATGCCATAAAAAGACCGCTTTTTTATTGTCAGGAATGTGGAGATTGCACGCTTTGGGATTTTAACTATATCTGCCCTCAGAGCCAGTGCGCAAAATACATTCTTAACGGGGCTTGCGGAGGGAGCATAAATAGCTTCTGCGAGGTCTATCCCTACAAAAAGGTTTGCCTGTATGTGAGGGTTTTAAGACAGGGAGACCCAAAGGAGACTATAAAACGCTACTTGGCCAAAGACCCACCCTATCTCCCACCAAGGGATTGGTCCTTATACCGCACCTCCTCTTGGATAAACTTTTATCTGAAACGGGGGCATTTCAAGCATGAAAACTGAGGTTGTCGAGATCGAAAAGCTTATCTTTGGAGGGGTTGGGCTTGGGAGGCTTGCAAACGGAAAGGTTGTGCTAGTGCCCTATGTCTTACCCGGCGAGAGGGTCAAAATTCGTATAACTTCTGAGGCTAAAGATTACGCCGAGGCTGAACTATTAGAGGTCATTTCACAAGCAAAAGATAGAGTTGAGCCACCCTGTCCCTACTATGGGACCTGTGGAGGCTGTCAGCTTCAGCATGTGTCCTATCAAAGGCAGGTTGAACTTAAAAAAGAAATTCTTCTCGACATCTTTCAGCGCCAAGCTGGGCTAAGCGATGTCCCATTGCTTGGCGTTTACCCATCCTCTAAATCCTTTCACTACCGAAACAGACTGAGGCTTCATGTTGAGGCCTCAAGCACTCTTGAACCTCCACCCTTTAAGCTTGGCTTTGTTAAGTGGAAAAGCCACAAGGTTTTAAGGATTGAGGAATGCCTTTTAGCTAATGAAACGCTAAACTCTGTCTTAAAAAGCCTTTATCATCATCCGACCTTTATGGTGCTTTCACCCTATGTGAAAAGGGTTAGGATTGAGCATTCCCCGGCTGAAGACAAGGCAACCCTCATCTTTTGGACGATGATAAAGCCTCTTCCTCGAGATGTAGAGAGCTTGCTTACTATTCAAGATTTAAAATCCGTCTTCTACATACTTCGCGGGACAAGACCTGAGGGTCCCTTCCCTAAAGATGCCCCTTATGGTGGTAGACGCCTCTTTAAAGCCCTTTTTGACCTTACCTATTATGTTCAACCTGGGGTCTTTGTGCAGACAAACTGGGAGGTTAATCTCCTTATTCAGCAAAAGATGTTTGAGCTTGCTCAGGGATGTGAACGGGTGCTTGACCTTCACGCAGGGATGGGGAATTTCCTTTTACCCTTAGCCTTTAAGCTTCCTCGTGGGGAGGAGTTTCTCGGCGTTGACACCGACCCAAGGGCGATCGAGGACGGTCTATACACAGCAAAAAAGAACAATCTAAACGGCAGGCTCGACCTGCGAACCATGAGTAGCCATGCCTGTCTTCATGAGATGATAAAGGAAGGTCGCACCTTTGACCTTGTGCTTCTTGACCCACCAAGGGGTGGTTGTAAAGATATCCTGAGATACCTTCCTAATGTGGCAGAAAGGCACATCCTTTATCTCTCTTGCGACCCTCCAACCTTGGCGAGGGATGTTAAGGTTCTTCTTAGCCTTGGTTTCGACCTTCAGGGGCTTTATCTTTTTGACATGTTTCCTCAGAGCTATCACCTTGAGGTGCTTGCTCATCTTGTGAGGAAAGCTTAAGCTCCTTGCCAAGCCTCCATAGGAGCTGTCTGCAAAAGCCCATCATGATTTTTACTTCTCTTGAAGTTGGCTCCCTGCGGGTGATAAACCTTCTTATGTTGGTTAGCCAAAGCGTCGGGTTGTCATGGGGCATGTAGTCTATTTCCTTTAAGGTTTCCTCGACCATCTTGAAGAGTAGCTCAAGTTCTTCATGGGTAGCTAAAGGTGGTCTTTCAGGATGGAATTCGCAGGCTGTTTGGAAGAGTTCATACAGGGCAAGGATGACCGATTGAGCAAGGTTGAGGGAAGCCTTTTCTGTCGTCGGAATAGTAATTACTTCATGGCAGAGCATTAGCTCCTCATTAGAAAGCCCAAGTCGTTCGTTTCCAAAAACAAGCCCGACCTTGTTCTTAAAAGAGAGCTCGCAGAGGTAAGGGGCAAACTCCCGCAGGGTGTGGAAGACAAGCCTTCTTTTTCCTAAACGTCCTGTTGTGCCGACTACAAAATTAAGGTCAGCCAGAGCCTGCTCAAGGCTTGAGAAAATTTTCATCTTCCGCAGGACTTCTTCCCCTTGTTTGGTTGCCATTGC
Organism: Caldimicrobium sp.; assembly: GCA_009903935.1. Classification (GTDB taxonomy): domain Bacteria; phylum Desulfobacterota; class Thermodesulfobacteria; order Thermodesulfobacteriales; family Thermodesulfobacteriaceae; genus WYEG01. The sequence goes on along the minus strand of WYEG01000019.1, from coordinate 14,182 downwards.
GGTCATGGGAAGTTCTTCAAGGCTTGCAGGATTGACTACTCGAAGGTCATCTACTCCGAAGTTAGCACAAGCTCGAGCTGCAGCGCCGATGTTTTCAGGATAAAGGGGGTTGACGAGGATTACTGAGAAGTTTTTTAGGTTTGCCCTTTTAGGGGTAGCTATGGGATAGACTTGCATGAAGGTGAAAGGTGCCGGGGCCCGGAATCGAACCAGGGACACGCGGATTTTCAGTCCGCTGCTCTACCGACTGAGCTACCCCGGCTAATTTTTAAATATAGCCAAACTTCCCAATCCTGTCAAGCCCTCACACCCAGACGATATTGTAGAGAAAGGTTTTGATAGGGAAACAGTGGAAAAGGTCTTTGACATGTTAAGACGGGCTGAATATAAGCGGAAACAGACACCCATTGGCACCAGGATCACAAAGAGAAGCTTTAATAGAGGTGAGCGCATGTCAGTTGTAAACCTTTGGACGAAGTAGCAGAAAAGAGAGTTAAGGATAAAAGACTCCGGGGCGCCTTCATATTTTGTCAAGCTTAGCAAGAGACCCCTTGCTACGCTCGGGGAAAACACGGTTAGGGAATCTTTATTGAAACAGCCCTATTCGAGGTGTTGATAAAATTAAAAATGGGCTTACTTTATGATTTGCTATGATGGAAGAAAAGGCAAAGATAGATGATACTTCCAAGAAAAGATGTGGGTTTGTAGCCATAATCGGGCTTCCCAATGCTGGTAAATCTACGCTCTTAAACCAGCTTCTCGGCACTAAGGTTTCCATAGTCAGCCCAAAGCCGCAAACTACCCGTTTTAACATCCGAGGGGTCCTTACGCGAGATAACTATCAAATTGTTTTCATCGATACTCCAGGAATTCATGATGCCAAATCCCTGATGAATAAACTAATGGTCGAGCAGGCTCTTAATACCCTTGCCGAGGTTGACGCCATTCTTTGGGTCCTTGATGCAGCTAATCGCTCACCAAAAGAAGAATCATCCCTGCTTGAAGTCATAAAATCGGCTAACAAACCAACAATCCTCGCCTTGAACAAGGTAGACTTGATAAAGAACAAGAATGAACTCTTACCAGTCATCGATTACTTTTCAAAGCTCTACGAATTTAAAGCCATCGTTCCTGTTTCAGCCTTAGAAAGAGATGGATTGGATGAGCTTGAGGAGGAGCTTGTTAAACTCTTGCCTGAGAGCGAATTCTACTATCCCCCTGAAATGGCAACAGACCTTCCTCTTCGGCTCTTTGTGGCGGAAATCATCCGAGAAAAGGTGTTTCTTAATACTTATCAAGAAATTCCCTACAGCGTTGCCGTAGAAGTAAACGAGATAGAAGAAAACCCCGAAAACGGCGTCCTTGTCATTCGAGCAACCATATTCTGCGAAAGGGATTCGCAAAAGGGGATCCTCATAGGCAAAGGCGGAAGGATGCTCAAAAAGATCGGCACCCTTGCTCGAGAGGAGCTCGAATTTTTACTCAAAAGAAAGGTCTATCTTGAACTATGGGTTAAGACCCTTGAGGGTTGGAGAGAGAAAGAGTCTCAGCTAAAAAGGCTTATTTTACCCTATCAATAATAAATAAAGGGGTGCTAAAGGATGTTTGAGGGCTTAACCGAAAAGCTTGAGAAGGCTTTTCAAGGCTTAAAGGATAAAGGGAAGCTCGGACCGGATGATGTCAAACGAGGGCTAAGGGAGGTCAGGTTAGCCCTTCTTGAGGCTGATGTCAACTATAAAGTGGTGAAGTCCTTCCTTAGTCGGGTTGAGGTTCGCGCCCTCTCTTCTGAGGTCCTGGAAAGCTTAACGCCCTTTCAACAGCTCGTGAAAATCGTCTATGAAGAGCTTGTGGAGACGCTCGGAAAGAAGGCAGAAGGGCTAAATCTTAACGGAAAGCCGGCAGTTGTGATGCTCGTCGGTTTACAGGGTTCTGGTAAGACTACAACCTGCGCTAAGCTTGCCTATTATCTAAGAAAAAAGGGACATAATCCCATGCTTGCTTCGGTTGATGTTTATAGACCGGCAGCTTTAGACCAGCTTCAAACCTTGGCTGAAAAGATAAATGTGCCCTATTTCCCAGCAAGCCCAAGCGATAAACCCGTGGACATAGCCTTGTCAGCGGTCAAAACTGCTAAAGAAAAGGGGAGGGATGTGCTTATTCTTGACACGGCAGGGCGTCTTCACATAGATGAAGCCCTGATGAACGAGCTTGTGGAGCTAAAATCAAGGCTCAACCCGCAAGAGGTCTTGCTGGTTGCCGATGCCATGATGGGGCAGGAAGCGGTTAACATGGCTCAAACCTTCCACGAAAGGGTGGGACTAACCGGAGTTATCCTTACAAAGATTGAAGGCGACGCAAGAGGGGGTGCTGCTCTCTCTATCAGAGAGGTAACCGGTGTGCCCATAAAGTTTCTCGGAGTAGGAGAAAAGGTTGAAGCCTTAGAGGTCTTCCATCCCGAGAGGCTTGCAAGCCGGATCCTTGGGATGGGGGATGTTTTAACGCTTATTGAAAAGGCTCAAGAGGTCTTTGACCAAAAAAGGGCAAGGGAGCTTGAGAAAAAGATCAAAAGGCTTCAGTTTGACCTTGAAGACCTGAGGGAACAACTTCAGCAGATAAAAAAGCTTGGCTCCTTCAAGGATGTGTTAAGCTTCCTTCCGGGAATAGGGTCAAAGATAAATCAACTTCCCTTTAATGAGAAGGAAATAGTTAAGATCGAAGCCATCATCAACTCTATGACTAAGGAGGAGAGAAGAAACCCGAAGATCATCAACGCCAGCCGTAAGAGGCGGATTGCCAGAGGTAGCGGGACAACGGTCCAGGATGTAAACCGGCTCCTTAGGCAGTATGAAGAAATGCTTGAGATGATGAAGCATTTCCGTAGCCAAAGCAGGATGCAACAGCTTATGAGAAGGCTCTTTGGCGTATAAACTTGAAAGGAATTTTGCAGAAAACCTTACTCATCATAAGCCTTCTTTTTTTACTTCCCCGCCTTTCCTTTGCCGAGGAGCCTTATATCCTTTTTGACAAATCCACTTACTGGTTTTTCGTTAAAGATGGAGAAAAGGTTCTTTTTAGAACTATGGCTGGGTATGGCTTGCCTGGGTATCATCCCAAGGAAAAAAGAGGGGATTTTCTCACCCCAGAAGGTGTTTACCAAATAGTAAGCCTTAAGCCAAGCGAGCAGTATGTTTATTTTGCCGAGGTAAACTATCCAAATTTAAACGACCTTGCCCTGTCTTATTTTGGGGGAAAGATAACCTTTGAGGATTTGAAAAATTACCTTGAAAACGTCAAGGCAGATAGTCGCGTAAAAAGGACCTTAGGAAACAGCATAGGTATACACGGAGGAGGAAGCTTTAGGCGGCAAGGCGGGAAGATGGATTTCAATTGGACCCAAGGATGCATCGCCTTAGATAACGATGATTTAAAAAGGGTCCTCCCCTATCTCAAGCCCGGGACGAAGGTATACATCATAAACTCTTCAAATTCTCTCTTTGAATTGGTGAGGAAGCTTGCCTACCCAAAAATGGTTAAACCTTTAGACTTCTGGGAAGGTGGTTTATACTTAAATAAGGACCAAACCACAAGGCTTAGCCTTACGATTAGGGAGGAAGCTTATGGCAAAAGACGGCTTGTGTATGAGGAATGGGTTGGTGGAAGGCTTATAAAAAGAGTTGCAAGCGGCGTTGACGGACGGCTCCCCCTAACCCTTGAGTATAAGCTTAAGGAAGAGTTGATAAAATATATACATACCCTTGTAGACCCATACCCAGATAGAGTGATCGAAGCATGGAAGTAATAGAAAGCATTTCTGAAATGAAAAATTTAGTAAAGGAATGGAAGCGGCGGGGTTTAAGCCTTGGCTTTGTCCCGACGATGGGATATCTACACGAAGGACATTTTGCTCTTGTGAGAAGGGCAAAGGAGCTTTCTGACAGGGTGGTGGTTAGCATCTTTGTTAATCCCATCCAGTTTGCCCCGGGTGAGGATTATCAACGCTACCCTCGGGACCTTGAACGGGATAAAGCCCTCCTTGAAAAGGAAGGAGTAGATGTGCTTTTTAGCCCAAAGGTTGAAGAGATGTATCCTCCCGGGTTTCAGACCTATGTGGAGGTGAAGGAGCTATCCTTAGGGCTTTGCGGAAGGTATAGAGCGGGTCATTTTGTAGGGGTAGCAACGGTTGTGCTTAAACTTTTCAACATCGTTCAGCCAGACATTGCGGTGTTTGGAGAAAAGGACTATCAGCAGCTTAAGGTTATACAAAGGATGGTTCAGGACCTAAACCTTGATGTTAAGATCATCCCTCATCCAATAGTCAGAGAGGAAGACGGCTTAGCCATGAGCTCAAGAAACACTTATTTATCTCCTGAAGAGAGAAAGTCTGCCATCGCCCTCTACAAAGCCTTAAACCTTGCTGAAGAGCTGGTAAATCAAGGGGAAAGAAGGGTGAACCTTCTTAAGGAGAAGCTTAAAGAGTTCATCGAGAGCTTTCCTTACACCAAGGTTCAATATATAGAGTTTGTGCATCCTGAAACCTTGAAAGAGGTTGAAAGGGTTGATGAGCCAACCCTTTTAGCCCTTGCCGTGTTCGTAGGCAAAGCACGATTGATAGACAACAAGATTATTATCCCAAAATCTTAAAAAAATCTTAAAAACAGGAGGGGACTAAATATGCTTATAAAGCTTGTTAAAGCAAAAATTCATCAAGCTACCGTTACCGAAAAGAACCTTTACTATGAAGGAAGCATTACCTTACCTTCGGAAGTTTTAGAGAAGGCAGGAATTCGTCCTTTTGAAGCCGTGTGGGTTTACAACCTAAACAATGGAGAAAGGTTTGAAACCTATGTGATCGAGGGGGAGAAAGGGAAGGTTATCCTTAACGGACCAGCAGCAAGGCTTGGCGAGGTTGGGGATAAGCTTATCATCGTTGCCTTTGCTTGGATAACCGACGAGGACATCCCCCATTTTAGAACAAGGCTTATCTACCTTGATGAAAAGAACGAAATCTCGGCAAGTAAAGTAAAATAAACCCTTTTCATGGATAAACCTCTCAAGATATTTCCTGTAAGCTTAGGATGCCCCAAAAACCGGGTAGATTTTGAAAAGACTTTAGCTCTACTTAAAAACGAAGGCTATGAGATAACCCTTGACCCAAGCTTAGCTGATGTCCTATGGGTAAACACCTGCGCCTTCATCAAGCCTGCGGTCCAAGAATCCATCGACACCATCCTTGAACTTTCGGACTTCAAGAAAGATGGGGCAAAGCTTGTTGTCTCAGGCTGTTTGACTGCTCGGTATGGTAAGGAAAAGCTTAAAGAACTCTTGCCTGAAGTTGACGAATTCTTTGGGATCGAACCTTACAAAGAGATTGAAAAATTTGAGCCCAAAGACCGGGTCTTTACCGAAAGCCCCTTTTACGCTTATCTTAAGGTCTCTGAAGGATGCGCCCATAGATGTAGCTACTGCACCATCCCCAAAATCCGTGGACCCTTCCGAAGCAAACCCCTTCCTCAGCTTGTAGAAGAGGCAACTTATCTCCTTAAGCTCGGAGTAAAAGAGCTTATCCTCGTTGGACAGGATACTACTCTTTACGGAAGGGACTTGGGGGAAAGAGATGGGCTTTTGAAACTTCTTTATTCCCTGTCAGAGCTCCCTTTTGAATTCCGCATAAGGGTTCTTTATCTTCACCCTCAGCATGTGGACGAAAACCTTCTTCTTAGCATGCTCTCCATCCCGAAAGTCCTTCCCTACTTCGAGCTTCCAATTCAGCACGCCCATCCTAAGATTTTGAAAGCCATGAATAGAGCCTATTCTCCGGAAAAGATTTTAAAGCTTATCTCATCTGTAAGGCAAGCAAACCCGAGGGCTACTTTTAGGAGCACGGTTATCGTTGGCTTCCCAGGGGAGGGGGATGAAGAGTTTAGCTTTCTTCTTGAGTTTTTGAAAGAAGCCGAGTTTGATTATCTCGGAGCCTTTCCCTTCTATCCAGAAGAGGGGACGCTGGCAGAAAAGTTGAAGCCAAGGGTTCCAGCTAAAGAAAGGATCCGGAGACGAAAAGAGGTTTTGATGTTTCAGCAGGCTATCACAAAGAAGAGGCTTGAAGCGCGCGTTGGAACTTTAGATGAAGTGTTAATCCTTGAGGAGGAAAGCCCAAACAAGCTTAAAGGTTTAGCAAGCTTTCAGGCACCGGAGATTGACGGACAAACTTTAGTAAAGCTTCCTCGGAAAGCTAAAGAAACACTTTTACCTGGAGATTTGATAAAGGTAAGAATAACCAAGGCTAAAGTATATGATGTTGAGGCAAGGCCTGAAAAATAAGATGAATGATTAAGAGTGCCGAGGGCGGGAGTCGAACCCGCACGGGCCGAAGCCCACTAGCCCCTCAAGCCAGCGCGTCTTCCTGTTCCGCCACCTCGGCTCAATTTTTTAATATAACCAATTTTTAATTTGTGTCAACATCTTTACAGAGGCTGTGCAAAAAAGTCCCCACTCTACTTTGTCCTGCTGAGCCACCCCTCTTTGGTCCTGTCGAGCCCCAATTTTTGTCCTGCCGAGCGATAGCGAGGTACTCCTCACTTCGTTCGGGACGGCATCCGGGATGTCATCCCGAGGCGCGCAAGCGCCGAGGGACCCCTCGGCTTACGCCTCGGGGCGACAACAGGGGCTTGCACAAATTTTTAAAACTGCCTCACATCTTTACAGAGGCTGTTTCCTAAAATTTTTTAGCACAAGCCCCACAAACTTTTTCTTCGTTCCTCCTTTTGTAATCCCGTGGGGATCAAGGCCCCCGCTTTTCCCTATTCTTGAGCTTGCCATCGCAGGGGAAGTTAGTCTATGGAGTAAATGATTTTAACTGAGAGCTGTTTGAGTATTTTGGTTGGGTATTGCTAGTTAAGGAGAACCGGTGGGATCATCTTGCCGAAGCTAAACATCTCCTCTTTTACTCTTTACATCAAAAAATGAGGGTTTAAAATAAATCAAACTACAAAATCCTCGAAGCGAGAGATAAGAGATGATGAAGGTTAGGAATTGGATGATAACAGACTTGATAACAGTTAGCCCTAAAGATACGGTGGAATCTGCTATCCAAATTATGCAACAGCATTCCATCAGGCATCTTCCTGTGGTAGAGGATAATAGGCTTGTGGGGTTAGTAACGGAAAGCTCCTTGCGTCCCTACCTTTCTCCCGAAAAGCTGAGGCTTCCCCTTCGAGAGGTGATGATCATTAACCCTATAACCATCGACCCTGAGGCAAGCATCGATGAAGCGGCTCGGCTCATCTATAAATACAAGATAGGGGGTTTGCCGGTAATCTCACAGGGTAAGCTTGTAGGAATAATAACTATCACAGACATTCTTGAGGCTTTTATTGAGCTTATGGGTATCCTTAAAGCCTCTTCAAGGCTTGACATCATACCCAAGGAGGATAACCTAAACTCGGCCCTTGAAGTTATCAAAAGGGGAGGAGGTAAAATAATTTCTATCGGAATGGACATAACCTCAGAGGGTGAAAAAATTTACTTCATCAGGGTTGAAAAGACAAACCTTGAAAGGATCGCCCTTGAGCTTGAGGCTGAGGGGCATAAAGTTGTTTCTTTTATAGAATAGTTTAGTGGGAGAATGAACATGGCTAAAGAATTCAAGGTTAGAAGAACCGTTGAGGAGATAAATAAAAAAATCGAAAAGGGAGAGGTGGTTGTTTTAACTGCCGAGGAGTTTTCCAAGCTTGTGAAGGAGGTTGGTCCGGTTCAGGCTGCTAAAGAGGTTGATGTTGTAACAACCGGTACCTTTTCTCCCATGTGTTCATCCGGTGCCTTTATTAACTTTGGGCATACTGTGCCAACGATTAAGGCTCATCGCGTTTGGCTAAACGATGTCCCAGCCTATGCCGGTCTTGCTGCTGTAGATATCTACATTGGTGCAGCCGAGCCACGAGAGGACGATCCTTTGAACAGAGTCTTTCCCGGCCAATTCCTGTATGGCGGAGGGCATGTTATCCATGACCTTGTGGCTGGGAAAAAGGTTCTACTTCGGGCAACAGCCTACGGGACCCACTGCTATCCTCGGAAAAGCTTAGAGATGGAAATCACCCTACAAGATATGGTAAACGCTGTCCTTTGCAACCCAAGAAACGCCTATCAAAACTACAATGTAGCTATAAACCTTGGGGACAAAATACTTTACACCTATATGGGCATTCTTAAGCCTCGCCTTGGAAACGCAAACTACGCAACTGCTGGATGCCTTTCCCCTCTTTTAAAGGACCCTTATCTTAAAACCATCGGCATTGGGACGCGGATCTTTCTTGGCGGGGCAAAGGGCTATGTGGTGTGGGCTGGCACCCAACATCGTATGGAGGTTAAGCGTACGGAAATGGGCGTTCCCATGCAGCCTGCAGCAACCCTTATGGTTCTTGGCAACCTAAAGGAGATGAAGCCAGAATGGCTCATCGGCACCTCGCATCTTGGCTATGGTTGTTCTTTGGCGGTTGGGCTCGGCATACCCATCCCCATACTAAATGAGCAGGTTGCCGAATGGGCTGGTCTTGGCGATGAGGATATTTTTGCTCAAGTGGTAGACTATTCCCATGACTATCCAAACGGGGTAAAGAGAAACTACGGGTTCGTTAGCTATGCGGAGTTAAAAAGCGGAAAGATAAACATCTTGGGGAAGGAAGTCCCAACTGTGCCTTTAACAAGCCTAATTAAATCGCGGCAGGTTGCGGAAATCTTAAAAGAGTGGATAAAGAACGGAGAGATGAAGCTTACAGAGCCTGTAGCACCCCTTCCAGGTGCAGAACTTTTCCCTATGAGGTAGAATTTGATATGAAGGAGAAAACCCTATGGAAACATTGCTCATAGTCTTTCAAGTTATTTTAGCTATTCTTATAGTTCTTATCGTCCTTGTCAATGTGACTAAGGGGTCGGAATACGGGGCAGTCTTCAGAGGGGCAGAAGCCATATTCGGCGGTGCAGGTCCTACAAGCTTTTTAAACAAAGTAACCATGGTGCTTGTTGTCCTTTTCTTTCTAAATTCTTTAATCTTAACAAAGTATGTTTCGCTTAAGCATAGACCTGCCCTACCTGAGGTTAAGGTTCAACAAAAAGTCCCAAGCCCTTCACAAGTGCCCATACCTCCATCCCAGCCTCTTATTCCTCAGCAACCGCAGGCTCCTGAAAAAAGATAGCTGTGAAAAAGGTTCTACTCTTTGGAGCAACGGGATCTATAGGAAAGCAAACCTTAGACATCATTTCTCGTTTTAGGGATAGGTTTACCCTTCTTGGAATCTCTGGAAAATCAAGGCTTGATAATCTGCTTGAAATTTCCGAAAGATTTCGCCCGCCTCTTATAGCCCTTCCTGATGAGGAATCCGTTAGCTACTTAGCAGAAAGACTGAGCTATAAGCCTGAGTTTTTCGTCGGGGATGAAGGCTTATCAAGAATGGCAAGCGAGCCCTCAGCTGATGTGGCTGTAGTTGCCATATCAGGGATTAAAGGTCTTATTCCTGCTTATTATGCTTTAAAAACTGGTAAAAGGGTTGCTTTAGCAAATAAAGAGTCTATAATCGGGGGCGGATTTCTTCTCTTGTCTTGCTCTCAAACCTCAGGAGGGGAGATCATTCCTGTTGATAGCGAACATTCAGCCCTTTTTCAGCTTTTACAAAAGTATGGAGAATCTTCCTTAAGAAAGGTCTATCTTACCGCCTCTGGAGGTCCCTTCATTGATTGGGCTTTAGAGGATTTAGAAAAGGTTACGCCTGAGCTTGCCTTAAAACATCCCACCTGGAAGATGGGGGAGAAGATCACCATCGATTCGGCAACCCTGATGAACAAAGGTTTTGAAGTCATTGAAGCCTCTGTCCTTTTTAATCTCTCGCCGGAGAGGATTGAGGTTTTAATTCATCCTCAAAGCACAATCCATGCCTTAGTTGAGCTTGTCGATGGAACCATCTTTGCCCATCTTAGTAAGCCTGACATGAGGCTTCCGATAGCCTATGCCCTTTTCTATCCTGAAAGACCAACCCTTGATGTAGCGGACCTCTCTTTTAACCCAAGCCTTACGCTTAATCTTTTCCCGCCCGATTTTCAAAGGTTTCCATGTCTTGCCCTTGCTTATTCTGCTTTGAAGCTTGGGCATCCCTATCCCCTTATCCTTGAAGCAAGTGATGAGGTTGCGGTGCCAGCTTTTCTTGAAGGTAGGATAAAGTTTACGGACATTCCCAGGGTGCTTGAAAAAACTCTCAATGAGTTTACCATAAGGTATAAGCCCTCTACCGTGGATGAAATTTTAGCCTTCCACGAGGAGGTAAAAAACTTCACCGAGGAGATGATTAAAAGTCTATGACCACGGTCCTTGCTTTTATCGTAGTCGTCGGGGTTTTAATTTTTGTCCATGAGCTTGGACATTTTTTAGTAGCAAGGCTTCTTGGAGTAAGGGTAGAGGTGTTTTCTCTTGGCTTTGGTCCAAAGCTCTTTAGTTTTATAAAAGGGGAAACTGAATACAGAATTTCAGCCGTCCCCCTTGGTGGTTATGTTAGGCTCTATGGGGAACATCCTGAGACCGTGCCTTCGGTGGTAGATAAGGAAAAAACCTTTGCCTTTAAAAAACCTTGGCAAAAGGCGCTTATCGTCCTTGCTGGACCAGGTTTTAACTTTCTTTTTGCCCTTCTTGCCTTCTGGCTTTACTTTAGCATTTCAGGTCCTGTTTACTTAAAGCCGGTGGTGGGAAAGGTTATTCCTGGTTCTCCTGCGGAGGCGGTGGGGTTAAAGCCAGGGGATGAAATCTTAGCCATTGACGGTAAAGAAATTGAAACTTTTGAAAGGCTCTTTTTCTACTTACGCTCAAAGGAAGACTTAACCGAAGTTGAGCTAGAGGTCAAAAGGGGAAACGAGGTCTTCACCTTAAGGGTAAAGCCAGCTTATCAGGAGGGCACAAACATCTTTGGAAAAAAGACCAAGGTTCCCGTTCTTGGTATTGCTCCAAGCGGTGAAGTGATAAAAAAAGAATACAACCCGATTTCAGGCTTCGTTGCTGCCTGCGAAAAATTTTATGAGCTAACATCTTTAACTCTTCTCGCAATGGGGAAGCTTTTAACAGGGGAGCTGCCTTTATCCACCTTAGGCGGTCCTTTGACCATAGGTAAGCTTGCCGGAGATACGGCAAAAGTTGGTCTATTTCCCCTTATTGCCTTTATGGCTATGCTTTCTATCAACCTTGGTCTAATAAACCTTTTCCCCATACCCATGCTTGATGGTGGGCACTTAGTGATCTTTGCCATCGAAGCGATAAGAGGGCAGCCCCTTTCTCTAAGGGCTCAAGAACTTATCTTTAAAGTAGGTTTAGCCTTGATTATTCTGCTTAGCGTGTTTGTCTTCTACAATGATATTATGCGGTTGCTTTCTGGATGGAAGCTCGATTAGTATGCTTTGAAACCTCGGGAGCCTTCGGCGGAATAGCCTTTCTTTTAGGAAAAAAGACCTGGGAAATAAAGTTTTCCGCAGATAAATCTTATTCAAGCCATCTTTTTCGGTTTTTACCGCTAATTTTTCAGTCTAACCAAAGCGAGAGAGCTCTCCCGACTCTCTTCCCCCTTGAAGAGGCTGATTACTTTGTTGTAGATGTTGGACCAGGTAGCTTTACCGGACTTAGGGTAGGGTTAAGCTTGGTGAAAGCCTTAACTCTGGTCAACGAAAAACCGGTAATTCCCATTTCCAGCCTTGAGGTATTGAGCTTCGGTTATGGATGTCCGGACCTTCCCATCCTTTCCCTGATTGATGCCTACACAGGAGAGGTCTTTGTCGGCATGTATAGATGGGAAAAGGGAAGGCTTACAACTCTTCTTGAGCCCTGTCTTTTACGCCTTGAGGAGCTGGAAAGCCTGATCCAAGAAAAGACGCTCATCGTGAGCGAGACCGTGGAGAAGTGGAAAGACTATCTAAGCGAGAGACTATCTCACAAGGTGGTTTTTCCGTCAAATCCCATCGAGCTTTCAGCCTCTCTGTTAGGAAGGTTTGCGATGTTAAAGCTTTCCCAAGGTGAGGCTAAGGTCTTATCTGGAGATGAGGTCTTGCCTCTTTATCTTAAACCTTCGCAGGCAGAAAGAAAAAGGTCTTAGCCTATGTTTAGATTTTTGATCAAGCGTTTGGCGATAATGCTACTAACCCTATGGGGGGTTCTAACCATCAGCTTTGGGCTTATCCATCTTGCTCCGGGCGACCCATTGAGCCCCATGACGGAGTTCAACCCTAAGATAACCCCTGAGTTTCGAGAAAGACTGATTAAGATGTATGGTCTTGACAAACCCTTGCATGAAAGATACTTAAGATGGCTTAAAGGGGTTATTACCTTAGACTTTGGCGTATCCTTTTCCATAGACCAGCGCCCCGTCTGGGATAAGATTAAGGAAAGACTGCCTATTACCATCCTTATAAACAGCTTAGCCCTCGTCATAATCCTTCTAATTAGCATTCCCGTCGGAGTATACTCAGCCGTCCATGCAGGCACCCTTAGGGATAGATTGATCACTATCTTTACGCTCCTTGGATATTCCATGCCGAGCTTTTGGTTTGCCCTTCTTCTTATGATGCTCTTTGGGGTAAAGCTTGGGCTTTTACCCATCTCAGGTTTGCACAGCAGCGTTGGCTACGAAGAGATGAGCTTTTTTGAGAAGATTTTAGACTGGGCAAAGCATCTTATCATGCCCCTTCTTGTGGCAACCTTTGGAGGGATTGCTGGCATAGCTCGGTATGTGAGAAATTCTATGGTTGAGGTTTTAGAGAGCGATTTTATCCTCTTTGCCCGAGCAAAGGGTTTACCGGAAAGGAAGGTTCTTTATCGGCATGCTCTAAGGAATGCCCTTCTTCCATTGATTACCATTCTTGGACTATCCTTGCCTGGATTGATAGGAGGAAGCGTCATCTTTGAATCCATCTTCGGCATCCCAGGCGTTGGTCAGCTTATGTGGCAAGCCGTCCTTTCAAGGGATTATCCAGTCATCCTTGCTAACCTTGTGTTAGTGTCAGTCCTAACCCTTCTTGGCAACTTTTTAGCAGATATCGGCTATGCCCTTGCTGACCCACGCATTAGAACAGGCGGAAGGACATAGCATAAAACATGCTTAAAGCCTTGATATCCCACCGGACAGGATTTTTCTCCTTTCTTTTTTTAATAATCCTTTTTTTGTCTGCCCTTTTTGGACCATATCTTTATCCTGTAAGCCCCTTTGAGATCCATGTTCAAAAGATCCTTCTTCCGCCAAGCCTTGAGCATCCCCTGGGGACAGACCTTCTTGGAAGGGATGTTTTAGCACGCATCCTCTATGGGGCAAGGATTTCCTTACAGGTTAGCTTCGTTGCTGTTGGCTTATCTTTGGTCTTGGGGGTAAGTCTTGGTGCCATCGCTGGATACTATGGGGGGCTTGTAGACCAGATAATCTGTCGAATAATCGACATGTTCCTTTGTTTCCCAACCATTTTTCTTATCCTTGCGGTAATAGCCTATCTTGAGCCATCGCTTACGAACATCATGATCGTCATCGGACTTACGAGCTGGATGGGTGTGGCAAGGCTCGTTCGGGCAGAGATCCTATCCCTTAAAGAGCGAGAATTTGTCCTCTCGGCAAGACTTTACGGAGCAAGCTCAGCAAGGATTATCCTCAGACATCTCCTTCCAAACGCCGTAGCCCCAATCCTTGTTTCCGCCTCCCTTGGGATGGGGCATGCTATACTCATTGAGTCTGCTCTTTCCTTCCTTGGGATAGGCGTTCAACCTCCAACACCCTCCTGGGGTAACATGCTAATCGAAGGGAAGGAAACATTGGAAGTTGCCTGGTGGCTATCTTTATTCCCAGGCTTAGCCATTCTGTTAACAGTGTTGGCTTTAACCTTACTTTCTGAAGCCTTACAAGACATTCTAAATCCAAAGAGAAAATGATGTTAGCCCCTCAAACTGTGCTCCCTTAAAGATAGCAAGGAATTTCAGGTCCCCTACATTGTCCTGCCGTGCGTCCTTTTTATTGTCCTGCCGAGCGTTCTTTTTATTTTCTTGCCGATGAGCCCCTCTTTTGTCTTGCCGAGCCCCCATTTTTTGTCCTGCCGAGCCCCCATTTTTTGTCTTGCCGAGCCCCCATTTTTTGTCCTGCCGAGCCCCCATTTTTTGTCTTGCCGAGCCCCCATTTTTTGT
>WYEG01000043.1 GCA_009903935.1 Caldimicrobium sp. | reverse complement strand
ATGGTCATAAAATGCTTATCGATGTGATGGAGAAGCCCGAGGTTCTGTTCCCGGCCCATCTTACCTTGGAAGAAGCTGCTCTAAAAATTCAAGAGAAGTCTGAGGAACGCTTCTATGACGACATTATCGTCGTAAGGGATCATGATAAATACTTTGGCACCCTTTCTGTAAGAAAGCTTTTAGAGGCTTTAACGTTTAGGTCCCTCATGCTTGCTCGAGATGAGAACCCGTTGACCTGTCTTCCTGGTAACTGGGCTATAAAAAGATACATTGATGAGAAAATTTCAAAGAATGAAAAGTTCGATGTCATCTACATTGATTTAAACAACTTTAAGCCTTTTAACGACTACTACGGCTTTGCTAAGGGTGATGAGGTAATAGTTTCTTTAGGAGAAATACTAAAAAGAATACAAAGAAAATACGGTTGTTTTGTTGGGCATATAGGTGGGGATGATTTTGTCGTAGTTTGTAAACCAGAATTATCATACAAAATAGCAAGCGAAATCGTAGAAGAATTTGAAAAGCTCCTTCCTTACTTTCACGGAGAGGATTATCAAAAGGGGTTCTACATCTCCTACAATAGAAAGGGTGAGGTTCAAACCTTTCCGCTTCTTTCTTTATCTTTAGCCATAACTGGAACAAGCACCCGCAGAATAGAATCCTATGCTCATTTAGCCTCGGTCGCATCGGAAGTTAAATCGATGGCCAAACAAGTAGCTAAAACTACAGGAAAATCAGCTATATTTGAAGATAGAAGGATGGATCAAAACGGTAATTTAAAAAGTTACTATAGGGGTGAATGTGGTTGCGAAGAAGATTCTTTAAAATCAACGGAAATAAACTGGAAATAGACATTTATTTTCAACCGATAGTAAATTTAGCCTCAAAGAAGGTCTTTGGATTTGAAGCCTTAGCAAGGGGCTTTGATATTAAAAACAATTCGCTCATACCCCCGAATGTTCTTTTTAGTAGTGGTAAGAAAGCCGGTATTTTGGTAGAATTAGATAGATGCTGCAAGGAACTTGCTATAATGAAATTCGTTGATTACGGTTTACACAAAGATTATCTCCTTTTTATAAACATAGAGCCTGAGTTGATAGACCAAGGCAAGGCAGGCACAAACTGGATAAAAAAGAAAGCTCACTACTACGGGGTTGACCCGTTTAATTTGGTTGCGGAGATAAAAGAAGGGAAGGTCAATAACTTTGCAAACCTTACCAACTTTGTGAAAGCATACAAGGACTACGGGATACATATAGCCCTTGATGATTTTGGATTAGAGAATTCAAATTTATACAGGTTGTTAATTTTAGAGCCTAGTTTTTTCAAGGTTGACAGGGAGCTTATTCAAAATTTGAAAATAGGTGATAGAAAATTTGTTTTATTGCAGGTTTGCGATTATATTTCAAGAAAATTCGGCTGTATACCAATTGCTGAAGGAGTAGAGACAGTAGATGAGGTGAAGGCAGTTCTTCAGACTGAAATTATATTTTACCAAGGCTTTTTCTTTGCGAAGCCTCATCCAGACCCTATTAGGGCGAAAGAATTAGCCGAAGAGAAGATGAAGACGCTGGAGGTTAGTTTAAATGGCAAAGATAGCCTTTATCTGCACGGGGAACTCGGCAAGGAGCCAGATTGCCGAGGGGTATGCCAAGCATTTGGCAAGACTATATAACCTTGAAGTAGAAGTATATTCTGCTGGCTCAAAGCCTGCCCCTTCAGTTAATCCTTTAGCTGTAAAAGTTATGGCTGAGGACGGAATTGACATCTCTTCTCATCATCCAAAATCTTTGGAAGAGATACCCTTTTCTGAGCTTGACCTTGTGATAACCCTCTGCGGAGATGCTAAGGAGACCTGCCCTTTTGTTCCTTCTCAAAGAAGGGAGCACTGGGGACTTCCTGACCCGGCAAAGGCAGAAGGCTCTGAAGAAGAAAAATTAGCAGTTTTCCGTCAAGTTCGGGATGAGATTAAGGCAAGGGTAGAAGACCTACTTCAAAGGTTAAAGAAATAACCACTCGAACGAAGTGAGGGGGGCTTGCTATCCCCCTTTTTTTTACATAGTGGAACCTATTACACTATCACCCATATAATTATGAATCCGTATTTGCTAAAATATGTTTTTCTCTCACACACTTTTTCTCAAATACACATAAAGAACAATCAAATGGAACCTTCTTTTTATACTTTATACAATACAATTCCTTTTGTTTTTCTTCCCTCTTCATTAGAGTTCTTTGCATGGTAAATCACCTCCTATTAAAGTTTCACATTTTGCTGATTATCCTATCCTTTAATTATTTAATCGGAACGATTTAGTCTCACTTAAAATAGATAAAGACAACCGCTCAGGCGTGTTTCCTACCGTTCAGAAGATAAAGCGGTAGTATGATTTTTTAAAAGCTCATAGAGCTCAACTGGAAGCCTTTTTGCCTTCATGTCCTTTCCAATTGGCACATGCACCGTGTAGCCTTGCACTAAAAGATTTCCTTCTCGGAATATTCTATAGTCAAAGCGAAGTTTTAGGGGCTTTGCCTCGGTAAGTTGGGTTTCGATCTCTAAGAGGTCATCGTAGAAGGCTGGGCTTTTATACTTTGCAAAGACTTCAACCACAGGCAAGATGACCTCAAAGCGTTCCTCTATCTCTTTATAAGCTATGCCTACTCTTCTTATCCATTCAGTCCTTCCAATCTCAAAGAGCCGAAGGTAGTTTCCGTAGTACATCACGCCGCCGCAATCCGTGTCCCCATAGATCACTCTGTAAGGAGTTCTTACAATCATCTTACCTCCTACTTTCCAAAGGTAATTATTACCACGCCAAGGAGCATAAGCAAGGCTCCGGTTAAACGGAAGCCAACATACCTTTCCCGAAAAAAGAGATACCCAAGGATCACCGCAAAGAGGATGCTTGTCCTCTTTAAGGCGATCATGTAGGCTGTTTCAACAAGGCTTAGGGCAAGCATATGGCAAAGGCACATAAGGGCTTGCGTTCCGCCAACGAGCAAGACTTCCCGCAAGCTTGCCCTGCTTACTTCAAAAACCCTTATCCTACCAAAGGTTTTTGCAAAGATTAAGCCTGCTATCGCAAGGGCTGAAAAGTAAAAGCTTGCAAAAAAGACAGGCTCAGAAAGTAAAAGAGCTTTTTTACCAAGCACCGAGGTAAGGCCGTAGATGAAGGCTGTGATTAAAAGGTATCTACTTCCCTTTTCTTTATAGATTTTAACGAAGGGGTCAAAAAGACTTTCCCTCTCTGGAAGATGGATAAAGTAGCTTCCAAGGACGATGAGTAAAATGCCAGCAAATCCAGCATAGCTTACCCTCTCACCAAGGATCAAGTAGCCTGTTAACACAACAAACACCGGGGTAAAGGATAAAAAAGGGAGGCTTGCTGAAAGGGGGGAAGCCTTAATGCCCTTCATGTAAAAAACCGTTGCTATTATCTCAAGAAAAAGCAGAAGAAAGACTACAAGTAAGAAAGAAGGAGTAAAGAAGTTGAGGGCGTTTTTAGAGAATAAGAGATAAAGAAAAACCGGAAAAAGGAAGGGGAGGCTCCCGAAGGTTCTTGCAAAGAGCATAACATAAGCTCCTTGCGAAGAAAGAAACTTCTTGTTTAGGGCGTCGCTTAAGGCAACAAAAAAGCCAGCGAGGATTGAAAGGATTGCCCAAATCGGCATAAAAAGACCTTAAGACCCTATGACAAGGACCTTTGCCCCTTTAATCTTTCCTTCCTTTAGGTCAAACAGGGCTTGCAAGGCAGACTCAAAAGGATAGGCTACGACCTCAGGCTTGAGCTTAAGCTTAAAAGCTATCTCCAAAAATTCTTCTATGTCTTTTCTGGTAATGTTGGCTACTGATTTTATCTCCCTTTCGAGCCACAAATCCCGAGCATAGTCAAGGTTTAAAAGATAGTCCTTGTCTACCTCTTCTTTCCTGATGTTGTTTATCACCAGGCGCCCGCCTGGTGCAAGATGCTGCAGAAGAGAAAAGGGGGGCTTCCACACAGGGGTTGTGTCAATGATTGCGGAAAATTTTTCAGGGGGAGCCTCTCCGAAGTCTAAAGCTAAGTCTGCAGAAAGCGCTAAGGCTAATTCTCGTTCCTTAGGGTTCCGGGCATACACAAAGACTTTAAGCTCTGGATAGAGCCCCTTTGCCATCTTTAAGACCAAGTGGTTTGAAGCCCCAAACCCGCAGAGACAAAGCACCTCATCCTTCGTTCCTTTAAGGTTTGCAAGCTTTAAGGCTCTATAACCGATTGCGCCAGCACAGAATAGAGGAGCAATTTCCACGGGAGAAACTCCTTCGGAGATCTTGAAGGCAAAGTTTTCTTTTATCTTGAAGTATTCAGCGTATCCGCCATGAGCATCCTTCCCAGTTCCTTTAAACTCTGGGCAAAGGTTTTCTAAGCCTTCTTTGCAGAATTTGCATCTTCCACAGGATGAATATATCCAGCCAGCTCCAGCCAGGTCTCCGGGCTTAAACTTCTTAACGCTTTTGCCAACCTCAACAACTTCGCCTACGATTTGATGCCCAGGGATGATAGGCAAAAAGCTTGGCTTTGCCCTTCCTTCTATTTCGTCAAGCTCGGTATGGCATACCCCGCAGGCAAGGACCTTGATTAAGATTTCATCCGCAGAGATTTCAGGCTCCGGAAGCTCCACAAGGGTTAAAGAACCTTGACTTAATGGACCGATTTTTGAGATCACCCAAGCC
>WYEG01000048.1 GCA_009903935.1 Caldimicrobium sp. | reverse complement strand
GAAAAGAGCTTAGCAACTCTGCAAACCGTGGTGGATAGCATTACCGACCCCTTGGCTTTAATTAGCAAAGACTGTGAAATCATCTTAGAGAATAATGCTTTTAAAAACTGGAAAGAAAGGGAATGCGCAAAGGAGTTGATCGAAGAGGTTCTTGAAGAAAAAAAGGCAAAAACTTGCTACTACGAAGGAAAAGGGGGGAAAATTTACAATATTCATGTCTATCCTGTGTTTGAAAATGGAAATGTTGTGGAAAAGGCTATAATTCTTGTGGAAGATATTACTGAGAGGAAAAAAATGGAAGAACGAATGTTCCTCTTAGAAAAGTATGCTTCCTTAGGGCAGATTGCCGCAGGGATTGCTCATGAGCTAAACAACCCCCTTTCAGGAATGCTCCTCATCGTTAAGGAATTGCAAAAGGATAATCTATCTACCGAAGAAAAACTTCAATACCTTAGTCTGCTTTATGAGGGCATGCTAAGAATTCAGAGCATCCTAAAAGATTTACTTCAATTTTCCAGAGCTGAAGAAGTAAAGACAGAAACCATTAATTTGGTCGATGTTTTGGAAAAAAGCCTTGGTTTAATCTCCCATCTAATATCTAAAAAGGGAATAGAGTTGAAAAAGGATTACAAGGACGATAGAATTTGGGTAAAGGGAGATGCAAAGAAGCTCGGGCAGGTTTTTCTGAACCTCATCCTAAATGCCATTCAAGCCATGGAAGCGGAAGCACAAAAAAGTTTAACTATCAAAGTTGAGCCCGAAAGGGAGCATGCGGTTGTAGCTATCTCAGACACTGGACCCGGTATACCAGAAGAACTAAAACTTAAGGTCTTTGAACCCTTCTTTACCACGAAGCCTCCCGGTCAAGGAACTGGGCTTGGGCTTACCGTGGCCTTGGCTATAATTCAAAAGCATCAAGGCGACCTATGGTTTGAAACCTCATCCTACGGAACTACATTTTATGTAAAACTTCCGCTTGCAAAGAAGCACAAAAATGAAGCCTAAAATCCTTATCGTAGATGATGAAAAGATATTGACTGCAGTGCTAAAAAATTTTCTATCTAAGGAAGGCTATGAGGTTGCTGTAGCAGAAAAGGGCGAAACAGCTTTAAAAATGCTCAAGAACGAGCCCTTTGATGTTGTCCTCCTTGACCTTAGGCTCCCAGATGCGAACGGATTAACCCTTATTCCTAAGATAAAAGAATTAGCACCCGATGCAGGAATTATCATCATAACTGCCTATGCTGAAGTAAGGTCCGCAGTTTCAGCCATAAAAGAAGGAGCCTTTGATTATCTTGCTAAACCCTTTGAGGAGGAAGAATTACTCGTAACCATTGAACGCTTCCTTCAGTTTAAAAGCCTAAGAAAAGAAGTTGACACCTTAAAAAGAAGGCTTGGGCAACAGGAAGCACTTACCAAATTTGTAGGCGAAAGCAAAGCTGTCCAAGAGCTTCTCTCAAACATTGAGGTTGTCGCCGAGACTGACCTTCCAGTTCTCGTGCTTGGGGAATCAGGATGCGGGAAAGAGCTGGTTGCTCAGATTATCCATGAGCTTAGTCCAAGGAACAAAGCTCCCTTTATTAAGATAAATTGCACAGCTATACCCGAGACCCTTTTTGAGGCTGAACTTTTTGGCTATGAAAAAGGAGCCTTCACCGGAGCCTACACCTCAAAGGTTGGCAAATTAGAGCTTGCTCAAGGGGGAACCATTCTCTTAGATGAGATAGGCGACCTTCCCCTCTCCCTTCAACCAAAGCTTTTAAGGGTCATAGAAGAGAAGACTTTTTATCCCCTTGGCTCAACCAAAGAAAAAAAGGCTGATGTTCGCTTTCTTTTTGCCACATCTAAAGACTTGAAAAAACTCATGAAAGAAGGCTTGTTTAGGGATGACCTCTACTACCGGATTTCAGCCTTTACTATCAAAATACCTCCTTTGAGAGAAAGAAAAGAAGACATCCCGGTGTTAATTCAACATTTTCTTTATCTTTTCTCCCAGAAGTATAACAAAGGTGTTCCAACTTTTTCGGAGCTTGCCTATCTTGCCCTTTTAAGCTACGATTATCCTGGGAATGTTAGGGAGTTAAAGCACATCCTTGAGAGGGCTTATCTCCTCTCAAAGAACGGCCGTATTGAAATTTGGCATCTTCCTGAAGAAGTTCGCTCAATCATCTTAGCTAATATGGATTTAGAAGGGCAAGATTTAGAAGAAAGGGGCTACAAAAAATGTTTAGAGCTTATAGAGAAGGAATTAATCCTTCGCACCCTTGAAGAGTGTGAAGGAAAAGTAGGAGAAGCCGCCAAAAAACTTGGAATTAGCCGAAAAACCCTCTGGAAAAAACTTAAGAAGTATTCATCCCTTCTTTCTTATTAAGTTTTTCCCCTTATTTGTTCATACCATAACGCGGATGCCTTAGAGCCAGCTTTAGATACATTCCAACACCTGCTTGTTTTTGAGGTATGCCCAAGGGGCAAACATCCCGGCACTTCGCACCCCCAAAGCAGATGCTATGGTCTATGACTGTATTACCTTCAGGTTGTTTGCTCAAAGCCCCAAAAGGGCATCCCCTAACACAGGGAGGATTATCACAGTGCATGCATCTCCTTTGTATTTCGTTAAAATTTCCTCTACCTCCATTAAAAATCAGCATAAACTTTAATCTTTTATTAAAAAAATCAAAATTGTCTATGAAAGGTAACATAGCCTCTTTTATTTAGTCTCCAAAGAGCAACAGATATTTCTCCAAAGTCAGAAAAAACTGAAGAGCAAACTGGGCATGTATTTTGAATTATTGAATTATGCGTATGGGCTTTACAAAAAAGAAAGGAGGTGATGAGCATGCTTGGCAAAGGGTGAAGTAGCTAAACCAATTTTCTTTTCATTTTATCTAAATTTTTTAGGAGGAGGGTTTGTATGGAAGAGAAGAAAAAGGGGATTTTGAACGAGGACTGGTTAGCCTTTTGGTTAGCGTCCGTATTAGTTTTAGTTTCCCTATTTGCCTTTGCTGGCATTGACCTTTTAGGTTGGGCTATAAAGGTTGAAGAATGGATAGATTTTAGTAAAGCCTTAGGACCGGCTGGCAAAGCCTATAAAGGAGTTATTTCTGGCGGTGCCTCCTTAGTTATAACTTATGTTGTTTTAACAGTGCTTTTAAGCATTGGGATAGCCCTTCTTGGTGGTAATGTTAAAAGATTTATTATTGGCTTCTTTTTTGTTTATTGGTTAAGCATTGTATGTTGGATTGCTGGTCATTATGCTTATTTTGCGGCAACAGACCCTTCAAAATACAACATTCCTTGGTCTTTAAAACTTACTGGTGAGGGTGGTTTCATCTTTGCTTTAATCTTGGGATTAATCGTTGGCAACCTATTCCCAGGCTTTGCTAACTCTCTAAATGAAGCCCTTAGGGCTGAATTCTACATCAAGACAGCAATCGGAATAATGGGAGCCATTTTAGGTTTAAAAGCGGCTTCAGCTTTGGGTATGGCTTCCGTGATCTTGTTTAATGGTTTTTGTGCCATCATCGTGGCATATTTAATCTTTTGGGGGCTTGTTTATTACATGGCTCGCCGCTGGTTCAAATTCAACAGAGAATGGGCTGCCCCTCTTGCCTCCGGTATCTCAATTTGCGGTGTTTCCGCTGCTATAGCTACTGGTGGAGCTATAAGAGCAAGACCTGTAGTCCCTATTATGGTTTCCTCTCTTGTTGTTATTTTTGCCGTGGTTGAGCTGATTATTCTACCTTTTTTGGCAAGAGAGTTTCTATGGCAAGAACCAATGGTAGCCGGTGCCTGGATGGGATTAACGGTAAAAACGGACGGGGGTGCCTTTGCCTCTGGAGCCATCGTTGATGCCTTAATAAGAGGAAAAACTGAAGCCCTTACGGGAATAAAGTATGAGCCGGGTTGGATCTTTTTAGCTGCTGCTACTACCAAACTTTTCATAGATATTTTTATCAGCATTTGGGCCTTTGTCCTTGCATATGTTTGGTGCGCTATGATCGAAAGCAAACCAGGAGAAAGCGTTTCTTGGGCTGAGATTTGGAATAGGTTCCCTAAGTTTGTTTTAGCTTATGCTTTAAGCTTCGTGCTGTTTTTGATCATTTCAGCTCCACATGCTCCAAAGGTTCAAGCTGTTGAGAATAAAATGAAGCTTGTTGAGGCAAAAATTAAGCTCTTGGAAAAAGAAGCAAACGCGACCACTGACCTGGCAGTTAAGGAAAAGATAATGAAAGAAATAGAAAGCCAAAAGGCTCAAGTCAATTCTTTAAAAGCGGAGATAAAAGATTCAGCTGACATAGTAAATAAGCTTAGAACGGCAACCGCTGGGCTTGACGCTTTAAGATTAATTTTCTTCCTTGTAACCTTCTTTGCCATCGGAGCCATAACAAACTTTAAGAAGCTCTGGGCGGAAGGACTTGGGAAGCTTGCTGTAGTTTACTTTGTAGCCCTTTTCGGTTTCATCATTTGGATTGGATTGTTGATAGCCTACCTCTTTTTCCATGGTTTAAAACCGCCAGTAATACAATAACACCTTAAGGGGGTGATAAAGATGAGTAATCAAGCCCAACAGGATGAATTACTAAAAGAGCTGGAGTCCATGAAATATGATGAATGGCTTCCGGCAGAAAGTAAATTGGTAAAAGTTTGTTTAGGTTTAGGGATTGCTTTGATTGTAATCTTGGTATTTATCAGTAGAACTTTCTTTCAATAGCCCCCTCCCAACATAACATAATCATCCATTTTCATCTCCCCTCCGCCCCCTTCCGGGGGTTTTTTTTTATAAGAGAAGACTTACTATCGCTCGACAACCCGCTGGTCGCTTCGAGGCGTAAGCGGAGGGCTATCCGTTTCTCTATGAAACAGCACGAAAAGATAAGCCTCCTAA
>WYEG01000015.1 GCA_009903935.1 Caldimicrobium sp. | reverse complement strand
GGAGAAGTTAAAAAAATAAGAATTTTTGAGGAGTAGAAAGATGAGGGTCTTTGTTCCAGTAGGGACTTATAGAATTATGGAAGATAAGAGAGTATGCTTACATGCAGGTCCAGCAGGAGCTGGAGTGATCCTTGGAGCTTTGAATAAAGAAACCCGGTTTTCAGCCTTAGCCTTTTTTCTTTTTCCTCGCAAAAATCAAGCTATTTCGGTTGAAGATAATATTATTTTTTCCGGGGAAGAGCTTTTAGAGTACTTTTGGGATGAGTTAAAGGAGAAGGATGAAGACCTTAAGGGTCTTACTTGGGTGTTAGCCGGGGCAAGCAAGTTTAAAACCGGTCTTAATGACTTCAAACTAATGGAGGAAAACGTTGGTTTAGCAAGAAATTTTCTTACAAAACGAGTAGGGATTGAGAATTTCTACGAGTTTATATTCAAACCCACTTTTGTTCTGGTTGAGCTTGATAGTTCTGCTAATACCATTAGAATTCTCTATAACGGAGGGATGTTGTGTCTTTAGGTAAAGAGCTTCTTCTTGAAAAGATCTTTTCTAAGGTTGACCAGATCCCCACCTTTCCTAAGGCTGCCCAAAGGGCTCTTGAGTTGTTAAGGGATGAAAATGTTGATTATCGCAAGCTTGAAGAGGTTATAAAGACCGACCCTGGGATCGCCGCAAACTTTCTCAAAATCGTAAATTCTGCTCTTTATGCTCTCCCGCGTAAAGTGGAAAGCATCGCGCAAGCTTTTCTATATCTTGGTGTAGACCAAATTAAATTTATCCTTCTTTCAGCTGTAATTGGAAAGTATTTTGACAAAGAGATGATTGGATATGGGGTTAGTGCAAGAACAATTTGGCTTCATTCTATTGCTTGTGGAATTGCTGGAGAGCTTTTGGCAAGAAAAATAGGGACCTCAGAAAGCTTTTTGGAAAGGGTCTATCTTGCCTGTCTTCTTCATGACATCGGAAAGATCGTGCTTGACCTTTACACCAAGATTGAGGTTGAACATTTTAAAAACACCATCAAGGAAAACCCTGAATGGACCTTTATGCAAGTTGAATGGCTTGTTGTGGGGGTGGACCATGGTCTTGTGGGGGCAGAGCTTCTAAAAAGATGGGAATTCCCTGAAGATGTAGTGTTTTCGGTAAGGGCGCATCATGACGATAGTTTGATGGTCCAAAGGAAGCTCTCAGCCATTGTTGCCTTGGCAAACGCTATTGCCAATTTGATGGGGTTTTATAGTGGTATAGACAGCTTTTACTACTCCCTTCACGACGACCTGCTAAAACTTTTAGGAATAAAACCAGATGAACTTGAAAAGCTCTGCGAGATAACTTTAGAAAAATCTTTGCTAATAGAAAGGGAACTAATTTAAAATTTACCCTCTTGACAACTTTCAAAACCGTAGGATTATTAATAAAAAATTTTAGGAGGAGGGATTAGCTATGAAGAAGGTGCTTTCTTTGGTTCTTACCTTAGCTGTTGCTGGTATGATCGGTGTAACAGCTGGCTGCAAAAAGAAAGAAGAAGCTCCTAAGACAGAGCAAGCTCCTGCAACCCAACCCGCTCAGCCAGCACAGCCTGCTCAGCCTGCAGGAAATGAATCTGCTAACCAGACTGGTCAGCAGGCTCCAGCCGAAAAGCCAGCTGAAAAGCCAGCCGAAAAGCCAGCTGAGAAAAAGTAATTTCTAACGAAAGGGGGCGTTAGCCCCCTTTTTTCCTTTTAAACCTTTCTTATCATTCTTTTTCTTTGTGTTTATCTTTAAATTCTTTATCTTTTTCTTTAGGTTTCTTATGCTTTTCTTTAAATTTTCTATCCCTTTCATCAGCTTCAAACTTAGGACCCCTATCTAACGGACTATCATAATATCCTCTATCTTCGACCCGCTTCACCTCTATGAACCTTTCCTTCTTTTTCCCCTTTTTTTCTTCATACACTACATAATGGACATCAACGAAGCGAGGGTGTTTTTCTTTATACCTGATAACAACCTCAGGAGGCTCCTGGTAGTATTCAGAGATAAATTTTACATTTGAGAGGACGATTATATCATGGTCAGTCAAGACAATCTTTCTTTTATGATGCTTATGATATCCCCAGGCTTTACCATAAGGGGGACCATAGACGATGTACCTTTCAAACACGACCTCCGGTCTTAAGCCAAAGCGGAGCATGATTTCAACCCAGGAATAACCTCTTTGTCTAAGTCTTATGACCACATCAGGAGAAACTCGCGCTTCTCTTACGATCAAGAAAAGGACCGGAAGCTCATCCTCAACTATTACTGGATACCTTTTTTTTATGATTATGATTTCCTCTTCAGGAACCCTAAAATAATCTCCGATGGCTAAATAGAAGCTTCTAACCTTTCCATCAGAAAGAGAAATGCCTAAGTCTACATCCTTGCCATAGCCTTGAGGAAGGGCAAACACCAAAAGCCAAAGGAAGAGAAAATATAATCTTTTCATACGCACACCTCCTATGCTTTTTATAAATTTTTTTTGCAAAATTTATTCCTTAGCAAAAGGGCTTTGTCTTAGGAGCGTTTTCGACAAATTTGTCGTCTCTTAAGGCTAAAGCGTTGCTATTTCTGTAAGGTAAACAAAGATTGTTGCCCAGATGCTTTTGTTTTTTCTTCAACATCCTGAGGAGGAAAAACCAAGACCTTTCCATACACCCCGTCATATCCAGGTTGAACAAAAACTTTACCCTCCCGCATACGGGAGATAGCTAAAACAAGCCTTTCATCAAGAACTTTTTTAAGCTCATCAAGAGATTTTTTCAAAAGGATGTCAAACTCTGTGCCTACTCGCTCAATGACCGTTCGGTAAAGCTTTTCTACGCTTTTACTCGAGGCGTTGAGGTTGTAGACCTCGGCAAGGATTTCTATCAAAGGGACCAAATGGACGGAATAGGGTTTATTCTGGGGAATGTAGCCCTCGTCTCTATCGGCAAGGTCCTCTACGCGGTGAAGGACACCGATGGTAAGCGGAGCTCCGCATTTGGGACACTTTCCGCTGTTGAGCTTCGTTTCCTTCGGATGTAAAACTACTCCGCAGGCTCTATGTCCATCGTAATGATATTTACCTTCTTCAGGATAGAATTCGATGGTATAAGCAATCTTCCCCTCTCTAACCCCACGAAGGATGCTTTCATAAGTTATAGGTAAGAAAAAGGCTGTTGCCTCTCTTCCAATCTTTGCCGGGGAGTGGGCATCTGAGTTTGAAACAAGGGTAATCGAGTCAAGGGCTGAAATACGCCAGTTCATCTCCGGGTCAGAAGAAAGTCCGGTCTCGATGGCAAAAATGTAGGGTGTTGCCGAGCCGAAGGCTTCTTCCAGGGTGTCAAAGCCTGAGAAGGCTCCAAAAACAGAATACCAAGGGGTCCAGGCATGAGCAGGAATTACCAAGATCTCAGGCGAAATCTTCATAAGTTCTAACACTAAATCTTCTGCTTGAACCCCGAAGGTTGGACGTCCGTCAGCAAGAAGATTGCCAAGCTTGGAAAGATATTTGTTTATCTCTTCTACAACCTCAAAGTTTGGAGCAATAAGAATAAGATGAACTCGGCGGTTTGTTTTAGACTTTGTGGAATAGATAAGGGATATTTCTGCGGTGGGCACAAAATAGGGGGGCTGCCCAGCTGAGCCCTTGTAGATGTAGAGCCCGCTTTTTCCATCATACTCGAGGAGTTCTTTTAGCTCTTTGAGGTATGCTGGATGGGTAAAATCGCCTGTTCCAATGACTGAGAGCCCTTTTAACTTCCCTACTTCCCAAAGGGTCTTTGGTTCCATGTTTTTTGAGCTTGCTCGGCTGAACTTACTGTGGATATGAAGGTCTGCAAGAAAGGATTTTTCAAGGACCTCTTTTGGCGGAAGAATTTGGTTCTTTCTTTGGCTTTCCACGGCTTTAAATTTAGCACTTTGATGTTATCTTTAAAGAGTATGGGAGAAGCTGGAAAAAAAGTCGTCTGCACCAACAGAAAGGCAAGCCATCTTTATGAGGTGGAAGAAACCTATGAAGCTGGCCTTCTGCTTGAAGGCTGGGAAGTAAAATCTTTGAGGGAAGGTAGAGCAAACCTATCCGATGCCTTTGCCAGAGTGGTTGATGGCGAGGTTTATCTTTATAACTTTCACATAAGCCCTTACCCTCATAGCAGGGAGGCAAAGCTTGCTGACCCAACAAGAACGAGAAAGCTCCTTCTTCACAAAAGGGAAATAAAAAGGCTTGCTGGTAAGGTGCAACTAAAAGGTTATACTCTTATCCCCTTAAAGGTTTACTTTAATTCCCGGGGCATTGCCAAGGTAGAGTTAGCCCTTGCTCGGGGAAAAAAGGTCCACGACCGAAGAGAAGATATCAAACGGAGAGAGCTTGAAAGGGAGCTTAACAGAAAGTATAAAGGAAAGATAAAGTAAAAGTCTTTTAGATGCTTCCTTTAGAGCTTACTATCAAGGGGTTTGGTCCCTACTTAGGGGTCTCGATATCCGAAGAGGAGTTTCGGCTTCTCCAGGATAGCAGGCTTTTCTTGATCTTTGGGGAGATTGGAGCCGGAAAAACCACCCTTTTTGACGCCATCCTCTTTGCCCTATACGGCGAGACAAGCTTCCCTGAAAGAAAGGTTGAGCATCTCATCTCCCATCATATAAAACCAGGGGATCGGGTGGTCCCAGAGGTTGGCTTACGCTTTCTTTTTGGTAAGGAGGAGATTAAGGTTGTAAGAAGGCTTCGAGCCTTAGCTCTCAGAGGTCAAGAGGCCTATCTTTGGATTAATGGGAGGCTTCGTTCAAACAAGCTCACAGAGGTAAACCAAATTTTGAAAGACATGCTTAAGCTTGATGCTAAGCAGTTTAAGAAGGTTTTGCTCCTTCCCCAAGGAGAATACCGCGAGGTCCTGCTTGCTGAAAGAAGGGAAAGACTTGCCCTTTTTGAGAGGCTCTTTCAGCTTGAAATCTTCTCTAAGCTTGAAGAGTAT
>WYEG01000022.1 GCA_009903935.1 Caldimicrobium sp. | reverse complement strand
ATCCCTTTTTTCCTACCAAGGGCTACAAGCTCTTCGGTTGTCACCTCATGGGTAAAGCCAACGATGGCGTAGTTGCTCTTGTGAACCTTAAGCAAAAGCCCGGTGTTTTCGTTTATGGCTCGCTCGTAATCAAAAAGATGGGTTTTATTGGTTGTTCCTACCTCTCTTAGGATGCAACCAGCCCAGGTCATAACCTCTGGGATTCTAAAGCTTCCGCCTATTTCAACGAGCTCACCTCTGGAAACGATTACCTCTTTACCTTTAGCCAAGGTGTTTAAGGTTATGAGAACAGCGCTTGCATTGTTGTTTACCACAAGGGCTGATTCCGCTCCGGTAATCTCCTTTAACAACTCTTGAACATGCACATACCTACTTCCACGGCGCCCGCTATCAAGCTCAAACTCAAGGTTTGAATAGTATTTTCCTATGGTGTAGATGTGTTCAAGGGCTAAGGTCGGAAGCGGTGCCCTGCCAAGATTTGTATGAACAACGACACCCGTTGCATTGATAACTCGCCGAAGATGAGGCGTTTCATACTCCTTTTTAGTCTCTTCAAAGATTTTCTTTAAAACTTCGTCGGTAAGCTCCGAGAGTTCCCCCTTTTGAAAAAGTTCCCGAACCTTTGAGACAACCCTTCTTGCCAGAGGTGTCCCGCAGGCAAACTTCTGCTTAATCTCGTTTACCGAAGGAATGCGCATCCTAATCCCTTATCCCTTTCGGAAAGAACAGTTAAAGATAATTTTTTCGAACAAACCTTTCAATCCGTTCAAGAGCAATCTCAAGGACTTTCTCTTCGGGAAGAAAGATGATCCGAAAATGTTTGCTACCTGGCTTCTGTCCAAATCCGCTTCCATGAACCACAACTACTCCTTCCTCAAGGATAAGCCTTTTAACGAAGTCAAGGTCGTTCACATGAGAGAAATGGATGCTCGGGAAGGCGTAAAAAGCACCCCTTGGCATAACGCAGCTTATTCCAGGAATTGAGTTTAGCCCTCGAACAAGAAGGTCCCTTCTTCTCTTTAGCACTTTTAGGACTTCTTTAAGGTAACCATTCTCGTTTAGGAGGGCAACGGGTATGGCATACTGAAAAGGATGGGGTGCGCAAAGTCTTGCTCTGGCAAGCTTTGCTATGGCTTCGACATAATCTGCGATGACCTCTTCCGGTCCAGACACAATTCCCCAGCCTATCCGCCAACCTGGAGCAAAATAGCATTTGGAAAGACCGTTGAAGGTTACAACCGGGACATCCTCGGCTAAACTGGCAACGGAGATATGCTCCTCTTCTTCATCAAGAATATATTGGTCGTAGATCTCGTCCGAAAAGATGACAAGTCTGTGCCTTCTTGCAATTTCTACTATCTGGACAAGAGTGTCTCGCGAAAGGATTGAACCTGTGGGGTTGTTAGGGTTGATGATAACTATGGCTTTGGTTTTGCTATCTATTGCTTCCTCGATGGAATCAAGCTCTGGTTCCCAGTCATTTTCTTCATCAAGATAGTAGTAACGAGGTTCTATTCCAAGCTTTGAGGTGATGGCTTGATAGAGGGGATAACAAGGGCAGGGTAAGAGAATGTTTTCCCCAGGGTCAAGAAGGCTTGCTATGGCAAACTCTATAGCTTCGCTTGCCCCATGAGTGATGAAGATTGAATAGGGTTTTATTCCCTTTTTTTCAGCGTAGGTTCGGATGGCGGAGATTGCCTCCTCAGCCCCCAAAGAATCGGAATAATAATTTAAATTTTTTAGCATGGCATCGTATACTGCTTCGATGAGGGGTCTTGGAGTTTGGAAGCCGTATTTTACAGGGTCCCCGATGTTTAAAGGGATTAGGTCAATGCCTCTTGCCTTGGCTTCCTTTGAGGTTTCCACAATATCGCGAATGGCATACTCAACGCCCCAGGTTCTCTGGGCAGGCACAATCTTAAACTCGTATCCCATTCCTACCCTTCTCCTTGAAGAAACGATGCTTAACTTTTTAATCATTCTACAAATTTAAGGATTGTCAATATTTTATGAGGGAAGGCGTTTCGATAAAATACTTAGCCGCTGCTCGCCCCCTAAAATCAGGACAAACACCCTTTGCCCCTAGATTTTGTCTCCAGCCCAAACTAGAAAAAAATTCTCCATTACCCCTTATCTCAGTCTTTTAACCAATTAAAATTATGGTACATTTTAGAACCTAATAATTAGGTCATCATGGCTAAAAACTTCAAAGAATTTATCATTTCGTTAAAACTTTATTTAAGCTACTTTTTCAAAAAGGTAGCTAAGGATGAAGTCTTAATCTATGCTGAAGCCTTAACTTTCAATACTTTATTAGCTGTGATTCCCCTCATAGGATTGGTCTTTAGCTTTGCTAGGGCTATCATACCTGAAGATACTTTAATCATAAAAAGCTTTGAGCTTTTAGTTAAGCTTTTACCAGAAGAAGTTACAGGCTTTGTCGTAGAAAAACTTATTTACTTCCTTGATAGAATTAAGCACTTTCCTTTAGGTAAGTTTAGTCTTCTTACCTATTTCATGATGAGCATAGGTCTACTTTTCTTCGTAGAAAGCTGTCTTAATCGAATTTATTTGTCTACCGAAAAAAGAACCATTCGAGAGAGAATAAGCTTCTTTTGGCTTACCTTAACCATAGCTCCCTTCATACTTTTAATACCAATTGTTACTCATGGTTATTTAGAAGCAAGGTTCAAATATGCCACCTATCTGCTATTAATTTTTATGTCCTTTGTCTTCTATTTGATTTATTATTATTTTCCTGTAAGAAAAGTTCCACGAAAATATGCTCTAATAAGCTCCTTTATTACTACTATTTTATGGGGAATTCTTTCTTTTGGTTTTAGTCTATATGTAAAATATGCTGTATCTTATTCAGCAATATACGGTAGTCTCTCTACTATATTCTTTTTCTTTCTTTGGATTTTTCTGAATTGGTTGCTCTTTCTTCTTGGAGCAGAGCTTACGGTCTTTCTAAGTTTAAGGCATAATTTGTTTAAGCCAAAGCTCCCTTGCGGATGGGATAGGATTATCCTTCTAAAAACCATCTACGAAAACTTCTTAAAGGGTAAATCTTTAAGCTTAGAAAGATTGGAAAATACGCTTAACATCGCTCCAGATAGACTTTACGAGCTTTTGAGCGAGCTTGAAAAAAAGGGCTATATCCTCCTTGCGGAAGGATTGGTTTTACCCACACGAGACCATGGGGGTCTAAAGCTATCTGAACTGCTTGGTTTAACCGAAGAGGTTTTAAAGGAGGCAAAGTCCTTGTCCGTCCTTAGGAATTTTCTTGAAGGAACGCGGCTTAAAGATATAATAGATGAGGATGAGAGAGAATGCAAACTTTAAACTTCTTTTTTTAATATCCTTTCTTCTTTTTCTTCTGGAAGCCTTAGCCGGCTACTTTAGCCACTCCCTTTCCCTTCTTAGCGATTCCTTACATTTGCTTTCTGATACCCTCTCTTTGTTGCTAAGCTTTTTTGCCTTAAAGTTTGTAAAAAGACCCCCCAGTCTAAAAGCTACCTTTGGCTACCAAAAGCTCGGATTGCTCTTTACCATCTTTAATGGTCTTTTTTTAGTATTAAGCTCCCTTTACATCCTTTATGAAGCCATAGAAAGACTAAAATCGCCAAACCCAATCAATCTAAAGATAATGCTACCCGTAGCCATCGTTGGGCTATTGGGTAATGTTTTAATGCTTTTTATCCTTCACAAAGATCACAAAGACATCCATTGGAAAAGCGCCTGGCTTCATATCCTGGGGGACACCCTTTCTTCGGTGTTTGTAATCCTATCAGGAGTTCTTATCTATTTATCCGGATTTAGTTTCTTTGACCCCATAGCCAGTGTTTTAATAGTAATACTTCTCTTCGTTGGAGGAATAAGGGTTATCCGTTCAGGTTTGGTAGTCTTTCTTGACCTTGTTCCTCCTCACTTTCAGTTGTCTGAAATTATTAAAGAGCTTAAATCTCATCCAGAGGTTGAGAATGTGCACGATGTTCATCTTTGGAGTATTGGACATGGCGTATACGCCTTTTCAGCCCATGTAAAGGTTGCTGATAGACACCTAAGCTTAGCCGATAAAGTAAGGGCGGACCTTGAAGAACGGCTAAGGTCTAAAGGGATAACTCATGTTGTCCTTCAGATGGAGGCTACAAGTTGTGAGGGAAAAGGGGAGCTATGTCATCACGAATTTTATGCAAGGGGTGAAAAATGAAAGACTTTAAAATAGGGATTGCCCAACTTAACCCAACCTGCGGGGACTTATCCGGAAACCTCGAAAAAGTCAAAGCCACATTAAAGGAACTTTCTTCCTCGGCAGACCTTGTAGTTTTCTCTTTCTTACCTTTAACAGGCTATCCTTTGCTTAGCTTAGCTTATAGAAAGGATTTTTTAAGAGATTGTAAGCTTGTGTTCGAAGAGCTTGTTAAATATTCTAAGGATGTAAAAGCCCCTTTTTTGATTACCCATCTTGAGGGAGAGGGTGCCCCTAATCTTGGTTTATTTTTGATCGAGAGGGGAGAGGTAATAAGGAAGGCTTTTTCGTCTTTTGCCCACCCTGAAAGCTTATTCCTAAGCTTTAGTTTCAATTCAATGAGGATTTTAAGCTTTGTTGAGGAGAAAGAGCTAAGCTTTCCCCCTGATGAGGTTGACCTATTTTTGATCCTAAGCAAAAGACCTTACTATTTTGAAGAAGAAAAGGACATTTTGCCCCTTCTTAAAGATTTTGTCGTGAAGCAAAGAGCCTTTGTTTTTTATGTTAGAGGAGCTTATGTTCAGGATGAATACATCTTTCCTGGAAAAAGCCTTGTTCTAAGCCCAAAAGGTGAGATTATCCATAGGGCTAAAGCCTTTGATGAAGAATTAATGGTAGTTCCCACCATCTGTCACCCCGAGCCGCAAGGCGAGTGGTCCTATGCCCAACCCAGGTCTTCCTTAGACCAACCTTTAGAAAAAGAAGATTTCTCAGAGCTTTATCAAGCTTTAGTCTTCGCTTTAAAGAACTATGCCCAAAAAACAGGGTTTTACTCTGCAATCTTAGGGCTTTCTGGGGGCATTGATTCTTCCCTTGTTGCAACCCTTGCGGTAGACGCTCTTGGGAAAGAAAGAGTTAAAGCCCTTTTTATGCCCTCAGCGTATACCTCTCAAGAATCAAGAGAGGATGCCTATGCCCTTTCCCAAAACCTTGGAATAGGCTTAACAGAAATTCCAATTCAGGAGATTTTTAATGTTTATAGACAAAACCTTCTAAGCGGCTCTTTTCCTTCGGATAAGGTCACCCTTGCCGATGAAAACTTACAAGCCAGGATAAGGGCAAACCTTTTATTCTATCTTTCAAACAAGGAAAATCATCTTGTCCTTTGCACCTCAAACAAGAGCGAAGCGGCAACAGGCTACGGCACTATCTATGGGGACATTGCGGGTGGCTATGCACCCATAAAGGATGTTTACAAGACCTGGGTGTATGAGCTTGCAAGATATCGCAACTTGCTAAGTCCGGTTATCCCTGAGAGGATATTCCGTAAAGCACCTTCGGCAGAGCTTCGCCCTGGACAAAGGGATGAGGATGAGCTCCCTCCTTATCCAATCCTTGATGCCATCCTTAGGGCTCATTTGGAGGAGGGATTAATGCCTGAGGAGATATTGCAGAGAGGATTTTCGGAGGAGCATGTTAAAAAGACATTCAGGATGCTTGCCCGGGCAGAATACAAAAGACGCCAAGCTCCCATTGGACCAAAGGTGACAAAAAGCGCCTTAGGGGTAGACTATAAGCTTCCAATAATGCTAAAATTCCAAAGCCTCGTTTAAAAATGAACTATAAACTTTCAATTCTTATCCCAACTTATAATCGATTGGACCTCTTCAAAGAGACGCTTAGCTCTATTCTTAAGCAGGTGAATAATGAGCCGGTTGAGATAGTCATTGTTGACGATGGCTCAACAGAGAGAAACTATGAGTATGCTTTAGAGATTAGCAAAAAATATCCATTCGTTAAAGTCCAAAGACATGAAAAAAACTTAGGGGTTGGGCAAGCAAGAAATACCCTTCTCAGTCAGGCTAAAGGAGAGTATTTGGTGTTTATCGATTCGGATGACCTTTTAATGAATGGTGCCTTGAAAAAGATGTTAAGAACCTATCTTGAGTTGGCTAAAATTGCTTATAAGTCAGAGCTTTATGATAAAGCAAAGGCTTACCTACGAAAAAACATAGAATCTTATCCAGAGCTTAGGCGAAGCTTCCAATACTTTAAGCTTCAGACTAAAATATATTTCAAAAAAGTCTTTTGCCATTCCCAGTGAACCCTTTCCCCATTTACCAAGTGGTAAAAGAGTATGCTTACATTTTCCAAGAAATTTTTGATGAACCTTCAAAGGATATAAAACCCCTTCCTGTCTTTTTTCAGCATGAAAAAAGATACCGAAAGGTTAGAGGCATTGAAGCCTTTGGGAAAAGGTTTTACTTGAAAGAATATTATGCACGGTTTGATGAGGCTGAGGCTGAATGGAAAAATCTTTTTCGATTAAAAGAACTCGGTTTTCCCGTCCCTGAACCTTTTTTCTTCTTAAGGTTAGCGGATAGGGTTGTGGTTGCAACCTTTGAGATTAAGGGTGTTCCTCTTTCGGAACTCTTACAAACCCATCCACAGGAGCGTAAGAAGCTTATCTTTAAACTTTCCGAACTCTTAGCCAATTTACATTCCAAGAATATCTACCATCAAGATTGCTATCTTAACCACTTCTATTGGGATGAGGATAGCCAAACTTTAAGCTTCTTAGATGTCTCAAGAGTCTTATTCAACCCGCCTTTTGCTTTGCGCTACCAGATTAAAGATTTAGGACAGGTCGGATATTCCTTTGAGGAATATTTAAATGAAGAGGGTAGAGAAGCCTTTCAAATTTTCCTGTCCTACTATCTTGAAAATATCAAGTCATTGGGTAAAAGTCATAAACGGCTGATAAAAATTCTAACAGGAATAAAAGTCTGGATGATTAGAAGAAGAACGCTTAGGGCAAGAAGAAAGGGGAAAGTTTTATAGGATGCTTAAAAAGGTCGTTGCCGATGAGGTTGTCGAAAGATTAGTCATTGGCGGTGCCAAAACATTTGACAAAGTTTTGTATTTTTATCTTTCACCGGACAAAAAATGCCTAATTCTTTCTTCCTCGGCTACGGAGCTTTTAAATCATGTTCTTTCCTTAGGGTATCCTCTTACCCTTTCCCTGAAAGGGATCTCCTTTTTTCTTCAAAGCGGGGTCATTCCAACCCCTTCTACCATCTACGAGGAGGTCTATGTTCTTAGCATCGGTGACTATGCTGCAATAACCTCAAGAGAGGGAAAGCTTGAGATAGAGTTCTACCACGAGTTCCCTTATCCTAACTCTAGGAGAATACCCGGAAAAAAGGCGGAGTTAGATAAGATTTTATCTTTACTTACGAAGTCAATTTTAAGGAAAATAGACCCCCTTCGAAAAATCTTTCTTTTCCAAAGCGTGGGTAAAGATAGCAACACCATCCTTTTAGCCCTTATTGAAGCAGGGATAAAAGACAATGCGACAGCTTTAACCTTAGCCCTTCCTGGTTCGAAGAAGGATGAAAGCGGGCTTGCAAGCGAGATAGCAAAAAAAGTAGGGGTTAGGCATAAAAAACTTTTTCTTCCTAAAAGCATAAACTCAAGAGACTGGGACCTCTTCCTCAGATACTTCGAAAACATACCCTTCCCTTGTGCAGACGGAGCCTCCTTAGCCTACCCTTTGTATCAGCTAACCTTTGACCTTTCAGAAAGCAACATCCTTGATGGTAGCGGAGTAGATTACTACTTTGGGCATGTGCCAAGACCGATAGAATATAAAAGGCAAAAGCTTTACCCCAAGTTTAAGTTTCTAAGACCAATTGGAGAAGCGCTATCCTCAGGGAACCTTTTTCATAAGCTTTCCCGAGCAAGATGCGAGATGGCTGGCTTCATTGGAATTACGCTATCCGATTTAAAAAAATTTTTTCCTGAGGCTATACCAGTATATCCTTATTGGTTTTCTGAAGATGAAAAGAGAAAAGGATGGGATTACTTTGATTTGAAGGCTGATGTTTGGGCTACTCATGCTGAGCTTGGAAACGTGATCCGGAAGGTGAGCAATTTTGCCGAGGTGTTCAATGCAAACCTTGTTCTACCCTTTGCCGACGAAGATTTAGCAGACTATGTAGGCTCTCTTGATGAGGCTGAACTCTTCGATAGAAAAAACTTTAAAAATAAGCTTCCCTTAAGGAAATTACTTTACGAAAGGCTTGGTCTTGATAGCGATAAAATCGGAAAGTACTCTTACGGTTTTCCCACCTTCGAAGTCCTTGAGACTTTACTAAAAGATAGAGTAAAAGAAGTAATATTGAATTGCAAATTCTGGGATAGAAAGGAAATGGAAAGGTTCCATACGATTTTAGAAGAAAGGGCAAAGAATGATAAACTTTGGCAGAGGATCTTTGAGAGGCTTTTTCTTCTTTCTGCCTTTCTTAATCACAGCAAATTCTTAAATTAAAAAAATCGTGAGAAGATTTCTATAGTTTTCTTTTCAAAGACTTCTGGAGAAAAGGCAGTATAAAACCTTCTTTTTGCCCTTTCACCCATAGCTTTAAGCTCCTCCTCGGGTAGCTTGTATAGGCTTAGCATTGCTTTAGCGATAGCCCTGACATCACCTTTAGACACAAGAAAACCAAACTTTTCATCGGTAGCAAAGATATCAGGCACTCCCTCGGCATCGGTAGCTATTATCGGAAGCCCTGAGGCTAAACCCTCAAGCACTGCAAGAGGCATACCCTCTCTCACTGAGGTGTGAACCAGGACATCAAAGGCTTTTAAATAGAGGAGAACCTTATCTTGACTTACCTTTCCAGTAAAGATAACCTTATCTTCGATACCAAGTTCTTTGACCAAAGATTCGCATTCTTCTCTGGTCTTTCCTTCACCAACGAGAACAAGAAGGGCGTTAGGCATTTCCGGATTCACGGAATGAAAAGCTTTTATCAGGTCAACATGCCTCTTTTCTGGTCTAAATTGAGCCACCATACCAAAAATGAAAGCCTCTTGAGGCAGAGAAAGGGTCTTTCGAGCAGATGATTGAGAGATGTTTTCTGGAAAAGCTTTAAGCTCAAAGGAAGAGTAAAGTAGTTCAACCTCTTCAGGTTTGACAAGCCCTGTGCTTAGTATTTCTTCTTTTAAGGCTAAGCTGTTTACCAGGATAAGGTCAATTTTGCCCTTAAAAAGTCTAAAAAATAGCCTTCTTCCTGGGTGTTTGAGCGTTCCTCCAACGACGATGTGGTAAATGATCCTAAGCTCAGGGTAAAAAAACTTAGAAAAAATGGCATAGCGCAAAAACCTCCAACGGTGCGTAAGAAGAACAGTTATACCCTCTTTTTTCAAAAAATTTATTAAATACTTCAAAAAACTTAAGTTAAACTTTCGTAGGACCTCATTTCTTTCAAAGGGTAACGGATGGAGCTTCGCTTCGTTTGCTATACATATCTTGTCACCCCGAGCCGCAAGGCGAGGGGTCCTATGATGGAGCTTCGCTTCGTTTGCTATACATGAGGAAAGTTCAGTATCTTTTAGGTATTCCTCAAAGATTAAAGCGTAAGGGGTGAAGCCGTGTTTTTTTAAAATTTTGAATTGAAACTTATGGCGTCTATTTCCTAAACCGTCAAGAAGAAAGGCGACTTTTTTCATGAAAGCCCCAGACAAGCCCGCTTGCTATCCAGTAGGGAGTAAACCTTGTGCCCTCTTCTGAGCCTTCAAGCATTGACATCACAAAAAAAGCTAAAAAAAAAGCCAAAAGAAAACCATGCAAAGTTCCTTCTGACCTTTCGGACCAAATTTTATATGCTAACCAAATTGTATAGAGATAAAGGATTAGAAAGGTTAGCATGGTGTGGAAGCCTGCTTGCAGCCAGAGATTGAGGAAAAGATTATGCGCATGTTCAAGCCTTAAGGCAAGCTCATTGGTTAGAGCTAAAGAGAGCTTCTGAGTTTTTCTTCCTATCCCC
Organism: Caldimicrobium sp.; assembly: GCA_009903935.1. Taxonomy (GTDB): domain Bacteria; phylum Desulfobacterota; class Thermodesulfobacteria; order Thermodesulfobacteriales; family Thermodesulfobacteriaceae; genus WYEG01. The sequence goes on along the minus strand of WYEG01000022.1, from coordinate 12,275 downwards.
GTCCCAGAAAAGGGCTCTTCCAAAGCTTTTTTAAGATAGATTGGCCAGATGTAGAGCCGCATCCCAAAGGAGCCAGATTCTGCATACTTACCCTGCGCTAAAAGGTCAACCTTATCCTCACGAATAAGCATTTCTCTTCCTACTGGAGTTACAAGCAAAGCTACTGTCAAAAGAATTAAAGAAAGGCTTATGGCAACGCCTAACTTTCTTATGTTTTTATTTTGAGAAAAAATACTTACGATTAAGCTTGAAAGCATAATTCCTAAAAAAGAAGCTCTTCTACCAAGGAGTATTTCCATAATTAAAGAAAAAAGGCTGATAAAAAGAAAAAAAAACTTGCGGTTTTTATCCTTTTCTATAACATACAGACCTAAAAAAAGAAAGAAAACCAAAACATACCCAAAGGATGTAACAACAAGCCCCTTTAATAAGCTTAAGTTGTTTGCAATAAAAACTGTGCTTGGGCAGGAAGGACCTGTAAAACAAATCTTAAGTCCAGAGTAAATGTGATGTAAGCTTATGGCAACACAACTAAGAGCTGGTGGGAGATAAAAAACTGGTGAACGATAAAAATTTGAGCCTTCTTTAATCTTCAAAGCTAAGTATAAGGCTAAGATTGTATGGAAAAGATAATTTTTCAGGAAATCTTCGAAAGTCCTCACAGGGTCTGGAGGCATAAAGGCAAAGGGTAGTAAAAATATTATAAAAATCACAAGCAAAATTAAGATACTTTTAGGAAGGTTTAACAGGGATCTCGGATTAAAGATAAGTTTTATAATAAAAAGAAGGGTGATAAGGCTAAAGCCAAACCAGAGAAAGGCGTTAGAATGGGCAAAAAATATAGCTACCCAGATGGCAAACCAGCCAATGAAAAAGGCTTTATTCATGAGTTAAACCAGTCTACTCCAAAACCTTGCTGTTTTTGAAGCTGTAGGAAAAGTAAATTATCAAACCGATGATGTTCCAGATAATAAATCTTAACCAGGTTTCTTTCGGTAGCCCAGCCATGATAAAAAGCAAAAGGGCTAAATTAATGGGAAGAAGAACCTTAGCATAAGGCACCCTAAAGCTGGGGGTTACTTCTCCCCTTTTTCTAAGAACAATGACCCCTATTCCCACCATAAAGTAGGCAAAAAGGGTTCCAATGTTTACAAGCTCAGCAAGAACTTTAAGGGGAATGAAGCCAGCAAAGAAGGAAAGGATTATTCCGCCAAGGAGCGTTGATACATATGGGGTTTTAAACTTGGGATGGATAGCAGAGAGCTTATCCGGAAGGAGCCCATCCCTCGAGAGGGCGTAAACCACCCTGGTAAAGCCTAAACCCATGGCTATAAGGACGCTTGTGATGGTGATCACGGCGCCGGTAGCTATAAGATTGCCAACTAAGGGATTGCCAACCCTAAACATAGCATAAGCTAAGGCATCGGGCACGTTCAATTCTTTGTAGTTTACCATCCCTACCAGCACAAAGCTTACGGCCATGTAAAACAGGGTGCTAAGACCTAAGGAGAGGATTAAGCCTCTCGGAACATTTTTAGTAGGGTCTTTTGTTTCTTCGGCAACCGTGGATACGGCATCAAAGCCTAAATAGGCAAAAATTATAAGAGAGGCAGCTCGCCATACACCCTCGTATCCATAAGGGAAAAAATCTTCCAGATTTTTAAAGTCTACATGAGTTATTCCAAAGATAAGGAAAAGGACAAGGGTTAAAATCTTTAAAAAGACGATGAAGGTGTTGACTGTAGCGCTCTTTTTAATCCCAAGGGTTAGTAGGATGAAGACGGCAAGGGTTCCTAAAAAGGCAAAAAGGTCTATAAATGTGCCAGCGGAAGGGTTGTAGGCACCGCTTAACATCTTGGGGAGAGTGAACCCAAAGTTCTGCTCAAGAAAGGTTCTCAGATAGCCCGACCAACCCGTGGCCACAGCTGAGGTAGCTATGCCATACTCCACTAAAAGGTTCCAGCCCACAAGCCAGGCTAAAACTTCCCCCAAGGTAACATAAGTATAGCTATAGGCGCTTCCTGATACAGGATAAGCTGAACAAAGCTCAGCGTAAACTAAGGCACTTATGCCAATGACCACAGCTCCAAGAAGAAAGGAAAGAACAATTCCCGGTCCGGCATAGAGGGCTGCGGCTTGCCCAGTTATGACAAATATTCCTGCCCCGATTATTGCTCCTATGCCAAGAAAAGTAAGGTCAAGAAGACCAAGCTTCCGTGGAAACCTGTCCTTTTCGATTGAATATCGTTTCTTTCTAAAGATTTCTTTTAAATGCATAACCTCGATTATACAACAGTTTAAAGATGTATACAATATTTTGCCCTTTTCTATCTAATTTTCTAAAATTCTGCTAAAATTTGCTCTCATGAAGCATGTAGTCATAGTTAGACCCAAGGTAGGTTTTGGGCTTGGCGGAGCCGAAACTCATGCTGGGATGATAGCTCTAAAGCTCCTTGAAAGGGGATATAAAGTCTCTGTCCTTGCCCAGGAGATAAGCTTCCCAAAAGAGATCTTGGGGGAAATTAATTTTCTTCAGGTGAAGAAACGAGGTAGGGGAAGCTTGCTAAAATATCTTTTTTTTCTTAAAGAAGCAAACAGGGTTTTAGAAAGCCTTAAAAAGGATTATCTTCTCCTCTCCCCTTTTCGGTTTCCAAAGGCAGACCTTTTGATCCTCTGCGACCCCCTTTTTAAGTTTTGGCTGAAACAAAGGCCACTTCCCAGAATAATTAAAGAAATTTCAAACCTCGGGATCCGAGCAAGGGTTTTCTTAAAGCACGAGGAGCTTTGTCTAAGGTCTGCAAAAAGGATCATTGCTCTATTTTCCCCAACGGTCGAGCTTTTAGAAAACCTTTATCCCGAAGTGGTCCATAAGGTAGCGGTCTGCCATATGGGTATCGACCATAAAAGATTTAACCCTGAGCTAAAGAAGCAAAAAAATGCTCTTCGAGAAAAATACCGCCTTGACCCCAAGGATTTTATCATCCTCTTTGTAGGAAATGAACCAAGAAGAAAGGGCTTAAGCCTTCTTTTAGAAGTATTTCCTAAGCTTCCCGAAAATGTAAAACTTCTTATTGCGGGTATTCAAGGAAAAAGCCAAAAAAGGATTGTTTATCTTGGTAAGGTTCAAAACATTGAGGAGTTCTACGCCCTTTCTGACCTTGTTGTTTTACCAAGCCTTTACGACCCTGGAGCTTTGACTACCTTAGAAGCCTTAGCAAGCGGAACTCCGATTATAACCTCCGTCTTTGATGGTGCAAAAGAATTCATCAAAGAGGGTGTAAACGGCTGGATTACAACCCTGGAAAAGGAGGATCTTTTGCAGAAGATGCATCTCGCCATGAAAACTAAAATCTCAGAAGAAGCTTGCAGTCAATCCATCTCTCATCTTACTTGGGATAGCTATGTGGACTGCCTTGTTTCCCAAATGGAAGGACTTTAAAGTCTATTTTTTTAGCAAAGAGGCTAAAGCTACTCTTGACCGGCTTCTTCATGAACCCTTTTTCTTAAAATGCGAAAAAATTCCAAAGACGCACAGAAACTTCCTTTTAACCTTTGCCTCATCGACTGAACCTGATCTTTTTATGAAACTCTTTATACCTCGCCCTTTTAGAAGAAACCGGATGAAAGCTTACTTGAAAAACCTTCTTGAGTTAAAAAAACGCGATGTGCCTCTCCTTGAGCCCCTTTTTCTTTTTTGGAAAAATCCCTGGTTTTCCTTACTCAAGGATGATCCCTTTTATGGGGGGATAGTTTTTCCTTACCTGAAGGAAGGCTTTTTGACCTTTGAATCCGCAAAAATGCACCTTACAAGCCTTGTTAAGTTCTTATTTTCCCTTCACGAAAAAGGGATATACCTGCGGGACACAAAGTTTTATAATTTTTATTATACAAATAAGGCTGGATTTAAGGTCTTTGACCTTGACGGTGTAAGGCTTTATAGCAAACCTCTACCCAAAAAGATGAGGCTAAAAGAGCTTGCTACCCTGACCATGACCTTAGAATGGGAAGGTTTACCCCTTGCAAGAGAACTCATCTGGAAAGAATACGAAAAGCTTTATCCAGCTTTTAGCGAAAAAGATGTTATTTTTTTTGAAAAAATTATCACCTTGCGAAGAAAGAAAAGGGAAAATCATTTAGCTAAAAATTGAGGTAAATGAGGGGTGTTACATGATATTTAAAACCTTTGATGAATATTTAAAAATCAAAGAAAAAGTTAGTAAGGAGCTTTCTGGGAAGTTTGGATGCATCGTGGAGTTTAACGGATATGTAAGAGAATATGACATTGTTAATAGGAATGAGGTTCCCACCTCTGGGCTTAACATTAAAGACGAAGTCTTTTTTCATCTCCCTAAAATCAGAGAAAAAGCCATAGAAAAGTTTGGGCTCTTAGAAGTCTTGGTCTACCATAATCAAGGATTCCTAAAGGTAGGGGAGAGGGTGACAGCGATCGCCATCTTTGCCAAAAGAAGGTTTGAAGCCTTCTCCGCCCTTGAATTTATCATCTCAGAAATCAAAAAGTATCACTGAACCTTGATAAGAAAATAATCCTTTGTCCTAACCTTTAAAGGCATTGTTACCCAATTTCTAGGGATTTCCATCCCCTCAAAGTCCCTCCTTTCTATTAACACAAAAGCACCTACTGGTATAGATCGACAATCTTCAATCTCCCTTAAGTAAATAAAATCATCAACTGCGCGGTATCGGTATTTAAGATAATAGACCAAATGATGGGGAAGGGCTTTGCAAAGATAGAGAATTCTTTTCCCTTGAAGTAGCTCGGCAACCTCTAAAGCAGCCCTTCGGAAGTAGTTTAAGTTTTTGGCATGATAGGGATAATAAAAAAAAGTGTAAGCTTGCTTTCCTATAAAAACAAGCACTATAAGGGCTGTAAAAAGTTTCTTTAGAGAAAAAGAAAAGACCTTATCCACATAAAGCATTGGAATAGCACAAAGTATAGCAAAACCAGGAAGAGAAGGCATGATGTATCTAAACCTTGCACCAGGAAAAAGAAAATGAAATAAATAGGAAAGAATAAAAAGGAAGGCAGAATATTTGAAAAGTTTATAGTACAAAGGATTGTCTTTAGGAAGATGTTTCAGATAGAAAGGAAGAAAGAATAGCCAAGGAGAAAGGGAAAAGAGAGCACCAAGGGTATAGGCGGTAAAGTGCTGAGATGGTGTCATCTCCTTTGCTGAGGCTGCGCTTTTGTACTCTCCAATCCAGGAGTCTACGATTTGTCTTATGTCAATTCCTTTCAAATGTAAAGCAAAAATCCAGCTACAAAAAACTAAGCATACCCCAAATAGAAAAAGAAAATGGCGATTAAGTTTAAATAGGTCGCGTAAAGACCTTTCAGTATATAAATAAGGAATTAAAGCAAGGTAGAAGAAGAGAAGAGCGTGAAAAGTTTTAGTTAGAACGGCAAAGCCTGCAATGATGCCTGCTAAAAGATAAGACAAACTTTTCCTCTTTTTTATTTCATAAAGATATAACCAAAGGTAAACATAAAGCGCAACTAAGAGGCTATAGAAGGCATCGATTTCTGCCCTTAAAGCTTTATCTATGACTTCAGGAGTCGTTAGATAGATTAGGCTTGGTAAAAGAAGCGTAAACAAAGAAGAGGGCTTAACAACATCTTTCCAAAGGAAAAGTAAAAAAAGAGAGGTTAGGATGACGCTTAAAGAAGAAACCATTCTTGCTGTCCACTCAGAATAGTCGCGAGTTATAGCAAAGGCTCCTGCCAAAACCCAGTTGAAAACCGGGGGCTTTGTGAAATAAGCCTCCCCAAAGAGGGTAGGAATGAGAAAGTTTTTGGTCTCAAGCATGGATAGGGCATAAACAACCCTTCTTCCTTCTTCGCCTTGAAACTCTTTAACCCCAAGGTTGGGTAGATAAAGAGAAAGACCAAAGAGTAAGAGAAAAAGGGTGCCTAAAAGGAGTTTTTTTCTTGACAGCAAGCTTCCTCCGTTGTGAATGTTAGCTAATTTATTATAATTGATTTTTTGAAATGCCGAAAAGACTTTATCTTTTTCTATTCTTCTTTCTTCTGTTCTTAACCCTTTTTTACAATCTTGGGGAGCGTCCGCTGTTTGGTGTTGAGGGGAGATGGGCAGAGGCCGCAAGGGAGATGAGCCTAACGCATTCCATTTTTGTGCCAACCATTAACTTTTCTCCCCATGTCACCAAGCCCTTAATCCCTTTTCTTCTTATCAAAGCCTCTTGCGACCTTTTTGGGGAGAACGAGTTTGCGGTAAGGCTCCCCTCAGCCATCGTCGCCTTACTTACCGTTATTTCTTTTTATTACTTAGCAAGAAAGCTCTTTGAAGAAAGGTATAGGTGGTTAGCGGTCTTTGTCTTTTCTTCTACCATAGGCTTTGTTGAGTTTGCAAGGCTTGCTCAATCGGAAATCTACCAACTTTTTGGTGTTGTCACAGCATTAGCCTTCTATGTGAATTATCGTGACAAGGCATCTTTCATAGGCTATGCTGGCTTTTTCTTTGGTCTTCTTTCTGGTGCCCTATCAAAAGGTTTGACAGCACCTACCGTCCTATTGACTACCGTAGCCATTGACCTATACTTAAACAAACGATTCTATCACTTTAACCTCAAGCTTTTCATTACTTTGGTTTTGTCTTTACTCCTTTATTTTTTACCTTACTACTTAACAGCCAAAGCCTTGAACTCCCCCCTTCCTTTCTATCTATGGTTTAAAGAAAACCTTAAACAAGCCGTAGACCCCTACGATAATCTTCGCCCCTTCTACATCTACTTCTTTTATTATCCCCTTTGGGTTGCTCCCTTTAGCCTAATTTTAATTTTTTGTTTTGCAACCTATTTCCCTAAATTTAAAAGATTAGCAAGCGATGAAAGATGGCTACTCCTTAGCAATTTAGCAGTCTTTCTTATCTTTACCCTTGCTAAAGCAAGAAGAGGCTACTACATCTTACCCATACTCCCTTTTGCTGTCCTTTTGATAATTACCTTTTTACGCAATATCCAATCTAACTCTTGGATAATCATAAGTAAACTGTTGGAAAACCTTTATAAAGTTTTAGCTTATCTTTTTATTTTATTGCTTTTTATTTCCCCTCTTTTTATAAAACTATACAGATATGAACTAAAACTTTCTCTTTTGATTTTATACCTTGTTCTTTTACTCCTTTCTTTGTTTATAATATTAAGCTTTAATAGGAAAGAACTCTCCTTTTGGCATACCTTTTCCTTGCTCTCCTTATCCCTTCTTTGTCTTTTTTATGCAGGTATACAGCCTATCTATTCTGAATCTACTGAAAAGCTAACAGGAGAGTTTGTAAAAGGGCTAAAAGAGTCTTTGTCTTATCTAAAAGAAAGAAAGGTTTGCTACCTTAAGGATAAGGGAGACCCTGTAGCCAATGTTTACTTTTACGCAAAGATCACCGAAAAGGTTGAGCCAGTCATGCTAACTAAAGAGGATTTAAAAGCATGCGGAATAGTGATAGTTCGTAAAGAATTGTTGCCTGACGAAAGAAGATTATTAAAAAGCTTAGGATACCAGATTAGAGAATTCATCGACAAAAAGGAAAAAAGTAAAAGCTATTTTGTGGCTTATGTTCAGAGTTCGGATACTTTAAACACGCCCTCTCGTTGAGCCCTGTTAAACCTTTTAAGGTTCTTGTAAATGACATAGCTTACAAAGGCTCCAAGGGCAAGGAGGAAGAGGACTCCCCCGTTCAAGAGCCCAGGGCTTAAAGGGTTTTTACCTTCAAACCAAAGAAATCCAGCAAAAATGACAAAGGCAAGAAGGTGCAAACCAGCCCAAAATTTGAAAAATTTTTCATACTTTAAAGGGTCCCTTAGGACAAAAGGAATGGTAAGGAGCTCCCGCAATACCTCAAAGGTTCTTTTTAAACCATAGTGGCTTCTACCATGAAGTCTTGGTCTATCAATGACCGGGATTTGGGTAAAATCCTTAGGTTTTATTCCAAACAATGCTGGTATGAACCTGTGAAAGCCATGAGGGATTTGCCATCTCTTTGGTATCTCGGAGTAGTAGCCCTTAAGACTGCAGCCGTTGTCTTTGGATGGGAGCCCTGTTATAAGCCCGATGAGAAAGTTAGCTATTCTTGAGGGGATCTTCCTTGTGAGAAGAGGCTCCTTTCTTTGTAAACGATAGCCAGAGACGGCAAGAAAACCCTCTTCAAGCTTTGCCAAAAGGTCTTTTAGATACTTCGGGTCATTCTGCCCGTCGGCATCCATGGTGAAGATGAACTTGCCCCGAGCATGGAAGAAGCCAGCAGTCAACGCAGCTGCTTCCCCTCGGTTTCTATCCATCACTAAAACCCGTACATTCGGGTCCTTGGACTTTATCTCCTTTAACACAGAAAGGGTGTTGTCTGTGCTCCCATCATCTATGAAGATTATTTCATACTCGTAGCCCTTTTCCTTTTTTATCTCCTCAAAGACTTGTTTAGCCTCTTGATAGACTATGGGTATGTTTTTTTCTTCATTATGGGCTGGGATTACCAAAGAAAGGAGCTTTGCCTCCAACTTTTACCCCTTGCCAAAAAAGCTCCTTATCGCCTGAATGATGTAGTCTATCTCTTCTTCTGTTAGCTCAGGATACATAGGGATGGCAACAAGCTCCCTTGCCAGTTTTTCAGCCTGTGGAAGATGCCAAGCTTTGCCGTAGGCTTCAAGGTAAGCTTTGTGTTTGTGAAGGGGGATGGGATAGTAGTAGCCCGTTCCAATGCCTTTTTCCTTTAGATATTTTACCAGCTCATCCCTTTTTTCTGTTCCTATGACGAAGCGGTGGTAGACGCTTTTTTTGTAGGGTGGAGGAGCCGGATGGACAAAAAGTTCCGGAATGTCTGAAAGCCCCTCTCGGTATCTGTTAGCGATTTCCCTTCTTTTTTCGTTCTTGGCATCAAGGGTTTTAAGCTTTGCCCGGAGGATTATCGCCTGAAGCTCATCCAAACGGGAATTAAAGCCCGGGAAATGAGAATGGTTCTTCTCTACCTGACCATGCACCCTTAGGTATTTAATCTTATAAGCTATTTCATCGTCGTTTGTAGTAAGGACTCCGGCATCCCCAAGAGCGTTAAGGTTCTTTACTGGTCCACAGCTAAAGCAAGCAACCTTACCAAAGGAGCCAACCTTCCTTCCTTTATACTCCGCTCCATGGGCATGGGAAGCATCTTCGATCAAGGTGATACCAAAACGGTCGCATATTTCAAGGATTTCATCCATGTCAGCAGGGTCGCCATACATGTGAACAAGAAGAAGGGCTTTTGTCCTTGGAGTTATCTTTTTTTGAAGGTCGGAAAGGTCTGGACCAAAGGTCCTTGGGTCAACCTCAACAAAAACCGGCTCTGCCCCAACCCAATGGATAGCTTCAAAGTCAGCAATGAAAGCGTTTGCCTGAAGAAGGACCTCATCCCCTCTTCCAACTCCGCAGGCAAGCAAAGCCATGAGTAAAGCATCGGTCCCGCAGGCGCAGCCCAAAGCATGCTTTGTGCCAATATATCTTGCAAACTCTTCCTCAAAGGAAAGTAAGTTCTTGCCGTTTAACACCTTCTGAGTGACAAAGACCTCTTTAAACCCTGAAAGGACCTCCTCTTCTATTTCGGCAAAGCCTCTTCTTAGGTCAAGAAGGGGGATACTAAGCATTATTCTTCCTCCCAAGCTTTGTCTTTAAAGGTCTAAAGGGAAACTTTACCTCCTTCCCCCTTTCTGCAGACTCATAAAGACCGACGATCAACTCAAGCGAGGGGATAGCATCTTGACCGATAGCAAGATAATCTTCCCTTGCCCCGTCTTTTAAGAATTTTATGGCTGTCCGATAGTAGGTAAAGTGCGAGTAGCCAAGGGGATGGGGCGGGTTTTCGCGAAACTCGTCCACATTAAGCCTTTGCAAAGCCTCCGCCTCAGCCAAAGCAAGATGGTTTAGCTTTTCCATGGCAAAGCCACCAAGGATGATAGAGCCCTTCTCTCCGAGGATGACAACCTCGGCTTTGATGTCCTTTGGTCTTGCGGCAGTGGTAGCGGTTATCGTGCCAAGGGCTCCGTTTTTAAACTTTATCACACCGACGAGCAGGTCTTCTGCTGGAATGTTAACAAGATAGGTCCCCATCTTAGCAAAGACGCTTTCTACCTCTCCTCCTAGGTAGACGAGGGCATCGGCAAAATGGCAGCCCTGTTGAGCAAGGGCTCCCCCATCCTGCTCCCAAGTCCCCCTCCAGGCAGCGCTGTCGTAATAACTCTGAGTTCGACACCAGTAAAATTGAGCTGAAAGATGAATGACCCGCCCAAGCAAACCCTCAGAAATGACCTTTTTAGCAAGCCTAACAGGTAGGTTTGCTCGGTTTTGGAATATGGTAATAAGCTTAAGGTTATACTTTTGGGATAGCTCAACGAGCTTGTTTGCCTCACGAAGGGTTAAAGCTAAAGGCTTTTCTACTAGGAGATGCTTCTTAAACCTTCCAAGGATTTCAACCCCAATCTTTCCATGGAGACCAGAGGGAACGGCAAGGTCAACAACCTCAGGGTCTTCTTTTTTTATGAGCTCCCTAAAGTCGGTGTAGGCTTTGCAGTTTAACTCCTTGGCAAAGAGGTTTACTCTTTCTGGGTTGACATCGGCAACACCTACAACCTCAACCTCATCAGCCAAGGCTTTCAAGATCTTTAGATGCCTTTCTGCAACTTTACCGCAGCCAACGAGAGCAAGCCTTAACTTCATGGCTCCTTAACTTAATACGCTTTCCAAAGTTGTAAAGTGCTATAGAATTACACCGAAAATGATGGGCAAAAAAGCGGTCTACCTATTCTGTCTTCTTTTTTTGTTTTTTCTTCTTCAAGCCTACTTTCTCCCTATTACATCCCATCAAGAGGCAAGGAGGGCTTTGATAGCTTTAGAATCTAAGTATAATCCTCTCTTTCCAACTCTAAACGGTGAGCCCTACCTCGTTAAGCCCCCTCTTCACCCCACTTTAGCCTCTCCTCTCCTACTTCTTGCCTCAGCCCTAAACCTTGGAACGGATGTTCAGATATTCCTTTTGAGATTTCTTTCTCTATTAGCTTATGTTGGAACTTCCTACATAGTTTTTCTTCTTTTAGAGAAGGACCTGCGACAAAGCTTGATAGCAATCTTTATCCTTTTTAGTAGTTATAGGTTTTTTTCCTTTGGCTTAAGGATAGACCTTGAGCCACCCTTTGTCTTTTTTTGCCTTCTTTCTTTTTATCTTTTTGTAAAGTATGAAAGGGAAAGAAAATTCTATCTTATATATGCTTTCTACATTGTTTTAAGTTTAGCAAGTTTAGTAAGAGGACCTCTCAATCTTCTACTAATGCTTAGCCTATTTTTATATGCAGTGTTGAAATACAAAAAACAAGCAATTTCTTTTCTTAAGCCCCATGGTTTTATCCTCTATCTTTTCCCTCAAGCCCTATGGTATGGCTTAGCCTATCTTAAGTTTGGGGAAGAGCCCTTCCAGGAATTTATTGTTGATCTTCAAACAAGAACAGCGGGAAAAGGCGACCCCTTCTATTATTACTTCTTAAGCTTAGGTTTAAACTTTTTGCCCTATCTATTGCTTTTACTCCTTAAGGCACGAAGTTTGTTTAAAGTTAACCATCAAGACCTACTTTTATACTCCATTCCCTCTTTTATCCCTCTTCTCATTCTTTCCTTTACAGGAGAAAAGTTTGATAAATACCTTCTTTTTATCTATCCAATCTTTGCTATACTTCTTGCTAAAATCTTGCTCAATCTTTATTCTGAAAGGTTTGTTTTTTATGCTACCTTTTTCCTTTTTATCCTAAACTTTTTAGCTTGTTCCTTAAGCTATGTCCTTCAGATTACTTCGCTAAGACCAAAGATCATATCTTTACAAAAAAGTATACCATGCCAAGAAAGGTTGTGCTTTTTTGATGAGCCTGTTTATCTTTTTAGCCTTCTTTGTGAAAGAAAGATACCAAAATGTAAAGAAAGAAAAGATTTAAGCTCAGCCTTTGCTATAATGGGGATACCTTGCGAAGAGAAAGGGTATCAAACAAGATTAACTTTAAAGGACCCCTATAAAGAAAAAAGTTGGTATTTTTGCGTTGAAAGCGAGAAAGAAAAATTACCGCCTAAAGATTAGATTTAAGATGATGGTTAGGATGATGCTTAAAAGGATTGATGTGCCAAGAGGGAAGAAAAACTCAAAGTTATCCCTTTTGATGTGGATATCTCCTGGGAGCTTTCCAAGATAAGGGATCTTAGGGAAAAAGCTTATAAAAAGACCGAGGGCTACTAAGAG
>WYEG01000013.1 GCA_009903935.1 Caldimicrobium sp. | reverse complement strand
AGTAGGGAACTTTTTAGAATAGCCCCAGATCTACTTTTTCCAAAAGGAGTAGATGCCAAGGATCCTGTCAATTAGAATTGAGCCTGCGCTGCGAACAGAGAGATGATTGTAGGCATCAAGGCGCCCCCAGATGGGTTCGAGAAAATAATCACATTGGTCAAATACCTCATCACACAAGCCCCAAGCTGTGCCAAGGATTAGGGCTATAGGCTTTTCCCAAAGAAGTTCCCTTAGCCTTTCAACCGTGATATAGCTTCTTTTAGGGCTCGCATCGGTTGCAATAAGCAAGGGTTTTTCCCCGCATTCCCTTTCTACCTCAGCTATGGCAGAATCAAGCGTTTCAAAGAGCTTGACAAGCTTTATGGCTTCTTTCCTTGTGGGGTTGTACTTTGCTCCAAACCCCTCCGTCCAATGCCTGCAGATTCTTTCTGCAATCTCCCGCTGGTCTGAGAGGGGCTGAATTACAAAGACGCCTTTTAGTCCATAGGTTCTCCCAAGCCTTGAAAGGTCATGAAGGTCTAAGCTTGTGATGGCAGAGGCAATGGTTTCTCCCTCCTTGTTTTTCACTGGATAGTGAAGAAGAAAGAGATAAACCCTTTGCTTTTCAAGAAGGCTCTTCAAGAAAGCATAGTCTTCCTGAGAAAGGTTTGCCGAATGAAGGAGCTCGGGTCTTCTCTCGAGGGTGATTTTTAGGGAGCTTTGCCTGCGGAAGCGTTCAATCTCTGCATGGTCTCCAGAAATTAAAACCTCTGGGACCTTATAGCCAAGAAATTCCCTTGGACGGGTGTAGCAGGGATACTTTAAAAGCCCTGAGGTAAAAGATTCCTTATCTACCGAGTCCTTTCTTCCGACAACCCCCGGAATTAGTCGAGAGATAGCTTCTATCACCACAAGGCTTGCCACCTCACCCCCAAACACCACATAATCGCCGATTGAGACCTCCTCGTCTACAAAATGAGCTCTAATCCGCTCATCTATCCCTTCATACCTTCCGCATATAAAAAGGATAGATTTATGCTTAGCTAAGGATTCTGCAACCTTTTGATTAAATAGCTTCCCTTGAGGCGAGAGGTAGACTACATGAGTATCTGGGTCTTTTTCCTTGACTTTTTGGATAGCCTGATATAGAGGCTCGGGCTTAAACACCATGCCCTCTCCGCCACCGAAGGGCTCATCATCAACGGTGCGATGTTTATCCTGGGCAAAGTCCCTAAGGTTTAAAACCTCAACCTCGATTAAGCCCCTCTCGATCGCCTTCCCAAGGAGCCCAACCTTAAGGGGGCTACTGAAATACTCGGGGAAGATGGTTAAAATGTAAAACTTCATTTTTTCCCAAGCTCGGCAAGGGCAGAAACATCTTTAACAACTATTTTCCGGTTTTCTAAATCGACTTCCTCTACATATTCAGAAACCAAGGGTATGTAGAAATCAAACTCTTCAGATTCTACACGAAGAAGGCTATACTCGCCAAGGGGCATAACCTCGGAAACAACTCCCCAGGCACGCCCCTTGCTATCTTCAACCTTAAGCCCCTCAAGCTCATAGATGTAGACTTCATCTTCAGAAGAGGTAGGAAGCTCTTCTTCCGGGAGGTATAAGGTAGAGTTTATTAAACCTTGAGCGGATTCAAAATCAACATTCTTAAATTTTAAAAGAAAGACCCTTTCTCCTGGCCCAGGTCTTATAGACTCTACTTCAAGGGGATCTTGGGGAAAGGCTCGGAGGTAAAACCTTTTAGCATTTAAAATAAGCTCGTCGTTTGTAGTTAAGGGGAGGGCTATAACCTCCCCTTTTAGTCCATGAGTTGATATAACCCGAAGGATTGGAAGGAGTTTTTTTGGTTCGGTCAATTATACTTATTCGATGATTTCAAGCACTACTCGTTTCTTAAGTTTGCTTGCTGCCGCTCCAAGGATTGTTCTTATGGCCTTAGCAGTTTTTCCTTCCTTTCCTATTATTTTGCCAAGGTCTTCTTTGGCAACTTTAAGCTCGATGACGGTTGTTTGTTCGCCTTCAATTTCGTTAATCTGCACAGCCTCAGGTTTATCGACCAAAACCTTAGCGATCTGTTCCACGAGGTCCTTGAGTTTGCTCATGTCTCCCTCCTATGCTTGATAGGAATTAAACCTTTATACCAGCTCGTCTAAGAAGGGCTCGAACGGTTTCTGTAGGTTCAGCTCCTCTTGAAAGCCAAAGTTTGACCTTTTCTTCGTTTATTTTAAACTCGTAGGGTTCTTTTAAGGGGTCATAGTAGCCAAGGTTGTCGATGTATTTACCGTCTCTTGGAGCACGAGAATCGGCAACAACCACTCTGTAAAAGGGTCTTTTTCTTCTCCCAAATCTCATCAACCTTATCCTAACCGGCACGCCAATCCCTCCTGTTTTTATTGATTTGTAAAATATAACATAAAAAATTTTACTATACAAGAGGAGCTTTACCCATCTCGTTACTATTTTGAAATGTCACATTTAGCGAGTATTTTTTGCAAAATTCTAGCCCTTTTACCTTATTGTAGTGCCGAGAGTAGCGAGGCATCTCTTACTTTGTTCGGGACGGTGTGTCACAGGGAGACCCCTCGCCTGTCGGCTCGGGGCGACAAAAAGGGCGCTCGGGGTGATATCCTCCATCTTATCGTGCCGAGAGTAGCGAGGCGTCCCCTATTGGGTCATTAGAAGGAGGTTCCTCGGCTTACGCCTCGGAATGACATTCCCATTCAATAATACGCCATCTCTTGGAAGGCTAAAATAGCAGTGATAAAATAACACTATAAGCGAAGAACGAAAGTATTTCTAATACCGAAGATGGGAGGAGTTTGATTATGAGGCTATCCAGATACTTTTTGCCCACCCTTAGGGAGGACCCGTCTGAGGCTGAAACTGTGAGCCATAAGCTCCTTCTGCGGGCTGGAATGATCCGAAAAGTAGCTTCAGGTGTCTATAACTTTCTTCCTCTTGGCTTAAAAGCTTTAAAAAACATAGAAAACATCGTTCGCCAGGAAATGAACCGCGCAGGAGCCTTAGAGGTTTTGCTTCCCTTGGTTCAACCTGCTGAGCTCTGGCTCGAAACAGGAAGGTGGAACGCTTACGGAAAGGAGCTTCTCAGGTTTAAAGATAGGAAGGAGCATGACTTCTGCCTTGGACCAACCCACGAAGAGGTGATAACCGACCTTGTTAGACGAGATGTCAAGTCCTACCGGCAGCTACCCCTCATTCTTTACCAGATTGCTCCAAAATTCCGGGATGAAATTCGACCAAGATTTGGGCTAATGCGAGCTCGAGAATTCATCATGAAGGATGCCTACTCTTTTGACGCAGACTATGAGGGGCTTGATAAGTCCTACCAGCTGATGTATGAGACCTACAATCGTATATTTTCCGCCTGTGGGTTAAAGTTTAAGGCTGTTCGGGCTCATACTGGGGCGATCGGCGGTGATGTCTCCCATGAATTCATGGTTCTTGCCGAAACCGGTGAGGATACCATTGCCGTTTGTCCAAAGTGCGGTTTTGCTGAAAATGTAGAGATTGCTCCGGCTATTTCTTCTGAGGTTTACGAGCCAGAACCCTATCGTCCAATAGAAAAAGTTTATACCCCTAATGTTCGTTCCGCAAAAGATGTAGCAGACTATCTGGGGCTACCTTTAAAGAAGATCACTAAGACGCTTATTTACATCGTTGAGGAGAAAGAGCCTGTAGCTATCTGCGTTAGGGGCGACCATGAGGTAAACGAGGTTAAGCTTGAGAAGGTCTTAGGTGGGAAGCCCTTTAGGATGGCAACGGAGGAGGAAGTTTTAAAGATTGTGGGAGCTCATCCAGGGTTTATCGGACCGAAGGGGCTTAAGATGAAAGTAATAGTAGACCGTTCTCTTGTGAATTTTCCTAACTTTGTGATCGGGGCAAACAAGGACGAGTATCACTATGTTAACGCAAACCTAAACGATACCTTTGTTCCTGATTTGGTTGCCGATGTCCGAAAGGCTGTAGAGGGGGACCTCTGCCCTGAATGCGGCGAACTTTTAACCTTTATGAAGGGCATCGAGGTTGGTCATATCTTTAAGCTTGGGACAAAGTACAGCGAACCCATGAAAGCAACTTTCCTTGATAAGGACGGCACGGAAAAACCTTTCATCATGGGATGCTACGGCATAGGAGTAAGCAGGGTTTTATCGGCAACGATCGAGCAAAATCACGATGAGAACGGCATTATCTTCCCCTGGCCGATTGCCCCTTTTAAGGTAGGAATAATCTCCTTTAAACCTGATTTTCAAGAGAAGGCTGAAAAGCTTTATCAAGAGCTATCAGAGCGCGTGGATACGCTGATTGATGACCGGGACGAAAGACCAGGTGTAAAGTTTAAAGATTTAGACCTTATTGGGGTCCCCCTACAGGTAATCTATGGTAAGTCCTTTGAAGAGACGGGCAAGGTTGAGATAAAGATAAGAAGAACCGGGGAGAGGGTCTATTTACCAGAGGAAGAAGCAAGGACTTTTGTGTTAAGCTTTGGAGAAAAGCAAGGTGAAGAGAGTCTATAAGCTTTCTCAGCTTGCAGAGCTTGTCTCAGGGCATATAAGGGGCGAGGATGTAGAAGTTTTAGGGATCAATGCCATCCCTTTAGCTAACGAGAAGGAACTTGTCTTCGTCGATAGCCTTTCCCGCTTAGAATCAGCAAAAAAATCAAAAGCTCAAGCCTTGGTTGTTAAGGAAGGTTTAATCGAAGAGCTTCCGGGAAAAAGCCTTCTTATTGTTCCTGATGTTAGGCTAGCCATGGCAAAGATTAGTTCCCTGTTTGCTGAAAAAGGGTTCCCCTTTGGGATAAGCGATAAAGCCTATGTTGACCCATCCGCTGAGGTTGATGAGGGAGTTTGCATCATGCCCTTTTCTTACATTGGTAGGGAAGTGAAGATTAAGAGGGGGGTTGTCATCCACCCATTTTGCTACATTGGAGATGGTTGCGAGATTGGCGAAGACACTATTCTCTATCCTCATGTAGTTTTATACCCTGGAACAATCATCGGGAAAAGGTGTATCATTCATGCCGGGGTTGTGCTTGGTGCCTGCGGGTTTGGCTATGCTCAGGAGCCAAAGGAAGGAGGGTTCATTAATGT
>WYEG01000033.1 GCA_009903935.1 Caldimicrobium sp. | reverse complement strand
AAGATTTTCTAAGTTTGGCACTTCAGTAGGATTATCTATCGGAATAAGGTCCCAGATAACCGCTGGGTTTATTTCAGTGTAGCCTTTATCCATATCTTCGTAAATAGCAAAGATCCTTTTTCCAGCTATTTCTCCTTTTCCATCCTTTACTTCTCCTTCAAAGAACCAAATGATACCGTTATATTTTCCGTCTGGGTCTTCAAAAATAGCTCCCTTTTGAAGATTGTTTAGAAATCTTTGATGAACCCAATCTATAAGCGTTTCAAGAAGCGGATGCCCAAAGGAGATAAACTCAGCATCAGGATTTTTAAAGGCTTTATCCTTGTCGAAGGTTACCTTAGGATATTTGACAAGAGTTATGTTTTGTTTCTGAGCTATACTTTTTAGCTCAAAAGGAATAGTCTCTATGCTGATAAAACCATCTTTTCTGATATGATAGCTTCCTCCTGCTTTTGTGAACGCTTTCTTAAAAAATTCTTCTACATACTCAGGAATAAGCCTATTTTCTTTTGCCTTTTCAAAAAGTTCCTTTATCCTTGTATAATCTATAAACTTTGTAGCTAAACTTTCTCCTAAGGCTGACTTAACTTTCTTAATATATTCTTCATCAACTTCTATGTCTATTTCTTTTATGATTTCATCCAAAGTTTTTGCCTGCACTACAGCCTCTACGATCAATTGATACAGATTTTTCCCTAAAAAGACTTCGCCTATTATGTCAAATACTCTATCGCTACCAAGTTTTTCTTTAATTTCTTCAAGCTTGTCAAAGAGTTTGGATAAAATTCTTCCCTCTATCGTGTCAATCGCTACGAGATTGAAGATAAATACATCTTTCTGTTGTCCATAGCGGTGGATCCTTCCTATTCTTTGTTCAAGGCGGTTTGGGTTCCAAGGAATGTCGTAGTTTATCATAAGATTGCAGAATTGAAGGTTTATGCCTTCACCAGCTGCCTCTGTTGCTACCATAATTTGTGTTTTATCTCTGAACACTCTTTCTGCATCCACCCTTTCTCTTAAATCCATTCCACCATGAATATAGTTGACAGAGTATCCCCACGATTTAATTTTGTTTACAAGATATTCTAAAGTGTCCTTAGATTCTGTAAAAATCAAAATTTTCTCATTTCCGCCAACTTCTTTTAGCTTTCTAAACCCCTCTTCAATAGCCTTCTTTAATTCAGATAGTTTTACTTCCTTTTCTTCTGCTAATATTTCTTTGGCTCTTTCAATTAGACTTTCAATTGTCCAAATCTCTCTTCTTAGCTCTTCTTTATTTCTTGCTAAGCTAATTGCTTCCCATTTTTCTTCTATTTCCCATCTTTCTTTTTCCTGATAATCTTCTACTTCTTCAAAGTCTTCTAAATTAGTAAGTTTTTTATCAAGCTCAGGGCTTTTAAGCAGGTCTTCAAGACGGTTTTTTCTTCTCTCAAGGGACTTAAGAAGGGCGTAAGTGCTTGAGGCCATTCTTCTCTGAAGTATTAGAAGGGCAAAACCAATGTTTCTCTTTTTATCAAGGGTCAAGGCTTTGTTGTATTGCTCAACGACATATTGAGAAAGCTCTTGGTAAAGCTCTCTTTCTTCGTCAGAAAGCCTAAACTTAATGGTCATAGGATAGCGATTGGTAAATAAAGGCTTGCCTTCAAAATCTCTTAGGTCTTCTTTTAGCCTTCTTATGAAAAGAGGATTGTCTTTGTCTCTTAAGGAGGCTTCAACCATCTCAGAAGTTGCAAAAAATCCAGGTTTAAGTAAGTCAAGAAGTAGGCGAAAATTCTCTGGGTCCCCTTTGTGAGGGGTTGCTGTAAGAAAGAGCAGATGGGTAGAGGTTTTTGAAAGGGTTTCCCCCAATTTATACCTTTGCGTTTTTTCTACTTTTTCACCGTATCTGTAGGCTGCCATCTTATGGGCTTCGTCAACGATGGTTAGGTCCCAATGAGAGGAAGCAAAAAGGGGTAAGATCTCTTCTTGTTTAGCAAAGTCCATAGAGGTTATGACTTGATTATTCCGAAGTAAAAAGTTGTCTCCGTAGGAGGCGTTTAAAGTGGATCTATCAAAGACTACAAAAGTTTCTTTAAACCTTTCCTGCATTTCTCTTAACCATTGATCTTTTAGATGACCAGGGACAACGATGAGGATCCGCCGAGCAAGCCCTCTAAGCTTTAACTCTTTTATCACAAGACCAGCCATGATAGTCTTTCCTGCCCCGGGGTCGTCAGCCAAAAGAAACCTTATATGAGGAAGCTTTAGGATATAGCCATAGACAGCTTCAATCTGAAAGGGTAGGGGCTCGACTTTAGAGACATTTACAGCAAGCAAGGGGTCAAAAAGGGAAGCATACCTAAACCGAAGAGCCTCAAGGGCTAAAAAGGCTTCAGAGCCCGGTTGAGTAAAACTTAACAAGAATTCTTTAGTTTTGATCTTTGGAAGGTCTGAAAAGGCAATGAAATCATCTACATGCTGACGGGAAATTATCGTTGAACCAACGATGCGATATCCATCCTCTACCTCTTCTACTCTTTTAACTTCAACAGGCTCAGGCCAAAAGTCTCCTTCAATTATCGAGCCTTCTGTAAGCATGTAAGGTCAAAAGGTAAAATAAAGGGGTTATTATATAAAAATTATACGTAAAAAATAGCAGGGTGGCAAGGGAAAATCGGCTATTCAAAAAGTCCCCTTACTTTGTCCTGCCGAGCCCCTATTTTTTGTCCTGCCGAGCGTTTTTTTCTTGTCTTGCCGAGCGTCCTTTTTATTGTCTTGCCGAGCGGTAGCGAGGCATCTCTCACTTCCATCGGGACGGCGTCCCATCCGCGTCTTCCCTCAGCACGCTTCCCTTTTTTGTCATCCCGAGGCACGCAAGTGCCGAGGGACCCCTCGCTTCCGCTCGGGGTGACAGAGAAGGGCTCGGGGCGACAAAAAATAGGCTCGGGGTGACAAAAAATAGGCTCGGGGTGACAAAAAATAGGCTCGGGGTGACAAAAAATAGGCTCGGGGTGACAAAAAATAGGCTCGGGGTGACAAAAAATAGGCTCGGGGTGACAAAAAAATAGGCTCGGGATGACAAAAAAATAGGCTCGGGATGACATTGGGGCTTACACAAATTTTTAAAACAGCTTCAGATAAAAACTACACTAAAACTGGGCTTAGTCTTAGACCTGCGTCTTCGGGGAGACTAAACATAAGGTTTAGGTTTTGAATAGCTTGACCGCTTGCTCCTTTAACGAGATTGTCCAAAGCGGAAACGATGATCCCCATACCACGCTTCTTATCCTCGAAAAGGGCAATCTTACAAAGGTTCGTCCCCCGAACCTCGGCAAGCCTTGGAATCCTGCCAAGGGGTAAAACTTCAACAAACAAGCTATCCCGATAAAACTCAGAAAGATAGCTATGCACCTTTTCTAAGCTTGCACGGAACCGAACATAAATTGTAGAAGTTATCCCGCGGTTTAGAGGCAAAAGATGAGGTGTAAACACTACGCGAACTTGTTTTTTGGCAAACTCGGCTAACTTTTCCTCCATCTCCGGCGTATGCCTGTGGCTTGCAATTTTGTAAGGCTTGAAATCCTCGTTCACCTCGCAAAAGCTGTAGTAGGTGTCTGCCTTTCTTCCTGCGCCTGAGGTCCCGCTCTTTGAGTCCGCAATAACTAAGTCCCCTTCAATTAAGCCTTCTTTAAAAAGGGGAATTAAAGGAAGAAGGATGGATGTTGGATAGCAGCCCGGGTTGCCAACAAGGTCTGCCTTAGTAATCTCTTCGCGGTATATCTCAGTAAGCCCGTATACGGCCTTTAAGAGAAGGTCCCGAGGGGGAGGGTCTATCCCATAAGCCTCTTTGTATAAACCCTCATCTTTAAAGCGAAAATCAGCGGATAGGTCTACAACCTTTACTCCCCTTTTAAGAAAGATTTCAGCTAAGCTTGATGAGGCACCGGAAGGGAGGCAGAGAAAGACGGCTGAAACTTCTTTGGCGATGTCTTCAGGGTTTGGCTCTGTGAAGACAAGGTCGCCAAGGGGGGAGGGTATGCCATAGACCTCTCCGAGGGTCTTTCCGGACAGCCCTCGGGAGGTGATAACTTCTATCTTAAAATGGGGATGATTGGCTAAGAGCCTTATTAGCTCAAGACCAGTATAGCCTGAAGCCCCAAGGATGGCTACTTTTATCACAGAAGGAGAGCTCTAACGCTTGGAGTATTGTTGTCCTCTTCTTGCACCGTGGAGACCGTATTTTTTCCTTTCCTTTTCTCTTGGGTCTCTCGTAACAAAGCCCGCTTTCTTAAGGATGGGCTTTAGCTCTGGAGAATAGGTAATGAGTGCCCTTGCGATGCCATGCCTTATAGCTTCAGCCTGAGCAGACTTTCCACCACCGCAAACGGTGGTCAAAACATCAAACCTTCCCATAAGGTTGGTAAGCTTAAAGGGGGCATAGATCACATCCTCAGCCACTACATGGTCGGAAAAGTATTCCTTCAAGTCTTTTCCGTTAACGGTAACTTTCCCAGTGCCAGGCATCAACCATACACGGGCAACCGCAGTCTTTCTCTTACCGGTAGCGTAGATCCTTTCCATATGCATTCAACCTCCTATATCTCTATGGGTTGAGGATTCTGAGCTGTGTGAGGATGGTTCGGGCCAGCATAAATCTTTAGCTTTTTCAAAAGCTTTGGTCTCATGCGGTTCCTTGGGAGCATTCTTTTTACCGCTAAGTGGATGAGCATCTCTGGCTTTTTCTCTAAGAGCTTCCTTGCCGTCTCAAGCTTAAGCCCTCCCATGTAGCCAGAGTGCCTCCAGTAGACCTTTTGGTCAAGCTTTTTTCCGGTAAGCTTGATCTTATCGGCGTTGATTATGACGAAGAAATCAGCCTGGTCTACATGGGGCGTAAAATCTGGACGGTGCTTACCCTGAAGAAGAAAGGCTAACTTAGAAGCAAGCCTCCCCAGCACCTGCCCTTTGGCATCGATAAGATACCAGTTTCTTTGAACCTCTTCCTTCTTTACCCAAGGAGTCTGAGTTGTAAGCCCTTCAAGCATGGAAAAAACCTCCTACCAAAATACCTTTCCCTTCGAGTTTGCCCTTAATGTAAGCCCAATTTTAAATTTGTCAAGCTTTCTCCAGGGGCT
>WYEG01000053.1 GCA_009903935.1 Caldimicrobium sp. | reverse complement strand
GGCGAAGAGCACTTTGAACCCAGGGAAAAGGAGCTTTTTCCCAGAAAAAACAAAGCTAAAGCCTTGGGGTAGGGTAGGAGTTTTAATCTCAGCCTTAACTTGTAAGTAAACCGCGCTTGCCATCTCGCTTGCCAAGAATCTCTGCCATATAAGCTGATAGAGCATGCGTTCCTTTGCAGGAAGCCCAACGCCTTTTTCTTCAAGCCTTGTCGGTCTTATAGCTTCGTGAGCATCTTGGGCAAACTTTCCGCTAACGCGCCTCTGCCTTTGAGCTGAGTATTCCGGACCAAAGTTTTCAACAATGAAGCTTCTTGCCAATTCTTTAGCTAAGGGGCTAACTCTGGTTGAGTCTGTGCGATGATAGGTGATGTAGCCCTCTTCGTAAAGTCTTTGAGCTAAGAACATCGTCTCCTTGGCAGAAAACCCAAAGGCTTTTCCTGCGGACTCAATGAGCGTGCTTGTTTTGAAAGGGGGTGGGGGAGCCTCTTTTACCTCCTTTGTCTCAATCTTTTCTACATATATCCTTTGCCCCTCTACATACTTTTTATAAAACTCCTCTAATTCTTCCTTGGTCTTTGCTCTAAAGGCTCCCTTTTTCTTATACAGCTCGGAGGTAAAGGTTATTCCGTCTTTTTTTAAGGTGAGGGTAAGCCCGAAGCTGACTTCGGGTTTGAAGTTTTCGATCTCTCGCTCGCGCTCAACGATGAGCCGAAGGGCTGGGCTTTGCACCCTTCCTGCAGAAAGGGGCTGTTTGAAGGCTCTTGAAAGATAGGGTGAGACTAAGTAGCCGATGAGCCTGTCAAGCACCCTCCGGGCAAGAAAGCTTTCATAAAGCCTTTCGTCCACCTCTCTTAGATTGCTTAGAGCTGATTTTACACCCAAGGGCGTTATCTCTCGCAAGTCCAGACGATAGAATACTAAATCTTTCCTGTGGTTTAAAAGATATTCCCTAACATGATAGCTTATGGCTTCGCCTTCACGGTCAGGGTCGGTTGCCAAATAGACCTCAGAGACCTTTTTGGCAAGCCTTTTTAGCTCTCTTAAGACTTTGTATTTGCTCCGAAGGTATACAAAAGTAGGCTGTAAAGTGGTTAAGTCTACCCCGAGGGAGGTCTTTGGTAAATCTTTTATGTGCCCAAAGGTGGGGAGGAGAATAAAAGAGTTGTTTTGTCCGCTTAGTATTTTTTTTAGGGTTTTAATCTTCGTTGGCGACTCTACAACAAAAAGCCTTATCATTCATCCTTTTCCTCGCCTTCCTTAAGGAGATTCTTTTCCCCTTGGGTTGAGGGTTCCTTCCATCCAGGCATGATGTGGAGTTCAAGGATCTGTTTTAGCGTTACCTCGGCTGGGGCTCCAGTGAGTAAGCATTGCCCTCTTTGAGTCTTGGGGAAGGGAATAACCTCTCTTATGCTCTTTTTACCAAGCATTAGCATTATGAGCCTGTCAAGCCCAAAGGCTATTCCACCGTGAGGCGGGGCTCCGTATTCCAAAGCCTGAAGCAAAAAGCCAAACTTATCTTCAGCCTCCTCTTGGCTTATGTTTAAAAGCTTAAAAATCCTTTCTTGTAGGTCTCTACGGTGGATACGGATACTACCGCCTCCGACTTCAATTCCGTTTAGAACGACATCATAAGCCCTTGAGCGAACAGACAAAGGCTCGCTTTCAAGCCGGTCAAGGTCTTCAAGCTTGGGATGGGTAAAAGGATGATGAACCGCAACAAGCCTTCCTTCCTCATCGTCCCATTCAAAAAGCGGAAAATCAACCACCCAAAGGAAGGAAAACATCCCCTCTGGGATCAACTTTAGCCTTTCCGCAAGGTGTTTTCTTAGCTCAGAGAGGACAAGGTTTGTCTGCTGTGGGGTATCAGCCACAAAAAAGAGGGTGTAAGCTTCGTCTCTCAGCTCAAACCGCTCTTCAAGCCTTTCTAAAACCTCCCGAGGGAAAAACTTAACGATGGGGGATGCCCATTTTTCCTCAAAGGATGCGGCATTCTTCGTATACTTTATCCAGGCAAGACCCTTGGCTCCGAGCTCTTGAGCATATTTTGTAAGCTCATCAAGCTCCTTTCTTGAGAAATGAGCCGGTGCTGCCAATCCTTTGACAATGCCACCTTTTTCAACGGCTCCGCGAAAGACTTGAAATTGTGCCTCCTTAGCAAGGTCGGTTGCTTCTTTAAGCTCAAGCCCAAACCTCAAGTCTGGACGGTCTGTTCCGTAAAGCTCCATGGCTTTATCAAAAGAGAGCCTGGGGAAGGGCGTGGAAAGGGTTATTCCAAGCGTTTTCTCAAAAAGATGGGCTAAAAGCTCTTCACAAAGACTCATCACATCCTCTTCGTCAACGAAGGACATCTCAAGGTCGAGCTGGGTAAATTCTGGCTGTCTATCAGCCCTTAGGTCTTCGTCCCTAAAGCATCTAACTATCTGGAAGTATTTTTCAAACCCAGCAACCATGAGAATCTGTTTAAAGAGCTGTGGAGACTGGGGAAGGGCGTAGAATTTACCCGGATAAAGCCTGCTTGGCACAAGAAAATCCCTTGCTCCTTCAGGGGTGCTCTTAGTGAGAAACGGAGTCTCTATTTCTAAAAAGCCCCTTTCGGATAGAAAATTCCTTATAGCTAAGTTTACATTATGGCGAAAGATAAAAGGAGAATGTCCGCCAAGCGCCCGCATCTCAAGATATCTATAGCGTAGCCTTGTAGCCTCCGAGACTTGGCTTAGGTCTTCATCCATGGGGAAGGGGGGCGTTTTAGAGGTGTTGTGGATCTCCACATCCGAAGCGGAAAGCTCAATATACCCTGTAGGGATCTTAGGGTTTTCCATGCCCTCTGGTCTTCTTCTTATTATTCCTTTTACTGAGACGGGATACTCAATCCGGACCTGGTCTGCTATGTCAAAGACCTCTTGAGCCACCCCCTCTTCAAACACAACCTGCAAAAGCCCCGTCCTATCCCTAAGGTCTAAAAATATGACCCCGCCATGGTCTCGTCTTCTCAAAACCCAGCCCGAAACAACAACCTCTTTTCCTAAAAAGTCTTCCCTTATCAGCTCTTCGATAAAATGCGTCCTTTTAAGCCTCATTCTCTAATTCCCCCTTCGTTAATTTCAAAAAATCTAAAGAAATTTTGGGTTGTTTGCTCTGCTACTTCTTCGACAGGCAACCCTTTTAACTCGGCGATAGCTTCTGCGGTATAAACAAGGTAGGCTGGCTCGTTTCTTTTTCCACGAACAGGCTGAGGGGCAAGAAAAGGACAGTCTGTTTCTAAGATCAAACGGTCTAAAGGGATGTTTTTTACCGCTTCCCTTAGGTCGTTTGCTGTTGGATAGGTCACAACCCCAGGGATGGATATCAAGCTCTCAAACTCAAGAAGCCTTTTTGCTACCCCCCAGTCTGCGGTAAAGCAATGAAACACCATCTTTAAATCTTGGTAGGGCTTCAAGAATGAGAGGGCAACATCCCAAAACTCGGCATTTCCTCTCAGGTGCAGCACAACCGGTTTTTTTGACTCTTTTGCCAAGCTAAGCAATCTTTCAAAATGCTCAAACTGAAGCTCCCGAGGAGAGTATTCTTTATAAAAGTCAAGCCCAATCTCGCCAACCGCAAGCGCTTTTTCTATGTTTTCTCTAAGCCAAGAATAATCAGCCTCCTTTATGTTCTTTACCTCATGGGGATGAAAACCAAGGGCAACTTCAATATAGTCTTTAAATTTTTCTTTTAAAGCAAGGGCTTTTTCTCCCGTTTTTCTATCAATTCCAACCACAAGGACTTTGACTATTCCCTTTTCCTTTGCTCTGGCTATGACCTCGTCTAAATCCTTTTTATAGTTTTCCATGTTCAAATGGGCATGGCTATCAACAAGCCTCATCTTCCTACCTTCCTTTCAAGGTCATAAGGAATAGATACAAGCTCATAAATATAATAGCCCCTGCCGAAAAGGGAATATCAAAAAGGTAGGAAAGGGTCGCTCCTCCTGGGACGGAAGCTAAATTTAGACTAAGGAGAAGAAGAGGAGCTTTGCGAAAGGATGGAGAAAGCTTTAAAGCTACAAGTCCGCTAAAGTTGTAGAAGGCTGAAACAAGGAGCACCCCCAGGATCTTTGCCCCAAGAACAACCTGAAGACAAAGGAAAAGCAAAAAGATAAGGTTTAGCCTTGCGGTGTTTATTCCCGGAAACTCCCACCCAAGGGCAGAGATAAGAAGCGAATATCGATGCTTGAGAAAGAAAAGAAGGGTAAGAACAAACACCACAAAAGAGATAAGGAAGGTTTGCTCTGTAGCAAGCAAGATGTCTCCAAAGAGATAGGAAAGGAGCCTATAGTCATACTGCGAACCCTTTACCGCAAGCACTAAGGCTAAAGCTAAGCTAAGGTGGATAACGATTGCGCTTGCCGAATCCTCAAAGATGGAAAGCCTTCGCTCTAAAACCCAAATAAAAAGACTAAGGATAAGCGTTAAAACAACCGCTAAAGGAATAAGAAAGAACTCATCAAGGTTAGGGAAGAGTAGGGAGATGACAAGAAGAGGAAGAAGAAGGATGTGCGTTAAGGCATGGGGAAGAAGGGCGTTTCTGTTTAGCAGGATAAAAGGCGAGGTTAGCCCTGCTGAAAGGGAGAAAAAAAGACAGGCTAACAGTCCCCACTTTACCAGGCTTAAAAAACCTAAAAAATCGTCCATACCCTTTTACCAATGCTCGTGACCAATGAGATGAAAATCTGGGAAAGTCCCTTCCTTCGCAAGCCCTGCCAATTGGCAGAATTCCTCGTGAACCCCATGATAGTAAAGTCTCCTATTTAGGCAGGCAACCTTGCTTATCCCACTGTGTAGAAGCCAAGTTTCGTGGGTGATGACCACGATGGTTAGCCCCTGCCGGTTAAACTCCGTCAAAAGCTCATAAAAATTCTTTTGTCTCATAAAATCTAAGCCTACAGTAGGCTCATCTAAAAACAGGACCTCAGGCTCTAAAGCTAAGGCTTGCACGATCTGAGCCCTCTGGACCTGTCCAAAAGAAAGATCGGCAAGTCTTTTAGCCAAAAGGTCCTCCAAACCAAAGACCTTGGCAAGCTTAGCAAGCTTATCTTTATTTAGCTTTACCCCGTAAAGCTTTGAGGGGAGGGCTATAAACTCTTCAACGGTAAGAGGATTAAGCTTTATGTGATAATCCTTACTCCTTTGAGGCACATACCCAATCTTTTCCCATTCCCTAAAGCTTTCAATGGGCTTTCCAAAGAGTTTGATTTCTCCGGTTTGAGGCTTCAAAAAACCAAG
>WYEG01000065.1 GCA_009903935.1 Caldimicrobium sp. | reverse complement strand
GTTTCAATCCACCAAAGAGGAATTTAAACAGTGCATCAGGTGCTTTAGTAGACCTATTTCTCTTATACTTTCATCGTGGGGACTGGGCTAAAGCTAAGGAATATCTAAAGAGAATAAAAAACAAAATCTATAAAAGGGAGATATTTTTCATGGCCTTAGGAGGATGTATTATCGAGAATGAAGAAGAAGAGAAATGGCGTCGGAAAGCTGCAGAATATTTTAGGGACGCTTTTGAGGACGCCTAACCTCACCATTTCCTGTCTAATTTTTAATTTCCCCTTTTCAATTTTGTTTTTAATTCACCGTGAGGTAAGGGGAGGGACAGCCCAGAACATCCCAAACGGTCGCTAAGGACCTGTGAGACGATGTTGGTGGCTATCTTTCTTTCTCTCCTCATGCCCTGGATATTATAACTTGGTTTTAAAATCAAACTGGTTAGCCGAAACATACGATAACAAAAAGGGGTGGACTTAAGGTTAATTGGGAGTTAGAGATCATAGATACGGTCACGGGATTATATACATAGAAACAAAGAAAAAAACAAATAGAGGGGGCGAACGACTGCTTGCCTTTCTTAAAAGACAGGCAAATGTTATTGGCCTCTACATTTTATCCAAAAATAGGCTATGCTACAGAAGGAAATACTTTGCTCGAATTAGAAGAGATGGATAGTGTAAAGGATGGAGAGGCTTAGAAGAGGGGTTAGGCTTTCTGAGAAAGAAATATTAGTTATCAAGAAATGGGCGGAGCTTGCCTTTGGTAAGGGAACTAAAGTCTATCTTTTTGGAAGTAGAGCTTACCCTGAAAAGAAGGGGGGAGACATTGACCTTTATGTTAAACCTATGGAAAGGGATAACCTTCTTGAGAGAAAGGTAAAATTTTTAGCCGGGATTTGGGCAGAGCTTGGCGAACAAAAGGTCGATGTAGTGATAGAGACTGACCCAGAAAGACCAATAGAAAGGATAGCTCTAAAAGAAGGAGTAGAGCTCTGAAAAATATTAAGGAACTGCTTAAAAACAATCTACATGAATTTTTAAGACACCTTGAAGTTATACAGCTTGCGTTTAACAAGCTTTCTGAACAGGCATCGTTTCCTTTAACTTCTGAAGATTTTATTATGCTTAGACAAGACCTCAATGCTCTTAGCCTGCTTGACAGTATAGCTTACAGATTTTCTAAGCTTCAAGAAACCCTCGGAAAGATCCTTAGACTTTATCTTGCTTATCAAGGCGAGGATGTGGAGGAAATTTTTATGCGAGATGTTATAAACCTTGCTGAAAAGAGGGGACTACCGATTAACTGGTCGAAATGGGTAAAATTGAGAGTATTAAGAAACATTTTAATCCATGAATATGAAGATGATAGTCATCTAATTGCTGAAACGCTTAATCAAATTCAGTCATTGCTTGAAGACTTAAAAAGCTTGATAGAAAAGATTATGAAAGAGCTATAAAGTAAGGAACAACCTTATCAGTTTCGGCTCAACTCATCTTAGCATTAATAAATCTCTTCGTATAGAATGCAAACATTGTATTGGCTTTCAACTCAATACTCAGCTAAGTTTAAATTTGAAGGTCTTTCGTATTTTTTTAAAAGGAAAATGGTGGTAATGTTCGGGTGACAAAAGGGGACCCTTGGGACTAAGAACTCATTGACACTCCCTATAATCATGCTAAAATAGCGAAAAAACCTTTTAGGGGGCGATGGAGCATGCATCCTATCATTCGTGAGGTAGAAGCAAAATACTTGAGGACAGATATCCCTAAGATCTCTCCTGGGGATACAGTTAGGGTTCATTTTAAATTTAAAGAGGGTGAAGAGAAGGAAAGGGTCCAGGTTTTTGAGGGAGTAGTCATAAGAAGAAGGGGTTCAGGCACATCCGCCACCATCACCGTTCGGAAAGTCTCCTTCGGGGTCGGAGTTGAAAGAACCTTTCCCTTGCACTCACCAAGGATCGAGAAAATTGAAATAGTTAAGAGAGCTAAGGTAAGAAGGGCAAGGCTTTACTATCTAAGGGAGAGGGCAGGTAAATCTGCCAGGCTCAAAGAGCGTTTTGACCAAAAGGTCATGGAATAGCCTTGAACCTGTAGAAAAAGCCTACTGGTCTCTTGGCTATTGCGCCATAGCAGGTGTTGATGAAGTTGGTCGTGGCGCAATAGCTGGTCCCCTACTCGTTGCCGGGCTTATTCTACCAAAGGATTACCATCATCCCCTTCTTAAGGATTCTAAAGAGCTTACACCAAAGCAAAGGGAAAAAATAGCCGAAGAGCTAAGGAAAGTTGCCGTTAGCTTTAGCTTTGCCTGGGTTGAGGTAGAAGAGATAAAAAGGCTTGGAATTTTTAAAGCCTTTCTCCTTGGGCTTGAGAGAGCTATTCAAGGGCTTACCAAGCCTGACCTTATCTTGATCGACGGACCTCATCTCTTGCCAAACTTCCAAGGTCTACAAAAAGCCCTGGTAAAGGGAGATAAATTAAGCCTTAACATCGCTGGAGCAAGCATTCTTGCCAAGGTGGAAAGGGATAGGCTTATGGAAGAGCTTGACAAGCTCTATCCCGGCTACGGGTTTGCTAAGCACAAGGGATACGCTACGAAAGAGCATATTTCTGCCCTTAAAAAACTTGGTCCATCTCCCATACATCGAACTTCATACCACTGCTTTGCCCAATGGTTAACGAAAAAAGAAGCTTAAAAGGTCGATTGGGAGAGGATATTGCTAAAAAATATCTTGAAAAGCAGGGATATAAGATCATTTCACAAAATTTCCGCACAAAAACCGGGGAAATAGACCTTATCGCTGAGAAAAAGGGGACGCTTGTTTTTGTTGAGGTTAAAGCTGGAGGTCTGGGAAAGGATGGCTTCCTTCCGGAAGATAAGGTCAATTACCTCAAGATAAAAAGGCTCATCGAGGCAAGCAGGCTTTTTTGCGCAAAAGAAAAAAAACTGATGGACAGAATAAGGGAATTTAGGTATGATGTATTGATAGTAGACCTTGAAAAAAGGAGCGTGGTAAGGCACTATGAATCAGCCTTCTTTGCCGAAGATTGAGCCTCTTGGTCTTACGATTGAAGAGCTTTTAAAAAAAAGGGATGAGGATTTAGCCAACCTTTTAGCTCCTCTTAAGTTCCATGAAGTTCTTGAAGTAGTGAGAGAGACCCCTTGGAAGGATAAGGCTCGGGTCATCCTTCTTTCTCCCTACCCAGAAGGTGTAGTAAAAAACCTTCATCCGGCGGAGCTATTCTTCACTATGAAGGCTTCTTCACTCGACCTTGCGGTTGAGCTTCTTTCCTATGCCAAAGGAAGCCAAGTTCAGTTTTTCTTTGACCTTGATGCCTGGTATAAGGATAGGATCAAGGCTGAAAGGGTAGCAAGCTGGATAGTCCTTCTTTTTTCTGCCGGGGAAGATAAGGTTTTAGAGTGGCTTAGGGTTGCGGATTGGGATTTTTTGATCGCCATCTTTCAAAAATTTATCAAGGTTTATAAACGCCCGGATGATGTAGACCTGCTTGAGGCTTACGACTGGCTACCTCCTTATACCCTCGATGATGTTTATTTTATTGAATTTAAAGTAGATGAGCTTGAGTTTTATTTTCGACGCATGATTGAGATTTTGCGAGAGGAGATGCCAGAGCAGTATTTTTCGCTTCTTGAAAGCGTAATCTGGGAAATCCCGCTTGAGGTAGAAGAGCGGGCTTACAGGTTCCGTAATGCAAGGCTCGAAGACGAGGGGTTAGTCGACTACTTCTCTGCCCTTGAAATCTATAGCCCTCTTCATCCCAAGAGAATTAGAGCCGTAGAAGAAAAATTTGCCCTTCCTTACGAAGGAGAGGTTGAGCATCCTCTCTTTTTGGTTCCCGTTGAAGATAGGGGCTTTCTTATTGAAAGGGCTTTGGCAGAGGTCAAGGATCCATTAGTTTTAAACAGGGTCAAAAGAGAGCTTGCCTATCTTACTACAAAGCTTGTCATTGCTGATTTTGTGGTAATTGATGGCTTAAAGGAAATGGAAGAGACAACTAAGAAGCTATGGCATAGTCTAAACCTTGGGCTTGACTATCTATCCCACGGACGGGTTGACTTAGCCAAGGAATTTCTTACCAATTACTACCTTGAGGACATCTTCCGAGTTGGGCAAACAGCCTTGAGAGAGCTAAGGCGCTATGCCATGAGGATCTTAAACAGTAAAGATTTTGACCCAACCCTTTTACGGTATCTTGATCAACCCTATTCTGGTTACATAAAAGGGATCATGGTAAAAAAACTCAATCAAATAAAGCTCTTTCAACCGGAAAGAATTGGCACGGCTGAAGAGTATACCTATTTTCCCCGAGAATCAGAGGTAAAGATGGTCTGGAGGTATATCGAGGAGGTAGGCTATCTTGCAACCCTTTTAGATAAGGCTTTTGGCGGAACGGGACCTATCATAAAAGAGATGTTAGAGCCAGATAGGAACTTTGACCTTTTAAACTTGACTTGGTCGGCAATTGTCCTTACTTCTTTAGCTCAATGGCTTTTAACCAAAGATTTTAGATTTAAGGCTATCCCGAAGAAGGAATGGAAAAAGCTTTTTCCCATGTTTATGGAGAAAAGGGGTGAGCGTTGCTACTTTAGAGAGGAGCTAAAAGTAGCCCTTAAGGAAAACTTTAAAGCCTTAGCTCAAGCAACCTATTTTGTTGAGCCTTCTTTCATAGAAAGCTTTGTGGGAAATTTAGCACAAAGGATGGAAGCCGAGTTTGCCTTTGCTGAACCTTCCTCCCCTCCAGACCCTAAGTATCAAACTTTAATTCTCATCGACCTTAAAGGATAGGAGACGACTGATGAAACAAATAAAGATAGGTCTTCTCGGTTTTGGCACCGTTGGACAGGCGGTATATAAGCTCTTGACCGAAAACGCTAAAAACATAGCGGAAAGGACAGGTTTTTTGCCTGTTATTGAAAAGGTTTTAGTTCGGGATTTAAAGAAGAAAAGAAGTTTCCCCATAGACTCAAAGTTGTTAACTACCGACCCTGAAGATATCCTTGAGAATAAGGAGATAAGTATAGTTTGTGAGTTAATGGGAGGGATAAAACCTGCCGAGGAGTATATCCTTTCTGCCCTTGAGAAGGGGAAGGCAGTGGTCACGGCAAACAAGGCTCTTCTATCGGAAAAGGGGGAGAAGGTCTTTTCTTTAGTCAACGAAAGAAGGCTTTATCTTGGCTTTGAAGCCTCGGTAGGAGGCGGTATCCCTATCATCAAAACGATGAAAGAGGCTTTGGTTGGGAATAAAATTAAACGGATAGT
>WYEG01000018.1 GCA_009903935.1 Caldimicrobium sp. | reverse complement strand
ATAGCTGCATCCCAAGGCAGATGCCAAAGAAGGGCACCTTCTTTGTCCTTGCGTAGTTTATGGCAAGAATTTTCCCCTCAATCCCCCTTGCCCCAAAACCACCAGGCACAAGGATTCCGTCCGCATCGCCAAGCATCTCTTCAACATTGACCTCGCTTAATTCATCAGAGCTGACATACTTTAGCTCAACTCGCAGGTCGTTAGCAAGACCACCGTGAACCAAAGCCTCATGCAGGGACTTGTAAGAATCCTTAAGGTCTACATACTTGCCGACGATGGCTATCTTCACTGTATCTTTGGGATTGTAGAATTTTCGCACCACTTCCTGCCATGGGCTAAGGTCTGGCTCCCTTGTCCAAATGTTTAGCTTTTCCACGATCCTCTCATCAAGCCCCTCTTGATGAAAGACAAGGGGTATTTCGTATATACAGTCCACATCCTTGGCGGTGATCACATCCTCGACATCGACATTGCAAAAGAGGGCAATCTTCTTCTTTATGTCTAAGGGTAAAAACCTATCGGTTCGGCAGAGGATTATGTCGGGTTGGATTCCGATGGCTCGAAGCTCTTTGACGCTATGCTGGGTGGGCTTGGTTTTAAGCTCGCCTGCGGTCTTGATGTAGGGAACATAGGTTACATGGATGAAAAGGGCGTTTTGTTTACCAAGCTCAAGCCCAAGCTGTCTTATTGCCTCAAGAAAAGGAAGGCTCTCTATGTCTCCAACTGTGCCGCCAATCTCAACGATAGCCACATCGATGTTTGATTCCGCAAGCTCAAGGATGACCGATTTTATCTCGTCGGTAACATGGGGAATTATTTGGACGGTGCCCCCAAGATAGACCCCTTTCCTTTCTTTGGTTATGACAGAGTAGTAAATCTTACCCGAGGTGTAGTTGTTTTTTGCTGACATCTGGGCTGAGGTAAACCTCTCATAGTGTCCAAGGTCAAGGTCTGTTTCAGCGCCATCCTCGGTCACATAGACTTCTCCGTGCTGGAAGGGGTTCATCGTCCCTGGGTCTACATTGATGTAGGGGTCAAGCTTCTGGAAGGTTACCTTTAAGCCTCGAGCCTCAAGCAAGGCTCCTATTGCGCTTGCGGCAAGCCCCTTCCCAAGGGAGGATAAAACCCCTCCGGTTATAAAAATAAACTTGGTATGAAGCCGTTTTTTCTTGGGCATGGTCTTCTCCTTACCGTGTTATTAAGAAGATTTTAAAAATATCCATTCTCGAGAGAAGGTGGTTATCCTTTTTAAGCCCTTAGGGGTTAGATAAAAGGTGTCTTCAAGCCCTACGACCCCAAGCTCTGGGACATGAAACTTAGGCTCAATTGCTAAAACCATCCCAGCTCTAAGAGGAGTTTTTTGCCCCTCCGCTAAAGCTGGCGGCTCATCAATCTGAAGACCTACTCCATGACCGACAAACTTCATCGGTTCCCCATGATGCATAAAATACTCTCTCAAACCAAATTTCTCAACCACGGAAACCGAAATAGCCCAAACCTCCTCGGCAAGCATGCCCGGTCTTACTTTTTCTTCAAGGGTTTTTAGCACTTTAAGGCTTGCTCGGTAAAAGTCCCTTGCTCTTTTTACTTTTCCAAAGCTTGCCATACGGGATTGGTCAACATAATAACCCTGGGAAAACCCTGAAAAATCAAAAAGTACCGGCTCGCCCTCCTTTATTTCTTTAAAGCTTGCACCCCCTGGGAAGCCCTCTACTCCTCTTCCCCCTTCACCAGTATAAAAAGGCGTGGCATAAAGACCTTCACTTCCGGAGATGAGATAGCCAAAGGTTAGCTCAAAGCCAAGCGTTGAACGGGTGTAGCCTGGATGCCCCTTCATACGGAGCTTTTCTTCTAACAGGGCTGAAGCAACTATCTCTTGCATACCGGGCTTAAGAAGAGGAAGCCACTCCCTTATAGCCTCGCTTAGCATCCTTGATGCCCTTTTCAAGCAGGAAACTTCATACTCGCTTTTTATACATCGGACCTCCCAGATAAATCCACTTCCATCGAGGACCTCATACCCCGAAAGGACCTTAAGCAACCTCTGAGCCTCAGAAAAGGGAAGGCAATTTAGGTCAACATAAACCTTTCCTTTTTTGAGATGGCTTAGCAAATCCTTTAAGCTTTTAAGCTGAATGACTTGATCACCCGAAAGATTAGGCAAAACATTAGCTGGTCTTTTGATAAAAGCTTTTAAGCCTTCATCGCTTATGAGTAAGGCTCCTCGAAAGAAGGCTCCAGTAAAGTAGAAGAGATTGATAGGGTTTAGGATGAGAAAGGATGTGGATGGTTCTTTGCTTATGAGCTC
The DNA here is from genome assembly GCA_009903935.1 of Caldimicrobium sp. GTDB lineage: Bacteria > Desulfobacterota > Thermodesulfobacteria > Thermodesulfobacteriales > Thermodesulfobacteriaceae > WYEG01. The sequence continues at coordinate 20,919 of WYEG01000018.1, read as the reverse complement.
TTTTAGGGTTTTAATCCTTCGGGCTAATTCTTCTTTATTCACCTTCTATTCCGCAGGATGAGCCCTCTTTTTGTTCAGCTAATCTTCCCTTTAAGGCTTCGCTTAGCTCAAGCACCGTATTTGCATAGGGTTCGCTCTTGTTATACTTCATGATGACTTTAAATTTGTTCTCCCGTGTTAGCGAGCGCTTATACCCTTCTTTAGCCAAGTAATTAGCTATGCTTGCTAAAGCATCGGGATAATCAAAAAGGTTCACCCTACCGTCGCCATCCCAGTCATATCCGTAGAGGAAAAAACTCTGGGGAACAAACTGAGGATAACCAAAGGCTCCAAAAATAGAGCCTTTCAATTCAAAGGGAGATACATTGTAGCGGTATAAGTATTCAAGAGTATAAAGAAGTTCACCGTAGGCCCAGGTTGCCCTTCTTTGGTATCTTTGCTTTGTGGTTTCGTTGTTCAAATCAAGCTCGCCGTTTTGAGGAAGATAGCGCTGAAAAAGCGTCTCATTCCCAGTCAAGGCAAGGCTTAAGTAAGTGTTTAGCACGGAGTGTTTGCCCGTCTTTCTTCCAAGGTCAGTCTCTACAAGAAGGATGCTGACGATGACTTCCTTGTCAACATCAAACTTTCTTTCGATTTCCGAAAGCAAATTATAATATCGACACAGAAACCTAAAAGCCCGCTCAACCCTTTCAGGCTCCAAGAACTGATGGTAGGGAAGCTTTGCTTCCTTCCAGGTTAAGCTCTTTACCATAAGCTCGGGTTTAAACTCAACCTCCTCAGAACAAAGAACCTTCTCCACAAAATCCTCTGGCACCTTACCCTTTAAATCCTGCTTTATCTTTTCTTTAAGGTTTAGCAGATAAGGTCTGACTTCATCGTTTAGCCTTGGGGCACAGGTAGCGTTCCCTTCCTTGAAAGAGCAAGAAGAAGTTTCAGCAGAGATGATAAAAAGGACTATAAACAAAAAGAGGTAAAACATCAGCCCTCAATCCTTGCTAAATTTAGCAGACTTCCGGCAAGGATGCTCTGCCTCTCCCTGGGTGAAAGCTCAAGCTTTGCCAAAACCTCACCCTTGCCTTTTATGTCTATCTTAACGATACTCTCCCCCTTCTCAAGGATGCTTCTAATCCCTTGGATTATGAACTCGTCTCCCTTTTCCATCTTGTCGTAATCCTCAGGATTTACAAAGACAAGGGGTAGAATGCCAAAGTTTATAAGGTTTGCCCGGTGGATCCTAGCAAAGGACTTAGCAAGCTTAACTCTTACTCCCAGATACCTTGGAGCAAGGGCAGCATGTTCCCTGCTTGAGCCCTGCCCGTAGTTTTCGCCCCCGACAACCATGGCCGCCCTACCCTTTTCTTTTAGCTTCAAAGCGTTCTCAGCAAATTCAGCATCAACATTTTTATAGACAAACTTGCTGATGGCTGGAAGGTTGCTCCTCAAAGGCAGGATCTGAGCCCCAGCGGGCATGATATGGTCAGTCGTGATGTTATCTCCCACCTTAAGAAGAACCACGCCTTCTAAGGTTTCTGGCAAGGGGTCAAAGGCTGGAAGGGGAGCAATGTTTGGTCCGCGGATTATTTCAACCTTTTTTGCCTCGTCTTCTGGTAAGGGAGGAATAAGAAGAGAATCGTTTATGATAAAACTCTCTGGCAAGCTTACCTCTGGGTAATCTCCAAGGTCTCTTGGGTCGGTTATCACGCCTTTTACCGCGCTTGCCACCGCAACCTCAGGGGAAACAAGGTAGACAAAATCTGGGCTTGTCCCCGACCTTCCGGGAAAGTTCCGAGTAAAAGTCCTAAGAGAGATGCTGTTTGTTGGTGGGGCCTGCCCCATACCGATACAGCCTAAGCAGCCTGTCTGATGTATCCTTACCCCTCCATGAAGAAGGGATTTCATCCCAGAGAGATGGACAAGGTTTTCTAAAACCTGAAGAGAACCAGGGTTTATCTCAAAAGAAACCATAGGATGCACGCGATGCTTTTCAAGGACTTTGGCTACAAGGAGAAGGTCCTTCAAAGAGGAATTTGCGCAGGAGCCAACGATGACCTGAAAAACAGGCTTTCCTGCCTCTACATAGACAGGCTTAACATTATCCGGAGAGGAGGGGCAAGCAAGAAGAGGCTCAAGCTTATCAAGGTCAACCTCAATGATTTCATCGTAGGTGCAATCCGGGTCTGGGGAAAGCTCTACAAAGTCTTTTTCCCTTCCCTGAGCCTTAAGCCAAGCGTAGGTTTGCTCATCTGAGGGAAAGATGCTTGATGTTGCCCCCATCTCGGTGCCAAGGTTGCAGATGGTTGCCCTCTCTGGCACGGTAAGCGTCCTCACCCCTTCGCCAAAATACTCCAAAACTTTACCAAGCCCTCCCTTTACCGTAAGCTTAGAAAGAAGATACAAGGCTACATCTCTTGCTGAGACCCAGGGTCTAAGCCTACCTTTAAGATGGACGCCCACGACTTTAGGCATATTTAGATAAAAGGGGCGCCCAGCCATGGCTAAGGCTACATCAAGCCCTCCGGCACCGATGGCAAGCATTGCGCATCCGCCAGCTGTTGGCGTGTGGCTGTCTGACCCAAGAAGGGTTTTTCCAGGGACGGCAAACCGTTCAAGATGCACCTGATGGCAGATACCGTTACCAGGCTTTGAAAACCAGATACCATAACGCATGGCAATCGTCTGCAGAAACAAATGGTCGTCTGCGTTCTTAAAATCCGTCTGCAAAAGGTTATGGTCTACATAGGAGACAGAAAGCTCGGTCTTTACTCGGTCTAACCCAATGCTTTCAAACTCAAGGTAAGCCATCGTTCCCGTAGCATCCTGAGTAAGCGTCTGGTCAATCCGTATGGCTATCTCTTCGCCTGGGATCATCTTCCCTGAGACAAGGTGTTGAGAGATGATTTTCTGCGTAAGATTAAGCCCCATGCTTACCCCCTTTTATACAAAGTTTAGCCAAAGCAATCTGGAACCAAGCTCTTTAACTCCTGAAGGACTCTTTCTACCTTTTCCGAAAGCCCTTTAACCCCGCTCAAGGTGTTTGAAAGCACTATAAACTCCGCAATAGAAAGGGACAAGAAGATATGATAAAGATTTTGCCTCTTTTTCAAGACATAGAGGCTTAAGTTTGGTAAAAGCTTTATTATCTCTTCGCAGGTTCCAGTTAGCTCAAAGATAAAGTGTAAGTGCTTAACTTTAACAGGGGGAGAGAGCTCCTTCTTTTCAAGCTCGGTAAGCAAGCGAACCTTAATATCCTGCGAGGAAATAACGGCGTGCTTTGGCTCGCAACCCCTAAAAAACTCGGGAGGCAAAATCTCTTGAAGATAGAGGTAAAGGTTTTTCGTAAATTTAAGGTCAAGATGCTCCAGAAAAAGGCTTCTTATGGTGCTGACAGGCATGGAGATAAGGTAATTGTTCTTTTTTAGCTCATCAAACTTTGCGTTTGCTGGAAGCCTTTCAAGAAATTTAAATATGGGAGTATCGGCAAGCGAGACGACAAAAAAGCTTAAATAATAAAGCTTAAAAGCAGAGTTTGAGCTTAAACCAAGGTCCTTTTTACAAAAAGATAGGAACTCTTCTGGTTTTTCTGTTGGGATAGTGAAAAGCCTTAGATCCATGGTAGGTCAAAGAATTATGCCCTTCATTTTACTCTTTATGAGGATTTCTGCAAGCTCAAAATCCTGAGGATAGGTGATCTTTAAGTTTGTTATCTCGCCAGGAACCGTAAAGACTTTATAGCCATAAAAATGTAGAAGGCTCCCCTCATCAGGAAAAACCTTTCCTTCTTTCTCTGCCCTTTCAAGACAAGCTCTCAAATATTCTGATTTTATGCCCTGAGGGGTCTGGACTAAATAAAGAGAAGTCCTATCAACGGGAGAAACCACTTGCTCATCATCTATCCGAACCAAGGCATCAGAACAAGGGATAACAGGTATGACCGCTCCTTTCTCAAGCATCCTCTCTATCACCCGGTCAAGCAAACTTTGGGTTAGACATGGCCTTGCCGCATCGTGAACTAAAAAGTATTGGGTTTCAACCGGAGAAGCCTTAACCCCGTTGAAAACAGACTCTTGGCGTGTTCCCCCACCATGAACAATAGAAAAAACCTTGGTTAGAGTGTGCTCCTTTACCTCTTCCTCAACCCTTTCTACATAATCCTTAGGACAAACGATAACGATTTTGTCAATCTTTGGATGCCTTTCAAAAAGAAAAAGCGAATGAAGGTAGATCGGAAGACCAGCTATGGTAAGAAACTGTTTGGGCAAATCCCCTCCGAAACGTTCCCCTTTTCCACCACAGGCTAAAATAGCGGTGATCATACCTCTTGCCTCATAAAGCTTTGATAAAGGTTTTGATAAAGCTTTTCTGCCTTTAAGAGCTCATCATGCGTTCCCTCGGCAACGACCTTTCCCCTATCAAGTAGGATGATCTTATCTGCTTTGATGATGGTTGATAGTCTATGGGCGATGACTATGATCGTTGCCTCACCCCTTAGCCTTTCAAGGGTAGACTCTATCGCTACTTCCGTTAAGGCATCAAGCTGGCTTGTTGCCTCATCAAGGATGATGATAGGGGGCTTTCGCAAGAATATCCTCGCCAAGGCCAGCCGTTGCCTCTCTCCTCCAGAAAGGTTTATCCCTTCCTCTCCAAGCACAGTATGATAACCCTTAGGAAGCTTTAGGATGAACTCATGAGCTCTTGCAAGCTCGCAGGCTGAAACAACCTCTTCAAAGGTTGCTGTAGGCTTGGCTAAAAGAAGATTATCTAAAATGCTAAGGTTAAAAAGAAAAGGTTCTTGAAGCACTACTCCGAAGAGGTTTCTGTATTCCCTAAGATTAAAGTTGTTAATGTCCTCGCCATCTAAAAAAATTTCCCCAGAGGTTGGCTGATAAAACCGTATAAGAAGATGGATTAGAGTGGTTTTGCCTGAGCCGCTTGGACCAACAAGGGCAACCATCTTTCTTGCTGGTATGTTTGTTGAAACCTCGCAAAGAGCCAAGGGAAGGGCTTCATCATACCTAAAAGAAACATTCTTTAGCTCAAAGCCCCTTTGAGGAGGCGACAGCTTTTTTCCTTCAGCTTTTTCTTCAGGAAGGCTTAAAACCTCATCTATTCTTGACCAAGCACCTTGGGCTTCTTTTAAGCCGGTGTAGGCTCTGGCAAGCTTCCTAACTGGATTGTAAACAAGAAGGATTGCGGTAAGCACCGAAAGAAAGGACCCTGGGTCAAGGCTTCCTTTGATGATGAGATAGCCTCCGTAGGAGATGACCAAGGCTCCACCGATACCGTTCATAAGATCTACGATGCTTTTTGAGGCTTCGCGGTATTTCGTGATCTTTACCGCATACCTAAAGGCACGCTTTAGCTCTTTTTCAAAGAGGTTAAAAACAAGTTCCTGCGAGGGAAAAAGTTTTAGCTCCTTTATTCCTCTTAAGGCTTCGGTCAAACGATGGGTTAGCTCGCCCGTTGCCAGTTGGGTTTGCCTTCTTGCAAGACGGGTCTTTGCTCCAAGGTGCTTACTTGTGTAGACAATGATGGGAAGCGTTACCAGAACAAGAAGGGTTAGGTCAAACCTCATGTAAAAGGCAACCCCTATCAGAACAAGAACTGTCAACCCCTCTTTGATTAAGATCTGGAAGCTTTCCGCAAGGACTGGCTCAATCTGAGCGGTGTCGTTGATCACTCGAGACACCGTCTGCCCTGTCCTTTCTTTTGCTAAGAGCTCATAGGGAAGGTTCAAACACTTTTGGAAAAGCGTTAGCCTTATAAGATTTACCATGCCCGTTGTCGTTATCTTCATGTAGTAAGCCTGAAGAAGGGAAGAAAGCCCGATAAACCCGAAAAGGAGCACCATCCCAATCGGAATTAGCCAGAAGTATTCATGCCTTCCCTGAACAAAGATGATGTTGAAGGCAGGCTTTATGGCTGAAGTCCCAAGTCCTGTAAGTAAAGAGGCAAGAAGGGCAAAAAAGAGACCTAAAAAGAAGCTTTTTTTAAAGGGTTTTAAATATTTTAGTGTAAAAAGCAGGAAGGCTTTGAGCGTGTCATTCAAGAAGGATTTCCTTTTCTTTTAAAACCTTCTTCCGCCAAGCTCAGCTGCTAAGGCGCGAAGCCTTGCTACCCTCTCTTCAATGGGAGGATGGGTGGAGAAAAGCTTGAATAAGCTCTTCCCAGAAAGAGGGTTCACAATATACATCTGAGCTTGAGCAGGGTTTACATCCATGGGATATGCTCTATTCCAGGCTTCAAGCTTTTCTAAAGCTGAGGCTAAGGCTAAGGGGTTCCTGATGATCTTTGCTCCGGTTTCATCAGCGATAAACTCTCTGCTCCGGCTTATGGCAAGCTGAATAAGGGTTGCGGCAATGGGAAGTATGATTATCCCTACGATCAACCCTATAAGGGCTAAAGGATTAAAGGAGTCCCGATCTTCATCGCTATGCCCAAAGCCCCCAAAAAACAAGCTCCATTGAGCCATCTGAGCAAGGTAGCTTATGGCTCCGACGATGGTTGCGGCAACGGTAGAGATCAGCACATCCCTATTTTTGATATGGGCTATCTCATGGGCGATAACACCCTTAAGCTCTTCTCTTGTGAGTAGCCTCCTAATTCCGGCAGTTACGGCAACGACGCCATTTTCAGGGTTTCTTCCAGTGGCAAAGGCGTTTGGAACCTCAACGGGTATCATGTAGACCTGAGGTTTGGGGATGCCGGCTGCCCTTGCTACCTCTTCAACGATAGCATGAAGCTCCGGGTCTTCCTCCCTGGAAACCGGAACAGCACCGCTCATCGCAAGCACTATCTTATCGGAAAAGAAGTAGGCTAGAAAATTCATGATACCAGCAAGGACCAAAGCTATGGTTGCTCCAGTCTTTCCTCCAACTAAGCTCCCAAAAAAGATAAAAAGAACGGTAAGCAGGGCAAGAAAAACAAAGGTCTTAAGAGTGTTTATCATAATGCCACCCCTCCGTAGGGTAAAAGCTTTAGTTTTGTTATATAAATTAATTAATCCTATAAGCAAGTCAAGAGAGGGGGAGGTTATAGTTTGTAATTGCCGAGCAGCCGCTCACTGGGACCTACCTTCCGCTTTTTCTAAAACATGTTGAAACTATTGAGCAACCGCTATTAACTAATAGGCGTAAATCTTCCCATAAGGTCTGTGCGTATAGGGGATGATCTTCACGAAATCTTCCTTTAATACCTCGCTTAGGTCCATTTGAAAATCGTCGCAGTATTCTTTTAGCAAGCGCTCAAGCTCCTTTTCATCGTCTCCATCAAGAGGATAGGGTTTTAGCCCTAAGCCAAGGTAGCTCTCCTTAACCTTGCCCCTAACATAGATCTTTCCACCGTGCATACCTGTTCCGAGATAAATACCGGCGATAGGTCTTTCAGGGTATATAGTGTTCATCCCAAGAAGGATAATCACCCCACCTGCCATGTATTCCCCAAGAAAATCTCCGGCTTTACCACCGATGATTATCACAGGCACTTTATCCTGATAGGATTTCATGTGAATGCCAACCCTATAGCCAACATCACCATAAATGTGAATCTTTCCCCCTCTCATGGCATAACCAATAACATCTCCTCCCATGCCATGAACCACGATCTTTCCTTCATCCATGGTGTTTCCTGCGCCGTCTTGAACATTTCCAAAGACTTCAAGCCTCGGTCCTCTCATGAAGCAACCAAGGTCAAGACCGGGCGTGCCATAAATTTTAGCTCTCACTTCCGCGGATACCCCGGCAAAAAGGTATCTATGTCCGTTAACACCCGTTAAGATGAGCTCCTTTTCACCCTTGGCTATTGCTTCGCGAATGAGGTTATTAACTTGACTGTAATGGTATATACTGGCATTTAATTCGAAGGGCATCCTCTTCAACCTCCTTAGGTCTTCCTTCAAGGTAGCTTCTTTGATTAGGTATAACTCCCTTTTCAAGCTCAACGATCACCGGCTCTCCCGCCTTGGGTGCCCAAACCTTTTCTGGGTCAGGGCAGATGGAACGGATGGCAGCCTCCTCGCTTGCCATGTAGTAAAAATCTCCCTTTTTCGCACAAACCAAAGGACGAAGCTTAACCCTGTCGTTTAAACCTACAAGCCCCCCGTTATAGGCAAAAAGTATGGCAAAAGGACCGTTTAAAACCGCGCTCCCATAGACTACCCGAATGGCGGTATAGAGATCTCTCTCTTCCTCCTCCATCTCGTCTATCTCCATCCAGAAAGGGGGAGCAAGGGCTTTACAGGCAAGCTGAAGGGGAAGACCATGCCTCCGGATCAATAAGTCTAAGAGATAGGCTACAACTTCAGTATCCGTAAGAAGCGTGCATTTGTAGCCAAAAAGCTCAAGATAACGCTTGTTTGTCCCGTAGCTTGAAATCTCGCCGTTATGAACGATCGACCAATCAAGGATGGTAAAGGGATGGGCTCCACCCCACCATCCAGGGGTGTTCGTCGGGAAACGATTATGCGCCGTCCAGATAAAGGCCTTGTACTCATCTATCCTAAAAAACTCGGCTATTTCATCAGGGAAACCAACCCCTTTAAATACTCCCATGTTTTTGCCGGAGGAAATGACATAAGCTCCTTCAACCTTCTCGTTGATATCCATCACCAGAGAGACGATGTAATTATCCTCTTCATCCTCGCCGCAGACCATCTGGTATTCTTCATCAAACTTCGGCTTGACAAAGTACCTTTTAAAAAGTGGGGCATTTTTGATAGTCTTTACCTTTTTAGTGGGGATTGGCTCCTTGTAGTTAACGAAGGTCTTATGGGCTAAAATTTCCTCTACCTTCTCTAAGGCTGACTTATCTTGAGCCATTACATGAAGGGCATAGTAATCCTTGTGCTCAGGATAGATTCCATAGGCAGCAAAGCCAGCTCCAAGCCCGTTTCCTCTTTCATACTGGCAGCAGATGGATTTAATAATGAGGTCACCTGGTATTAGCTCGCCCTTTACATTTATAATTCCAGCTATACCGCATCCTGACATTTCCTTTATCTTTTCTTTAAGAAGCCACATAGCCTACTCCCCCGCATGTTTAACTTCTAAGATTTCCATTTCCTTTTCAGTCAAACCTACAGCCCTTAGTTTGTCCCTGTTTCCTTTCAAACTTTCGATGGAGTTTATACCCATGGCGCCGAGCATCTCCTTAATCTCAAGAGCCCAGCCTTTAACAAGGTTGTAGATCTTTTCATAGGCCACATCAGGTGGAAGGCGCTTAATTAGTTCGGGGTTGTTGGTGGCAATGCCCCAGGGACATTTTCCTGTGTAGCAACGCTGGCACATGGTGCAGCCCACGGCGATAAGGGCAGCTGTTCCAATGTAAACGGCATCAGCCCCTAAAGCTATAGCCTTGACCACATCAGCGCTGTTTCTTATTCCACCGGAGGCGATGATGCTTGCTCTGTGTCTGATGCCCTCTTCCCTAAGCCTTTTATCAACGGCTGAGATAGCAAGCTCAATGGGTATGCCGATGTAGTCTCTGAACATGGTGGGGGCAGCTCCAGTTCCACCCCTTAAACCGTCGATAACCACAGCATCGGCTCCAGCCCTGACAATCCCTGAAGCAATAGCTGCAACATTATGGACAGCAGCAATCTTAACAAAGACAAGCTTCTTATATTCTGTAGCCTCTTTTAAAGCAAAGATTAGCCCGCGGAGGTCCTCTATGGAATAAATGTCATGGTGCGGTGCAGGTGATATAGCATCAGACCCAACCGGTATCATCCTCGTTTTAGAAATCTCCTCAGTTACCTTTTCACCCGGAAGATGACCACCGATACCAGGCTTTGCACCCTGCCCGATCTTTATTTCAATCGCCACTCCGGCGTTTAAATAATCAACATGCAAACCAAATCGCCCGGAAGCACACTGAACTATGGTGTTTGAGCCGTATTCATAGAGAGAGGCATGCAATCCCCCTTCACCCGTGTTGTATAGGGTGCCAAGGTCCCTTGCTGCCCGAGCCAATCCTTGGTGAACATGCAAGCTTATCGCACCGTAGGACATCGCAGCAAACATTATAGGCACCTCAAGCTGAATCAAAGGGGGAAGCCTCTTCTTTAGGCGAAACTTTCCGTTTACCTTTTCTATTTCAAGACTTTCTGGCTTCGGACCGATGAAGGTTCTAAGCTCCATTGGCTCACGCAAGGGATCAATTGGAGGGTTTGTTACTTGACAGGCATCAAGCACAAGATGGTCAAAGTAGTTTTTGTAGGGCTGGGCACAGCCTGTAGAAGTAAGGAGAACCCCTCCTTGGTCTGCCTGTTTGTAGATGTTTTTTATATGCCAGGGTGTCCAGAGGGCGTGTTCTCTAAAGTCTGAGGGATGGCGTCTTATGACCAAAGCTTTGGTGGGACACATGGCTTCACAGCGATGGCAACCTACGCACTTTGAATCATCGGCAAGCAAAGTTTTTTTCTTTTCGTCCCAAACATGAACTCCATAACTACATTCCTTGACACAGCGCTTACACTTTATACACCTTTCCCAAATCCTTTGGACTAAAAAGTCTGGATAAAAGCTTGAAAACTGGGGAGAAGCCATTTTAGCGCTACCTCCTACTTCGCGTTTAGGTTGAATTTATGAATATACAATTTTTTTAGAAAATTCAAAGGGTTCGAAAAAGGTGTGTCGTTACTATTTTGAAATGTCACATTTAATTCCTAATTTGAAATGTCACATTGAGAGAGTATCCTCCCTGTATCTTCAGGGAGGTGATAGCAATGAAAAAATATCGGTTTTCGGGGGTTGAATTGGACAGGCTCAAAATTTTATCCGATGTCCTCAATGGTAAGCTTACCTTAAAAGAAACTTCTTACGCTTTACACCTTTGATAGAGCTTCATAACATCCACATAAGTTACGAGAGCTTGAGGCAGATTTTAATAAAAGAGGGGGGACATGAGCCTAAAAGGAAGAGAAGAATTCATCGAAGAAAATGGAGGATACCCAAGGCTGGTTTACTTGTTGGGAGTTGTTAATAATTTTGTGTCTGTAAATCATGATAAAATTTTAAATTAAATATTTGAGTTATCTCATATTTTTTACTCTTTATAGCTGGTATACCCTTCCTCCACCTTCCATCCCTCAAACTCTCTATCTGAAGATACATATTAATCTCAAGTATTTCAACTGACTGAAAATACCCTCCTAACCTCTCTCTTATCTTTTCTAACAGCCTATTTATACTCTCAACCCCATTCGTAGTGTATATATGTCTACGAACCTCCTCAGGATACTTTAAAAAACATAAATAATTTTCTACTTTCTCTCTAATCGTCCTTATATACGGCGAATATTTCTCTTTAAATCTCTCACACAAAACCTCAAATAACTCTCTACCTTCATCAAATGTATTACTCTGTCTTATCCGGTCTAATTCTTTATTAAAAATCTTAGCATCCTCTTTTCCCATATTCCTCTGAACATTCTTCTTTAAATGAACATAACAAAGCTGATGGTCTGACTTGGGAAATAAGGTATAAAATCCATACACATCCTTATGACCATCTAAGTCTAATCCTAAAACTACATATACACAAGATTTTTTTACCTTCCCTCTGTCTTTAACTTCAGTATGATAGGCATCAATGAATTCGGAAAGCTTTTCTAAGAGTTGTGCTTTAATTTTGTCCAACTCTTCCTCAGAATAGGGCAGTCCTAATTGTTTCAGCGAGGAAAGAAGTTGGGCTCAAGATGAGCCATTGATTATTAGGCTCATGATAAGGTCAGTGTAAGATTGGTCAACTCTTTTGTAGGGTTCAGGTAGGATATGGGGACGAAAGGCGTTAAGGAATTGCTCGAGGAAATGCTGAATGGCAAGTTTTTGAGTTGGTTCAGCGTTTGGGTAAAATTTTTCGATAACTTCTTTCATGGCTTGTTCCTTGATTTTGTTAAAGGTCTCCCGCTCCATTTCTTAAACCTCCTTCATATTTTTGTTTGGGTCAGACACAATTTTAATCTTACTCCCTCATTCTTTCACCTATTGGGAATTGGGAATCAATAAAGCCAGGACGATTGAATGACATTATATTATGGATCTGATCTTATAAATCTTATGAATATTATTAGATATTATGACATAATTTTTTGTTTTTGTGAGCGATGAGGAGCATAGGAAGTTGTCATTGTGAGCGAAGAGAAGCAATCCCCCGGTGTTTTTTTGTGTATGTCGCTGATTCAAGAACATGTTTTTTTATTTTTGTAGGCGATGAGCAGCCGATATTTGTTCCATGCCCCGCATAACCGCCAGTGAGGGCAGATATGCGACGCATGGAACAAATGCTTCACCGCTGCCGCCCAAAGAGATTTATCTTTTTTCTGTTTGAAGAACCTAAATTCTATTCTATCTTTTCCCAGCCTGTAATCATGGCCTTCAAGTGGCTAAAGACCGTAGGACCTGTGGTGGTGAGATAGACATGCAGTATCAAAAAGGCCAAAAAGGCAAAACCGCCCAGTGTATGCAACAGGGCCACAGGCTTAAGGGTCCAGTGTATGTTCAGCCTGGGCCATTCGTTATAATACATATACAGAAAGCCTGTTATGAACTGAAGAGGAAAGAGCACGAGTTTGAGAATGAAATACGCCAGCCTTTGAAGGGGGTTCAGCTTTCTGTCTCGCTCCTTTTTAAACGGATGTGGAAGCCCGCGGAAAATGCCGCTTGTGTAGTAGGAGAAGACCTCTTTTAGAAGCGTTGTGGTGGGCACATACTGTCTCCACTCGCCCGTGGTGAAGTGCCAGAAGGCCGCAAACACAAACAGCACCACCAGCCCCCAGGCAGACCAGTAGTGAATGTTGTGGGCAGCTTGAAAGCCCCATATGCGCCAAGTGCCGTGTATCTCAAATCCGCTTGCAATCAACAGGATTACCAGCACTGCCTGCATCCAGTGCCAGAACCTCTCAAATCGAGTATATAGATAGACTTCCTTCATGGCAGACCTCCTATCATATTATTATAGATAGTATTCCTTTAAATTTAGGTATGGATATACTTCCTTCATGACAGACCTCCTATCATTTGAAGATGCGCAAAAGCCCGTGAATGCTTGCGCCTATGCCTGATACGGCCACCAATATCCATCCCAAAAGGTCGATAGCCTGGCTCCTGTCCCTGCCTGGCATGTAAAAACCAGTTAATTTTCGAAGCCTTCCATTTCGTGAGTGGCACTCCTCGCATTTAAGAGACTGCTCCTTTGGGGCCACCATATGGTTGAGCGGCCAATAGGTGACCGTCTCTCGAAACTCCAGCTTGCCTGAAAATGGAAGCCCGGCGGCCTTCATGCCTGCCTCAGCCGCCTTCATCCAGTCGTAATCGCCCCAATATGCGCCTGTGCCAGGTTTGCCGAAGAGCTTTGGAATGACCATCAAGTGATTTTCCGGATCATAGGGCTGAATACCTCGATGCACCTTGAAGGGTGCAATACGGGAATTTGGATCGGTGGGGCTGCCCAGCGGTCGATTGAGCTGAATCGGACCGTTTATCTCGGTAACCTTGTCCCCCACCTTCATGTGTTGCATGGTGCCGTTATACCAGAAATACTCAGGCACCTGATTTTTTGCCCAGTGCAGCTCGCCCTTCATGGTGCTATAGGCGATACCGGTCTCCTTGTTTATGACTTCAATGGGCTTTCCGTCCTCGGACTTCTTGCCTGCCTTGGACCAGTCCCAGAACATGACAGTGGGGTTTTTTCGGGCAAAGAATGGAATATGACAGGACTGACAAGCCACCTTGTCCGTGTGGTCGTTCATCTTTTGATTCTTTTTGTGAGGCCTCTCCGTATGGCAGGACTCACAGGCTATGCGATTGGGCGAGTCCTTTGGCATGGCGGACTTGTGGTCGTTGGCAGCCGGATCAGAATAGTGCCTGCCCTGAATGTGGTGCATCTCCGTGGTGTGACAGCGCTGACAGTTATAATTCAGGCCTGTCTGGTCCATGTGCACATCCAGGGATTTGGGCGGAGCGAACAGGGATGAATCCAGATCCCCATGCTTTACACCGTCTCCGCCTCCGCCGAAGAAGTGGCATGCCCCGCAGTTTTTGCGACTCGGCCGAGAGACATGCTGCGCCACCTCCTTGAGGTTTACGGGCTTGAATACCTTGTCCCCAAATTTCTTCTCCTCATACACGGGGTCCCCGCAGTCCGTGGGAAACTTCTTGTATGTGCCTGTGCTGTCGTGACAAACCAGACAGTCCACATTTTCTTCAGAGGAGAAATCAAAGGTGTCGTCCTTCCATCCATATCCCGCATGGCAACTGGTGCACCTGCACCAGTTAGATGCGAGGGAGATTCAGAAGTTGTTGATGGCGTTCTTCTTTCCGATGCCTCCTGCCCTTTCCCATGACCACTTCCAGTGAATGGAGGAATGCAGCTGTTTGGCGGCCTCTGTATGGCATTTGAGGCAGGCCTTTGTCACCTCTTGAGCCCTCCGAAACTCCTGGTTGAGCTCCTTGAACTTCTTGTGGTCAGCAGTGGATTTAAGGCTTGCAGGACCTGCCTGAGGCATGGCCTCACCCACATTCGCCCAGGCCGAAATGGCGTAGGCACAGGCTAGCCCACTAACTGCCAGCACGCCCCTAATCAGCGAGAATCTCCTTCTGTTCATGTTCCACCTCCGTTTCATCCTCTGTTATTTTTTGTTCCAAATGGACTGCATTCAGGCGTTTTTCCATCTCCTCCAACAGGCCCTCTCGAATCAACTGGGCGCCCTGATAAAATTTCTGATTTGCAATGTGATAATAGATGACCCTGCCCTCCCTTCTGCTGGACACAGCCCCTAAACTGCGCATGATGGAGAGGTGCTGAGAGACATTGGCCACCGTGATGTTTAAGGCGTTGGCCAACTCCGTGACGGTCTTTTCTTCCTCTGCCAAGAGCCACATGATGTGTAGCCGAATATCCGAAGAGAAGATGCCGCAGAAACTTGCGTGTAACTTGAAGATGTCGGGAGTCACTACAAAACCCCTTTCATTGCATTATTGCACAAACTCATATTTATTTATTTATTATATGCAAGAAGTTTACAAATGTCAAGGGGGTCGAAAGAGGTTGTGTCGTTACTATTTTGAAATGTCACATTTAATTCCTAATTTGAAATGTCACATTGAGAGAGTATCCTCCCTGTATCTTCAGGGAGGTGATAGCAATGAAAACATACCTTATCTTGGGGGTTGAAAGAGGTGTTTAAAAAAATTGCATGGAGACCCCTCGCTCCCCTCGGGGAGACACGCTCCATCTGTCCTGTCGAGCAAAGCGAGGTATCCCCTTTAAAGGACTGCTTATTTTGTTCAAGAAGTTGATAAGTAGAATGCCGCAGTGGTTGTGACACAGCCTATTGGCATTGCGGCGACAATTTCACCAGGTCATCAAGGTCGGAGCGATTGCCCTCCCTATAGATACAGATTGTAAATTAAGCAACCTGTTGTAAACTAAGCCTATGCAAAACCAACCTGTCGCCAAACAACCTGTTTTAATGCAACTACCCTCAGGTTTATACCTTGGGCTTGTGTGCTACAATCCGCAGTTCGAAAATCTTAAGTTCGTGCTCGAGAAAAGAGAATTTTTTGAAATGGAATGGCCAGCCTTAGTAATCACACAAGAAAAGGGGCTCCTTCCCTTTTTGCTTGGAATCCCTTACTTCACTGTCCAACGGTCCCAGATCATCTGGTATACAACGCATATTCCTTCCGAACTTTTAAACTATTATCAATCTTTTATCCCCATTCTTAAAGAGCCAGGTTTACCCGGAGAAGCAAAACCCCAACCTAAAGTCAAAGCTAAGAAAGAATCCGATAAAATAATCCCCTTTCCTCTAAGGAAAGATCAAGGGGGCTAAGTATGCCCTTGAACCCTCCGCTTATAGCACCCTCTCTTCTTTCGGCAGACTTTGCAAGGCTTGCCGAAGAGGTGAAAGCGGTTGAATCGGCTAAAGCTGACCTTTTGCACCTTGATGTGATGGATGGACGCTTTGTGCCAAACATCACCTTTGGTCCCCTCGTGATTTCTGCCATTCGTCCCCATACTTCCCTTCCCTTTGATGTTCATCTGATGATAGTTGAACCCTCAAAATACATAGAAGAGTTTGCTAAGGCTGGTGCTGATTGGATCTGTGTTCACGCTGAGGCAGAAATCCATCTTCATAGGACGATAACCAGGATAAAAGAGCTTGGCAAAAAGGCAGGCTTAGCCTTAAACCCTCATACCCCCCTTGAGATGGTCGAATATTTACTCTCTGAGCTTGACTTTGTCCTGATAATGACCGTAAACCCGGGGTTTGGAGGGCAAAAGTTCATCCCTCAGGTTTTAAAAAAGATAGAGCGCCTTCGCAAGATGATAGATGAAAGGGGCTTAAATACCTTGATTGAGGTTGACGGTGGCATAAACAAGGAAACAGCAAAGGATGTAATTTCAGCTGGTGCTGACATCCTCGTTGCTGGGACAGCCGTCTTTAAAGAAAAGGATTATCGCTTAGCTATCGAAGCCTTAAAATATCCCAAATAATCTTTGCGCTTTTTAACCCGTCTTTATAAAGGCTAATTACGAGGACAAGGATTAAACTGAAGTAAAGCTCAGCCCTTATTAGGTATTCGGCAATACCGCCAAGTGCTGCCAAAAAGTAAAGAAAATTTTCACCCTTTTTTCTAAAAGGAATAACCTTAGCTAAACCATTTCTAAAAAAGTAAAGGTTTAAAGCAATGATGGGTATAAAAAAAAGCTTGCCTGAGTTGGGGAAAAGAATTAGCAAGCTCATAGGATAAAATAAGGTAGAAAAAGAGCGAAGAAAGGCAAAGAGGACAACGGGCTTTGAGAATAACGCTTTAGAAAAGCGGTAAAAGTAAGGTATGGCTGAAAGATAGGAAATAAAAACAACCGCTGCTAAAAGGTAATCTGAAAGGTGAGAGAAACTGGGAAAGAAAGTATTTACCGAAATAATAATCCCCGCAAAAAGCATTTGGAGTAAGGTTTTTAAGCGGGCAATCCCGACTACTCTCAGGTCTTCAGGGAACAAGCTTCGCATTAAGGCAACGATAAGCTCTCGAAAAATAAGAAGAAAAACCAAAGGATAGGACACATACTTTAAATAGGAAAGAATTAGGAAAACGGAGGTAATGAATATCTTATCGGCAACCGGGTCAAGAAGGGCTCCAAGGAAGCTTTTTTTTCTTAATCTTCTTGCTAGAAGACCGTCCGCATAATCAGTCAATCCAAGAAGGGAGCCAAGGGCAAGAGAGGCAACCTTAGCCGAAGTTGATTCTAAAAAAAGAAGAAGGCAGGGCAAGGGCAAAAGAAGGATCCTTAACAGAGTAAGCCTGTTTGGAGTTAAAAGCGTCCTTCCCTCTTCAGCTTTTCCTTTAAGCTCTTGAGTAGAAACGCTAATCTCTCTAAATCCTCCTTAGTAAAATCCTTATCTTTATAATAGCAAGATTGATAAATTTTTACAAACTCCCTTGCTACATCTTTAAAATCTTCTTCAGGGAGAGCTTCAACAAACTCAGATAGACCCTGATTTTTACCCTTTTCATAGCTAGCCTTCTTTAGAACAGTTAAAAATTCGTAAAGAAGTCTTTTTTCTTTAGGTTTAAAGTAGATAGGTATTAGTTTTATGAGTATAGCTAAAATCAAAACTCCTACCACGATTAAAAGAAGCCATACTCCTGAGAGAGGCTCAAGAAGGGATTTTGGAAAGACCTGCGGTATGCCTCTTGGTTTCTCTTTAGCAAAGATTTCCTTAGCTAAGGAGAAAAGCTTCTTTTGCTTTCCTAAGTCGTAGTCTAAAATGAGCTTGGTATACTGGTAGTTTATAAGGTCAAGAATAAGGCTTAATCTTTTGAGGAAAGAAGCTTCCTCAAAGGAATGAACCCCTCTTTGCGGAGTTGGGTCAAAAAGAAGCCATTTGCCGTCAATGTAGGCTTCAACCCAGGCATGGGCAAACCGCTCTTCCACCACATAGTAGTTGCCAACCCTCTGATAGATGGCTCCTCGGTATCCGCCAACAACCCTTGCTGGAATGCCGTTTAGACGGAGTAGAACCGCCATGGCTCCCGCAAAGTACTCGCAGTTTCCTTTCTTTGTTTTAAAAAGAAAATCTTCCAAAGGCGAAGAGGAAATGGGAAGGTCTTTCATACTGTAAGAAAAGGGAGGTGAACTTAAGTATTTGTAAATGTTTAAAGCAGTTTGATAAGGATTTTCACCTTTTAAACTTTCAGCAATGTCCCTTATCTTTGAGCTTAGCTCTGGAAGTTGAAGATAGGGACTAAAATCCCGCTCTGAAGCAGGCTTTTCTTTGGTTAAACTAAACACGAGGTTATATTTGATTGGAGTAATTGCACCTAAGCCTGTTTGGTAGGTATAGTCCGAGAAAGCTATTATTGGCATGTTTCCTCTTACAGAGGCTGGTGCTTCAACCACTGGCAAAAAATCCCCTTGAGGGATCTCTAAATAGACGGTGCCTGAAATTTTAGGTCCCTTTACTACGGAAACCTCTTTTCTTAAAGGAGGATTAAACCTTCTTTTCCAAGACCTTCCGTCAAAGTAATCATAGACGATTACTCGGAAGTATAGCTCCGAAGGTGAAACAGCCTCAGAGAGCTCAAGCCGGAGCACCTTAGCAGAGCTTTCTTGAATTTGAGAAACCTCACCAAGCCTTATGGCTTCTGTAAAACCAGTCTTTGCTTTCTTCTCCCCTACACCTATTTGAAACAATGGTTGGTTAAGCCGAGGAAAGAAAACAAAAAATAAGATGGAAATAAAAAAGGTGGCAGAAAGGATGATACCCATTGTTAGGATAGATGATTTAAGCTCGGAAAAAGTGATATAGTTAATACCTCCTTCTTGAAGGTAAAGATGTATGAACAAAGCAATAGGAAAATACAAAAGATTACAAACAAAAAGGATAAAAAAAGAAAAATGAGTGTAAAAATAAGTTAAGCCTGCATAAAGCAAAAGGGCAAGAAGATAAACTTGAAAGACATTTCTCAAGGTAGGCTTTTCGAGAAGTTTAATACAAAGCAAAAGCATTATGGTTGTTAAACTTGAGGGTAGAAAATTTTCCAAATTCACGCTTAGTATAAAAATCAAGACAAAAAAGATGGCTAAAAGATTGACGAGGATGGAAGGAAATTGCCTTTCTTTTGTTTTCAGAAAAAAACTTAAAATGAAAAGCAATGTTCCAACCAAAGCAAAGGCTTTATCTATGACGAAAAGGCAAAGTATAAAGGGTATGGCTGTTCCTATGTAGATAAGGCTTATCTCAAGCCTTTTCTTTTCCATACAGGGCAAGCTCGGTTAGAATTCTTTTTTTATGAAGAGGTCCAAGGCTTGGAGGAATTTTCTTTCCGAATAGATTTAGCCCGTAGGGAAGGCTTAAGGATTCAAATTTTAGGACTAAAAAGGTAGCCTGAGAGAGCTTTTCTTCAAGGGTTCGCCCAGGAAGTTTTTCTACCTCGACCATCAGGGGATTTTCTGCCTCTTCAGCAAGCTTTTTCAGCTTCAGCTCACCCCTTTTGGCTAAGCTTTTCCAATGAATAAGCTTCCGTGGAGCAAAAGCTATGTATTCTCGCAAGCCTAAAAACTCACCAGTCCCTAACCCATCCTTTGGTCTTTCCCCTACCCTCTTTCTACCAAAAGCGCTATCAAAATGTAAAAGAATGGGCATCGGCTTGGGATAGACGACAAACTTGGTTTCCTTTTTAACTTCTAAGTATCTCACAAAAAGGGCAAGGGGAAAGAGGGATGAGACCTGAACAATCTCAAGAGTAGCAATCCCCCTTTCTTTTGGGAAAATCGGAAATACTTTCTCCGCAACATCCTTTACTTGCGGGAAAATGATAAATGTTTCTTCATCATTTGCGGAGCTTTTTAATTTTAGCTTTACTTTTAGGATAAAAGCGGGTAATCTTTTTTCGTTCTTAACCCTAATGGTTGCAAAAGCTTCCTTCTCGGCAAAGACATTGTTTGAAGGCTCGACCTCAAAGGTAAGCCCTTTCAGGTTGTATCTCGCAAAAACGCCTGAGAGCCACATAAAGCTTAGAAGCAAAGAAAGCATCACAAAGAGAAGATTGTTCCCGGTATTTGCGGCGGCAACCCCGATAAAAATTGTGACCAAGGCATAAAAAAAGCCGGCTTTGGTGACGCGAAGCTTCACAACGGCAAAGGAATGTTCTCTAAGGTCTCTTTTACTATAGCCAAACCTTGGGAGCTATACTCTTCTTTAAATATAAGCCTATGAGGAATGGTATAGGGGGCAAGCTCTTTTATATCTTCAGGAATAACATAATCCCGGTCATAGATAACTGCCCTTGCTTTGGCGGCAAGCATCAAAGAAAGAAGAGCCCTTGTTGAAAGTCCAGCTATTAAGTAAGGGCTCTTTCTTGTCGCTTCTGCGATGTCTAAAAGATAGTTTAAAACCTTTTCTGACACATAGACGGCTTTTACTTTTTCTTGCTCGGCTTGGAGGTTTTCTTTATCGATGAGTTTTTCTATCTTCGGGATATCCTCCCTTAGGCTTCCTCGCTTAAGTATTTCAAGCTCTAAATGTCTTGGTGGATAACCAAGGGAAATCTTCATCAAGAACCTGTCAAGAAGAGCTTCAGGCAAAGGGAATGTGCCAAGGTATTCAATAGGGTTTTGAGTGGCTATCACAAAGAAGGGCTGGGGTAGCTTGTGGGTTATCCCGTCAATGGTTGCTTGCCCTTCCTCCATCGGTTCAAGAAGGGCGCTCTGGGTCTTCCCGCTTGCTCGGTTTATCTCATCAAAAAGGACTACATTGTTAAACACCGGTCCTGGCTGGAAAACAAAGCTTCCTTTTTCTTTGACATAGATAGAGCCTCCAAGAATGTCTGAAGGTAAAAGGTCTGGCGTCCCTTGAATTCTTCCAAAGCTTAGCCCTAAGGACCTTGCCACAACAAGGGCTAAAGTTGTTTTTCC
>WYEG01000009.1 GCA_009903935.1 Caldimicrobium sp. | reverse complement strand
AGAGTATGAAGCTTTAAGAGACCTAAGCCTTCTTCAAAGGTTTGCTGAGCGATTGAAGGAAGGGGAAGCCTGCCCGCTCTGCGGGTCAACCTCCCACCCTCATAAGGCAAGCCTAAGCGAGAAAGATGTTGAAAGAATAACCATCCTTTCCGAAGAGATTCCAAAGCTTGAAGAAGAACTAAGGAAGGGAATAGAAAAAAGGTCAGAGCTTTTAGGGGAAAGAAAAAGCCTACTTTCAAGGACAAGGATAGAATTTGAAGAGGAATTAAGGAGGAAAATTGAAACCCTGAGGTCTACCTTAAAAGTGAAAGTTTATCACCCCGAGACCCCCCTTTGCCACCCCGAGGCGCTTTTCTGTCACCCCGAGGACCCCTTTTATCACCCCGAGGCGCAAGCCGAGGGGTCTCCCCATATTAAACTATCTCAAAGCCTTTCCGAAGATGAATTAAAGAGAGCTTTGGAACTGCTTGAAAATAAAGAAAAAAATCTTCATAAAGAAAAGGAAGCTCTTCTTCAGGAGAAGGCAAGGCTTGAAGAGCAACTAAGGAGCGTTGAGGTTAAATTTTCTGAGCTTGGCTATGAAGAAAAGCCATCCCTTGAAAAGATAGAAAGAGAGCTTTCAGAATTGAATAAAGAAATCACCGCCTTTGAGACGGCTTTTAATGAATTAACAAGCAAAAAAGAAGAATCTTCGAGAAAGCTAAGCGGACTTCAGACTAAGCTTGAAGAGACAAGGAATTCACTTAAAAGAGAGGTTTTGCATTATAAGGAGGCTTTAACCAAGGTCTTCTTCCTGAAAAAAAGAGGGCTCTTCTCCAGGCTTTCAGAGTTAAAAGAAGCCTTTTCTCGAATATCTTACCTTGAAGGGCTTGAGAAGGAGGTTGAGGACTATAAAAAGCATCTATTTAGTCTAACCGAGAGCTTGGCAAGGCTTGAGGAAGAGCTAAGAACTAAGCACCAAGATTTTTCCCAGATAAGCCTTGATGAGGTTTCTGTTGAGCTTAAAGTCCTAAAAGAAAATGTTGAGGGGCTAAGGCTTGAGAAAGAAAAGATTGACAGGGAGGTTGCAAGGCTTGAAGAAAACTTAAAAAGGTCTGAAGCAATCAAAGCTCAGGTTGAGGAGCTTACCCAAAGGGTTTCCCTTTTGCGAAAAGAGCAGGGGATGCTTGAACATATTTTAAGCCTTATCTCGGGGAAAAACCCGAAAGCGGTATCTCTCCCATCCTACGCTACCTCAATCTTTCTTGATAGGTTGCTTAGGAGGGCAAATCATTATCTAAAGGAGTTTTCCTTCCATAGGTATAGCTTTGTGATAGAGGAGGCTTTGCGAAAAGACTTTGAGCTTTACATCTTTGATGCCTATACTGGTAGGGCAAGGGAGGTTAGGACTCTATCTGGTGGAGAGTCCTTTATCGCCGTTTTAGCCTTTGCCTTAGGGGTGAGCGACCTAATGCAAGCACTTTCCGGAACCAAGCCCTTCCAGTCCTTCTTTATAGACGAAGGATTTGGGAACCTTGACAGCCAAACCTTAGACCGGGTAGTTCAAACCCTCGTTGAGATTTCTCAAAGGGCAGACCGGGTTATAGGAGTGATATCTCATCTTTCGGAGCTTAAGGATAGGTTCCCAGCAAGGATTGAGGTTATAAAGGACCGTGAAGGAGGAAGTAGGATCAAGGTCCGAAGGGTTTTTTGAATGGAAATTAGTCAGGGCGTTGGCATCTTAGCAGGTGGGAAGGGAATAAGGATGGGAGGGGATAAGCCCTTTAAGCTGTTTAAAGATAAGCCCTTAATCCTCTGGGTCTATGAAGCCGTTCTTCCTCTTAATCTTAAGGTCTATCTTTCGGTGAGAAACCCTGACCAAGGAGAAAGGCTTTTAGGTTTAATTCAATCTGCATTTCCTAAAAACAGTCAACCCCTGAATGTTTCTATCGTTCAGGATGTTGCCCCCTTTGAGGGACCGCTTGCCGGGGTATACAGCCTAGTTTCCACTATGAAAGAAGAAGAAATTCTTATCTTAACCTGCGACCAGCCTTTGATTAAGACTGAACTTTTGCAAAGGCTTCTTAGGCAAAGGGCAGAAGCTTGCCTCTTTGAAATAGAAGGAAAGGCAGAGCCCTTTCCCTTAAAGCTAACAAAGTCCGTTTTTCCTTATCTTGAGAATTTTATAAAAATTTCAAGGAAAAAATCTATAAAAGAATTTCTAAATTTACTTGAAAAATATAATAAGCTAACTAAACTAAGCTTAAAGGGAGAGGAGGCGATTTTTTTTAAAAACATTAACACTCCTCAGGAGCTTGAAGAGTTAAGCAATGTTTAACTTTGAGCCCGATTTGATTAGGCAAATCAAAGTCCTCATCGTGGATGATGACCCGGATGTCCGGGAGCTCCTCAGCGAAATCCTTGCGGAAGAGGATTATCTTGTGGAAACCGCTGTTGACGGGATGGAAGCTCTGGACAAGCTCGAAAGCTTTAAGCCTGACCTTATTTTGACAGACTATCAAATGCCCCGCATGGACGGAATTACCCTCTGCAAGGTTGTTAAGAATAACCCAGAAACCATAGATGTAGGAGTAATTTTAATAACAGGTTTTAACGATTTTGAGGTCCGAGTGCAGGGTTTGTCTGCTGGAGCTGATGATTTTCTGTCAAAGCCTGTTATGCTCCCTGAGCTAAAAGCCCGTATAAAGTCCCTGGCTAAAGCTAAGCTTTATCACGATTTCCTTAAAGAGTATCAAAAAAGCTTAGAAAAAGAGGTTGAGAAAAAGGCAGCTGAATTAATGAAGGCTAATTTAGCCCTCAGGCTTGCCTATAAGGAGCTTGAAGACCTTTCCCTTGAGATTGTCTACCGTTTAGCAAGGGCTGCCGAATACCGGGATGAGCATACAGGAAACCACATCCAGAGGATAAGCCTCTACTGTGTAGCTATTGGGAAAAGGCTTGGTCTTACCGAAAGACAGTTAGACCTTCTAAGGTATGGTTCGATCCTTCACGACATCGGAAAGCTTGGCATACCGGATGAGGTTTTACTTAAACCAGGAAGCTTAACCCCTGAAGAATGGGAAATCATGAAAAAGCACACCATCATCGGCGCAGAGATGCTTAAGGGAACGCGAATTGCCTATCTTAAAGCTGGGGAAAAGATCGCCCTTTATCATCATGAGAGATGGGATGGAAAGGGCTATCCCTTTGGGGTAAAGGGTGAAAATATACCCATAATTGCTCGGATCGTATCCGTTGCTGATGTGTTTGATGCTCTTACTTCAAAGCGTCCTTACAGGGAGGCCATGGATACCGAGACAGCCTTTGAGATCATAGCAAGCGGTAAAGGAACTCAGTTTGATCCTTTGATCGTTGATACTTTTTTAGACATTAAACAACAAATCCTTGAAATTAAAGAGCTCTTTAAAGATGAAGGAGAAAGCCATCTCTTTAGCCTGATAAAATCCTTGCGGGAACATAAAAATTCTAAGAATTCATCATAAGGATCTCTCTAAGCCTTAGGGCGTTTGGCACGGCGTAACCTAAACCCGTGTTGTCAAAATAGACATAGACTTCCTCAGCGTTGAACCTTTTTATTGTTTGAGAAAGCTCTTTAAGCTCCTCTTCGGTATAGTTTGAAAAGTATACTCTTTCTCGCCCGTGCATCCTGATGTAAAGGAAGTTTGCCGTCATAACCTCAACCCAGGAAGGGTACCTTCCCCCAAAGTCGGAAAAGCAAAGACAAACCCCTCTTTTCCTCAAAAGCTCAAAAAATTCTTCATTGTGGAAGCTTTTGTTCCTAATCTCAACCACATGCTTATAACCTGAGGGTAGCTTTGCTGAAAACTCTTCAAGCAGCTCTTTGCTAAAGGTTAAAGAGGGGGGAAGCTGAAAAAGAATGACCCTACCCTTTTCTTTTAGAGGTTCTATGGATTTAAAAAAGGTCTTAAGCTCTTCGTCTACATCCTTTAGCCTCTTTACATGGGTTATGCTTTTGTGGGCTTTCACCGAAAAGACGAAATCTTGCGGTGTTTCAGCATACCATTTTTCAAAGGTCGACCTTCGAGGGGTGCGGTAGAAGGTTGCGTTTATCTCAACGGTGTTAAAGCGCTCAGCATAAAACCTGAGCCAATCCTTAGATTTTAGCCCCTCAGGATAAAGGACACCTCTAAAAGAAGGATAGCTCCAGCCCGAGGTCCCAATGTAGTATTTCATGCCTTTAGATTATCAGAAGTTGTGTTAAATTCAAATAAAGCTCTTTTAAGGAGGTGGCAAGATGAAAAAGGTCATAGCCTTTATTTCAGCATCCTTTCTTTTTGCTCTTAGCTTCACAAATCTTTATGCCCAAGATGCTAAGGTAGAGGTCTCCGCACCAGAAAGGGTAGAGGTTGTTCAGCCAAAAGAGAAGACCTCTCCCGTCTACTATCCTATTCCTTATGTTCCAGTCATGACCGAGCTTGATTACAAACCAGATAAAAGCGCTATCTTTAAATCTGGTAAGGTCTTAACAGGGATGCTTGTCTTTTCCGGAAACATAAAATCTTCTGCTTTGATAGAATTCTACCGGACCCAGATGCGCCTTCAGGGCTGGGAAGAGGTAGGAGCCTTCTCATCCAAGATAAACTTCCTCTCCTTTAGGCGCCCTGAGGGGACAGCCTTTGTAATCATAAGCGAAGGGATGTTCTCAACAGAACTAAGGATCGTCGTTATGCTTCAGGGTGCAAACTAAGGGTTTATGAAAGGTGAGCTCTTAGGAAAAAGGATCCTCCTTGGCGTCTCAGGCGGCATTGCCGTATACAAAGCCTGCGACCTCGTTCGCAAGCTAAAGAAAGAAGGGGCAGACCTAAGGGTTGTTTTAACAACTGGAGCGGAGGAGTTTGTTAAGCCTACCCTTTTTTCAGCTTTATCTGGCGCTCCTTGCTACACGAACAAGGACTTCTTTACCGCAGACGGTCGCATCCCCCATGTTGAACTTGCACGGTTTCCTGACCTTATACTCTTGGTCCCAGCTACCGCAAGCCTTATCTCCAAGCTAAGATGCGGACAAAGTAGCGAGCTCCTCTTAGCCATCCTTCTTGCAACTAAAGCTCAAGTCTTCATCTTTCCTTCTATGAACGCTACCATGTATAACCATCCTGCCGTGCAGGAAAACTTATCTACGCTTAAAACCTTCGGTTATAAAGTTTTTCCCCCTTATGCAGGGGAGCTTGCCTGCGGGGAGGTTGGAGAAGGAAGGCTTCCAGAGCCTGACGAGATTAACGAGGTTGTTAAAGCCTTTTTTAAACCCAAGGATTTGGTGGAAAGAAAAATTCTTATCACCGCTGGACCAACAAAGGAATACCTTGACGAGGTCCGGTTTATCACCAACGCTTCCACAGGAAGAATGGGATATCTCATAGCCAAAGAGGTCTACGCAAGGGGTGGGGAGGTTTACCTTATCTGGGGAAAAGACGATGAGCCAGAATTCCCAAACCTTGAGCCCTTGCATGGCATCCCCAAACCAAGGGTCTATAGGGTAAAAACAACAGAAGAGATGTACTTAGCCTGCGAAAATCTCTTCGATGAGATTGATGTCTGCATCTTTGCCGGTGCACCAACAGATTTCAAACCCAAACAAACCTTCCCGGGAAAGATAAAGAAAGAGGCAAAAGAATCCCTAACCCTTGAGCTTGTCCAAACGGTAGACATTGCAAAAGCCTTGCAGAAGAAAAGAAAAAACCAGTATATGGTTGGCTTTGCCTTAGAAGAGGAGGCTAAGCTTGAAGTTTACGCAAAGAAGAAGCTTCTTGATAAAGGCTTTGACCTGATAGTTGCCAATCCCATCTCCACCATGGGAAGCAAAGCCTCGAAGTTTCTTATTCTTGGAGAAACCGGACATAAAGCCTTTGAAAGTCTATCCAAGGAAGAGCTGGCTAAGGAGCTTGTTGACCTTATTTCTCAAAACCTAAAACTTCGGGCTTCTTAGGTTGATAGGTGCAGAGGGGCTCTTCTTCAAGATAGTCGCCTGTTGCCTCGTAAGCCCTTGCCCGGCAGCCACCGCAAACCCTAATGTATTCGCATCTTCCGCATTTCCCTTTGTAGTTTCTAAAATCCCTTAGCTTGTTGAAGACCTCAGAGCCCTCCCAGACCTCTTTAAAGGTATTCCTCCTTAGGTCGCCACAGGGGATTTCCAAGTAGCCACAGGTCTGAACTATACCTGTATGGGAAATAAAACAAAAGCCAACTCCAGCTAAACAGCCTCTTGTCACTGCATCAAGACCAAAGGTCTCAAAGGTAACCTTTTTACCCTCAGCCCTTGCCCTCTCCCTTAAGATGCGATAGTAATGGGGGGCACAAGTTGCCTTAAGCTGAAGCTGAGATTTTTCCCTCTGCTCGTAGAACCAATGAAGAAGCTCCTCATACTTTTCAGGAGAAAGAGACTCTTGCGATAATTCTTTTCCCCGCCCAACAGGCACAAGAAGGAAGATATGATGGGCGACAGCTCCAAGCCTCTTTGCCAGCTCATGAACTTTGGGCAGCTCCTCGGCATTCACCGCGGTTATCGTGGTGTTTATCTGAAAAGGTAGACCCACCTTTTTTAAAACTTCTATACCCCGTAGAGCGCCCTCAAAGGCACCCGGCATCTTACGAAAGCTGTCGTGGGCTTTTGCATCAGCTCCATCAAGGCTTATGCTAACCCTTGCTATGCCTGCATTCTTTAACTCAAGGGCAAGCTCTTCGGTAAGGAGGGTTCCGTTTGTGGCAAGAACTGGCTTTAGCCCAAGCTCGTTTGCCCTTTTTGCGATGTCAATTAGGTCTTCTCGTAGAAGGGGCTCCCCTCCTGTTAGAATGATAACCGGATGCCCTACCTCGGTTATCTCTTCAAGGATGCGAAATACTTCTTCCGTTGTGAGCTCGCCTTCATAGGGACCACGAGAGGCAGCGGCACGGCAATGCACGCAATCAAGGTTGCAAGACCTTGTAAGCTCCCAAGCTATAAGCCTTGGAACAAAGCTTTTTTCGCCTTCCTTAGGATGTTCCATCTTCCACCCTGTTTTTCTTTATAATTCTTAAAGGGTCGCCTACCCTTAGCCTTCCACCTCTTAAAACTCTGGTAAAAACTCCGTGGGTTCTCATCTCACATTTTCCTACCCTTTGAAAGATGGCACAGCCGTGATGACATTTTTTCCCTATCTGCGTAACCTCAAACAAACATTCCCCGGCCTCAATAAGGTCGCCAACATCAACTATGCTTAGGTCAACATCGGTTGTGATATTTTCTGCAAGCTCACCAAAGCCTATCTCCCTACTGATTAATTCTTTCATTCTGTGGATGGTTTTTAAATCAAGGAAGCTTACCTGCCTATGCCAAGGTCCAGCATGGGCATCCGCTTCAATTCCATAATTTTCTAAGACCTCTACCTCCTCTACATTTTCCTTGGGGACACCCTTTTCTTTGCTTATGGAAATAGCGACCACTTTTCCAGATATCATGAGGCTTTCCCCTTATAGTCAACTACATAGTTTCTTAGAACGCCTATGTCTTGGATTTCAACCTCAACCACATCCCCTGGCTTGAGCTGTCCAACCCCTGGCGGGGTTCCAGTTGCGATGATGTCTCCTGGATAAAGGGTCATGATGTTAGCGATGAACTTTACAAGCTTAAAGACATTAAAGATCAAGTTTCCTGTCGTTGAGCTTTGCTTTACCTCTCCGTTTACCCTGGTTATGATGCGCTGAGAACTTGGGTCAAGACCTTTTACAATGTAAGGTCCGCAGGGGGCAAAGGTGTTAAAGGATTTTGCCCTCGTCCACTGCCCGTCTTTTCTTTGAAGATCCCTTGCGGTGACATCGTTAAAGCAGGTGTAGCCAAGGATTGCCTCTTCAATCTGTTTATAAGTTCTCGGACGGTAGAGCTCCTTTCCGATTATGACGGCAAGCTCTCCTTCGTAATGGACTTCCCTCGACTCGGGAGGAAGGATTATAGCATCCTCAGGACCAACAAGGGCTGATGTTGGCTTAAGAAAGATAAGGGGCTCATCAGGAATGCTTAAGCCGAGCTCCTCGGCATGGTCTTTGTAGTTTAATCCTACGGCAACGATCTTTGTGGGAATGATGGGACAAAGGGGACGAACCTCAGAAAGTTTATGCACTTTTTCAGGGGTTCCGATTTCATACACCTCATCCCCTTCCACTATCCCATAGAATATAGAGCCCTCTTTCTGGAACCTTCCAAATTTTACAAGCATACTTTTTAGTTAAACATTTATACCTTAAATTTCAAGCCTAAACTCGAGGCTTGTCGTTACTATTTTGAAATGTCACATTTAATTCCTAATTTGAAATGTCACATTGAGAGGGTATCCTCCCTGTATCTTCAGGGAGGTGATAGCAATGAAAAAATATCGGTTTTCGGTGGTTGAATTGGACAGGCTCAAAATTTTATCCGATGTCCTCAATGGTAAACTTACCTTAAAAGAAGCTTCTTACGCTTTACACCTTAGCTATAGGCAGGCTTTAGATGCAAAGAGAGTTGAAGAAGAGGTAAGAGAAGGGGTAAAACAGGAAAGATGGAAGCCAGCAGAGGACCATCCCTGGAGGCGTAGTTTTAGATTAAAGAAAAAAGCCCAAAGATGTGACATTCCAAACTGGGAATTATAGGTGACATTACCATTAGTAATAACAGAGGATTTCGTAGTGGCAAAGAAGAATGGATGACAGGCCCAAAAGATATGCTAAATTTTTCAATCTAAGTAAGACCTTTTTCGAAGGAGGAAGAGATGAAAAGGCAGGGCATTGGTTTTATCGGTGGGGGGATGATGGCTGAGGCTTTGATAAGGGGCTTCTTGAATAGCAAGCTCTATAAGCCTACAGAAATCCTTGTGTCTGAACCAAACGGAGAAAGACGGCAGTACTTAGAAGAATTTTACGGCGTCTTAACAACCTCTGAAAATCCAACAGTTTTGCAGAAAAAGACAACGGTTATCCTTGCGGTAAAGCCCCAGGTCATGGAAGGGGTTTTAGCCGAAATTAAAGACAGCGTGACCCCCAATCATCTCCTCATAAGCATTGCCGCTGGCTTAACCATAAAGTTCTACGAAAAAAGGCTCCCCGAGGGGACAAGGCTCATAAGGGTTATGCCGAACACCTGTGCAACCGTCGGAAAAGCTGTAAGCGTAATAAGCAAGGGGAGCTTTGCCCTTGATGAGGACTTAGAGTTTGCAAAGCGCCTCTTCTCAACCGTTGGTTTAGCCCTAACTTCGGAGGAGCGCTACATGGATGCGGTAACCGCCCTTTCAGGAAGCGGTCCAGCCTATGTGGCTCTATTTATTGAAGCCTTGACTGATGCTGGAGTGCTCGTAGGATTACCCCGGGACTTAGCCGAAACCTTAGCCCTTGAGACAGTAAGGGGAACCGTAGAACTTATGAGCCAAACCAAAAAGTCACCCTACGAGGTTAAAAGCATGGTTTCATCCCCTGGGGGGACAACGATTGCCGCCCTTGAAGCTCTGTATGAAAAAGGCTTCTCTGGGGTCGTGATGTCAGCCATCAAAAAAGCCTACTTAAGGAGTTTGGAGCTAAAGGTTGAATAAACGAATCGTCTTCCCTCTCCTTATCCTTCTTTTCTTGATATTTGTTGCTTTTTTTATCTACTACCTTTATCGAAGCTATATGTATGCCACAACGGATGCCGTGTTTGTCCAGGCTGACACCTTAGTTTACGCAAGCTTTACCAAGGTTAACGGAAGGATTGTCAAACTCTATAAAAAAGAGGGAGATGAAGTAAAGGAAGGGGAGGTGCTTGCCGAGCTTGAGCCTGAGGATTATAGAAGCAAGGTTTTAGCTCTTTCAGCGGAAATAGAAAGGGTAAGAAAGGAGAGGGAAAGCCTTGAGAAGGAAGCTGAAAGGGTAGCGGGAAGCATCCCCCTTAACGCTGACAAAGCTCGCCTTGGTATGTCAAGGGTTCTTGAGGAGATGAGGGCGGTTGAAGAGGAAATATCTGCGATCAAGGCAAGCCTTGAGCAGGCTGAAAGGGATAGAAAGAGGTATGAAGCCCTTTTTAAAGAGGGTTTGGTCTCAAGGCAAAGCCTTGAGCTTGTAAGAACGCAAGAAGAAGAGCTAAAGCATCGCATCGGGGCTCTTAAGGCAAAAAAGGAAGCCCTTGCTAAGGAGAGGCTAAGCCTTGAGAAAGACTTAAGGCTTGCCCTAAACGAGGAGAGAACAGTTTCAAGCCTTAGGGCAAAGACTTCTGCTTTAGCTGCGCAAGAGGAATCCCTTTCCAAACAGCTTGAGGAGCTAAAATTTTACTACCAGAACACAAAGCTTGTGAGCCCGATCTCAGGGATCATTGCTAAAAAGTTCCGTTCTGAGGGGGATGTGGTTTCTCCAGGGCAGCCTGTTTTTGCTATCGTTGACCCAAAGAGCTTCTATGTCCTTGTCCTTCTTGAAGAGAATAAGCTTAAAGGAGTGGTAAAAGGGGCTCCGGCTAAGGTTCGGCTTGATAGCTATCCAGATGCCGAGTTTGAAGGGGAGGTAGAAGAGGTCTTAGCGGCAACTGCAGCAACTTTTGCCCTCGTCCCAAGGGATATATCTGCGGGAGAATTCACGAAGCTTGCCCAAAGGGTTCCAGTAAAAATTCGCTTGAAAAAAGGTCCTATGCACCTTCTTAGGGTTGGTCTTGGCGGTGAAGTTGAGATAAAGCGCATAAGGCAATGAAGGACTTCTACTACCCTGTTTCCCCAAAGGAAAGGCTCCTTATCACCTTTGTTCTTATGACTGGCTTTTTCATGGCTATCCTTGACACAACCATCGTTGACATCGTCGTCCCAAAGATGATGGGTCCTCTATCAACTGACCTCTACGGCATCCAATGGGTTGTCACAAGCTACATGATGGCTGCGGCAACCGCTCTTCTCTTTGTAGAAAATTTTGCTAAATACCTTGGTTATTCCTACTGCTTTATCCTTGGGCTATCTATCTTCACCTCGGCAAGCTTCCTTTGCGGAATAGCTCAAAGCCTCCCTCAGATGATCCTTTTCAGGGTCATCCAAGGCATTGGGGAAGCCTTCCTTGCCGCAACTACGCAAACTTTGCTTGTAAGCATCTATCCTCCGGAGAAAAGGGGGCTTGCCATGGGGATATTTGGGCTTGGGGTAAGCTTTGCTCCAGCCCTTGGTCCAACCCTTGGGGGCTTTATCACCGAACACCTTTCCTGGAGATGGATCTTCTTTGTGAACGTGCCAATCGGAGTAGTAAATGTTATCGCAGCCCTTGCCCTTCTTCCAAAAGAGATAGGAAGGCAGGGCTATTTTCAGTTTAATCTATTAAGCTATATCTTTGTCGCCTCGGCAACCATATCCCTTCTTATCATGCTCTCTAAGGGGCAACAGCTTGGCTGGTTTCAATCCCCCATCATCCCCTTACTTCTCTTTTTAAGCCTTGCCCTATTTTGTCTTTACTTCATAAACGAGTTTCGCTCTAAAACCCCGCTCATTGACCTTTCTATCTACAAGATCCCTGAGTTTGGCTTGCCCATGGGGATGCATTTTTTTACCCTTGGGTTCGGGATGTATCAGGTCTTCTACCTTCTACCCCTCTACTACGAAAACCTAAAGGGGCTGACCACCTTTCAAGCAGGAATTCACATCTTAGCCTTTGCCATCTTCATCGGCATATTTAGCATCATTTCAGGCTACCTCTCAGACAGAATTGCTCCCGGTATAATCCTTTTCATAAGCCTTTTCCTCTTTTTTATCACCACCTACTTTCTCATCCCTCAGCTAAACTACTACACGGAAGCCTCAAGGGCAGCAATCCTCACCATCCCCCTTGGCATCTCTATGGGAACCTTCTTTGCCCCGCTTACAGCTCTTTCGCTAAGACGCCTTGGAACAAAGACTGGGCTTGGCGTTGCCCTCATGCACTATCAACGCTTTGTAGGAGGATCCTTTGGGACAGCCCTTGCTACCAACCATTTAGAATTCTACACAAACAAAAACTTTCAGCGCCTAACGGAGCTTCAAGACCCAAGCTATGTTCCCTATTTTTTGCAGGAAAAACTACCCTTAG
The DNA here is from genome assembly GCA_009903935.1 of Caldimicrobium sp. GTDB lineage: Bacteria > Desulfobacterota > Thermodesulfobacteria > Thermodesulfobacteriales > Thermodesulfobacteriaceae > WYEG01. Next base: position 12,204 of record WYEG01000009.1, on the reverse strand, counting down.
CAAAGCAATTTTTTAGCGAGGATATCGCTGAGAAGAAGGTTTCTGCCCTTATTTATCATGCTGAGTATGTGCAGGCTTTAAGCTGGGGTTTTCAAGAAACCTTTAGGAAGGTTGCCTACTGGGGGCTCCTTGGTGGGTTCTTCCTTATCCTTCTTTTTCTAATCAGGTCTAAACATCTTAAGCAGCTCTTCCGACTAATTTTTTGTAAGCATGCTCAAAGACCTTTATAGCGCAGTATTCTCCGCACATGGTGCAGGCTTTACTTCTTGAGATCCCGCCTTCCATACGGTATCTCCTTGCCTTTTCAGGGTCGATGGATAGTTCGATCTGTTTTTCCCAGTCAAGCTCAGCCCTGGCTTTAGCCATCTCAAGGTCCCACTCCCAAGCCCCCTTGACACCCTTTGCCAAGTCTGCAATGTGAGCCGCTATCTTTCCGGCAATAAGCCCTTCCTTCACATCCTCCAAGGTAGGAAGCCTTAAGTGTTCTGCTGGTGTGACATAGCAGAGAAAGTCTGCACCTGCTGACCCGGCTATCGCCCCACCGATTGCCGAGACAAGATGGTCGTAGCCTGGGGCAATGTCTGTTGGCAAGGGGCCAAGCACATAGAAGGGAGCTCCATGGCAGAGCCTCTTCTGTAAAAGGACGTTTGCCTCGACCTGATTTATGGGCACATGCCCTGGCCCCTCGATCATAACCTGCACGCCCTTGTCCCAAGCTCTCAAGGTTAGCTCACCAAGGATGATGAGCTCATGAATTTGAGGGGCATCTGTAGCGTCGGCAAGACATCCCGGTCTAAGTCCATCCCCTAAAGAGAGCGTCACATCGTAGGCTCTCGCAATCTCCAAAAGCTCATCAAAGTATTCATAAAGAGGATTTTCTTTGTTGTTGTAGACCATCCATTCGATGATGAAGGATCCACCTCGAGACACAACCCCCAAAACCCTTTCCTTGTTCTTTAGCCTTTCTAATCCCTCCCTTGTTATTCCGCAGTGCACAGTCATAAAGTCAACGCCCTGCTCAGCTTGTTTCTCAATAACTTTAAAAATTTCTGATACCGTCATCTGCACCATCGATTTTTTATGGATTTCAACGGCTTCAAGGGCTGCTTGATAGATAGGGACTGTGCCAAGAGGGACTGGACAATTTTCTCGAATGACCCTTCTTATCTCGTCGAGGTCGCCCCCTGTTGAAAGGTCCATCACAGCATCGGCTCCATACCTTATCGCTATCTCAAGCTTTTTAAGCTCTTCCTCGATGTTTACCCTATCCTTCGAGGTCCCGATGTTTACATTAACTTTGGTTTTTAGACCTTTACCGATGGCACAGGGCTTAGCGAGGCTACTCTTCTTGTTCTTGCAGAGAACGATCGTCCCCTGAGCTATACCCTCCCGAATATAATCAGGAGAAACACCCTCAGCCTTTGCGCAAGCCTCCATCTCAGGGGTAATAACCCCCTCTTTGGCTAATTCTTTAAGCGTCTTATCCATGGCTTCCTCCGCAAGATTGAGAATATTTTTAAATTTAATATATGTTTAGCGGGTTTAATTAGTTTAAGTGAAGTTTTTCACGATAAGGCTCTTATCAGTTTAGGATGGGTAGGTTTCTATGACGATGGCATCCTTGCCCGAAAGTTCCTTGAAGTAGACGCTTACATACTCATCTGGAGCAAGTTTTTTTAGTTTTAAGGCGCAGTAGTTTGGCTCTATGGGGAACTCTCTACCTCCGCGGTCAACGAGGACGGCAAGCTCGATCTTCTTTGGACGACCAAGGTCGATAAGGGCATCAAGAGCAGCGCGAACCGTCCTCCCCGTATAGATCACATCATCAACTAAGATGATGTTTAAGTCTTCTATGGAAAAGGGGATCTCCGTTTTTTTTACCTGAGGCTGATGGGCAATCCTTGTCCAATCATCCCGATAAAGGGTAATGTCTAAATAGCCGCAGGGGACTAAGACACCCTTCTTTTTGTGAAAAATTTCTCTTAGGCGGTTTGTCAAAGGGACCCCACCGCAACGGATACCAACGAGGGCAACATTCTCTAATATAGGATGATTGTCTAAGATCTTGTCTGCAAGCTTTTCGATTAGGGCTTGAATTCTCTTCGGTCCTGCTATAATCTTTCTCATGCTTTAAAGCTACACAGCTTTTAAAAATTTGCAAGGGTTGCGATGCCAAAAATCAATCTTTTGCCTGAAGAGATTGTTGCAAAGATCGCTGCAGGCGAGGTCATCGAGCGTCCAGCCTCGGTTGTGAAAGAGCTTGTTGAAAACTCCCTTGATGCCGGAGCAACTCAAATCCGGATAGAACTCTATGGTGGAGGTTTAGAGGAGATAACCGTCTATGATGACGGCGAGGGCATGGAGCCTGAGGACCTAAGGCTTTCTGTTAAAAGGCACGCAACGAGCAAGATTAAAAGCCTCTCTGACCTTTACTCCCTTCTAACCCTGGGTTTTAGGGGAGAGGCTCTCGCAAGCATAGCTGAGGTCTCAAGGCTAACCATTAAAAGCCGCGCAAAGGGTCTTGATACAGGCTATGAGGTCTATGTTGAGTTTGGGAAAGAGGTATCTTTTAAGCCTTCAGCCTTAAAGCAAGGCACCTTAGTTTCCGTAAAAGACCTCTTTGCCAACCTTCCTGCAAGGAAAGCCTTTTTAAAAAGTAAAAGGGCTGAAACCGCAAAGGCTCTTGAGGTTATACGGGGCATCATGCTTAGCCATCCTGCGGTTAAATGGGAAGTCTTTGTCGAGGGTGAGCCCTATTTCAGGATTGAAGCTGGGAGCATTGAGGCCATTTTAGCAAAGCTCCTCTCCATCGATGAGAGGTATCTCCTAACTACAGAGTATGCTAAGCTTCCCTACCATCTAAAGCTAATTCTTACAAGCCAAGAGAAGGTTTATCCTCATACGCGGTATCTTTACTTCTTTGTCAACCGAAGATGGGTAAAAGACGAAAGGTTGGGAAAGCTCTTTGTTTCTCTTCTTAAGAAGTATTACGGAAGCTATGGCTTTCCAGCCGGCGTAGTATCCATATCTCTCCCCCCTCAGCTTGTTGACTTTAACGTTCATCCTGCTAAGTGGGAGGTCCGATTTAGAAGGGAGGGGGACCTTTTTCATCTCTTTAGCTCAGCACTTGAAGACCTTTTTGGAAGGCGCTCAAGCTTTATCAAGGAAAGGACTAAAAGGGAAGGAAAAGAAGAGATTGAGGACCTCCCTCTTAGCTTTGGTAGAGATATGTATAGGGTCTCCGAGGGAGATTTTGTCCCTTCCTATGAGGTAAAAACTAACCTCTCTCAACCTAAGGAGAAAACCGCCGAAAAGAGTCTTCCCTCTTTCGAGAAAAAATACAGCCCTGAGGACGCACTTCATGATTTTAGGTTAATTGGCGCATTCAAGCGATCTTATCTCCTTGTGGAAAGGGGGGATGAGCTTTTCATCATCGACCAGCATGCCCTTGCCGAAAGGGTAATCTATGAGAGGCTTAAAGCGAAGGCTTTCGATGTCCGCACGCAGAAACTCATCATCGGAAAAACCATCCCCCTTGATGAGGTAGCCTTCTCTAAGTTTTTAGCCCTAAAGGATGAGCTTTTAAGGCAGGGATTCATCTTCAAAATACAACAAGAGGGAACAATCCTTATCCTTGGTGTTCCAGATTACTTAGCGGGCGAGGATGTTGAATGGGTGCTAAGAAGCCTCTTAGAGGAAGAAGTTCCATCCTTAGACTTAAGGGATGAGCTTTTAAAGAAGGCATCCTGCCTTCTTGCAAGAAAAAAGGGAGAACTCTTTAGCGAAGAAGAAAAGCTTTACCTCGTTGAAAGGATGTTTAGAGATTCCCTTTTTACCTGTCCCCATGGAAGACCGATCTTCTACAAGCTTAGTCTTTCAGAGCTAAAAAACTTGATAAGAGCATGAAAAAAGTTGTAGCCCTTTGCGGACCTACGGCAACGGGAAAGAGCGAGCTTGCCGTTGAGCTTGCCTTAAGATTTAACGGAGAGGTAATAAACTTTGATTCCCAGCAGTTTTACCAGGGATTAGACATCGGGACAGCAAAGCCAACGGATGAGGAAAAGAGAGGAGTTCCCCATCATCTTTATTCTATCCTTTCTCCCGATGAGGAGATGAACGCAGGGAAATTCCTTGAGCTTGTAGACCCTGTGGTTGAAGATGTTTGGAAGAGGGGCAAGGTTCCCATTCTGGTAGGCGGAACTGGGCTTTATCTTCGAGCCTTTGAATACGGGCTATTCGAAGTTAACATTCCCAAAGAAATCCGGGAGAGGGTTCGGGCAATGGTAAGGGAAAATTTAGCTTTTGCCTATGAAGAGTTAAAAAGACTTGACCCAGAGTATGCTAAAAAGGTGAGCCCAAAGGATTTTGTTAGGGTAAGCCGAGCCCTTGAGGTATGCCTGGCAACAGGAAAACCCTTCTCAGAATTTCACAAGAGCCATTCCTTTGCCTTGGCTAAGCCCCGCTATTCAATTTTTAAAATAGGACTTATCCTTGAAAGAGAGGAACTTTATAATAAAATCAACAAAAGAGTCTTGGAAATGATCGATAAGGGCTGGGTTGACGAGGTTAAAAAACTCCTTGATATGGGGTATTCCCCTTCGGCTAAGGCTTTTAAAGCTATTGGCTATGGGCATATAATCTCCTACCTTAAAGGAGAGATATCGCTTGATACCGCCATAAAGCTTATTCAAAGGGATACGAGAAGATACGCCAAACGCCAGATCACCTGGTTTAAAAAAGAGAAAAACATTCATTGGTTCCGCCCTGAGGAAAGGGAAAAGATCTTTACCTTAGTGGAAAGCTTTCTCAAGGATTGTTAGAGAGGGAAAAAGATGGAGAGCATGACGGGCTTTGGTCAGGGTGTCTACCAATCGGACACCTTTCAAATTGTGTGCCTTGCTAAAAGCATAAACCACAGGTTCCTTGAGGTTTATACCAAGCTTCCTAAGAGGTATGCCCTTCTTGAAGACCGTATAAGACGGGAAGTAAGCGAGCGTTTCGGAAGGGGGAGGGTCGAGGTCCAGATAAAATATTATGGCTTTGCCAAGGGACTAAAGGAAATCTACCTTGACCTTGAGCTTGCTAAAAAGCTAAAAACTGCCTTAGAAATCCTGCAGTCAGAGCTTGAATTTGAAGAGCCTTTGACCTTCCAGGATTTTCTCTATTTTCGGGATTATCTTACCCTTGAAGAACGGGAAGAGGATGTAGAGGTGCTTTGGGAAGAGGTCTTCCCTGCCCTTGATTCCGCTCTAAGAAATCTTAAGGAGTGCCGAATTAAAGAAGGAGAAAGACTTAAGGAGCGAATTTTAAGCTACTTTCATGAGCTTAAAGGAATTCTTGATAAGATTTCTACCCTAAAGGAAGATGTAAAGAGGGAAAACATCGAGAAGGCTAAAGCAAGGATTGAGAGCTATCTTCTTGAGCTTACTGGGGGAAAGCTTGACCCTGCAAGGCTCTATCAGGAGGTCGCCATTCTTCTTGACAGGCTTGACATCACCGAAGAGGTTGACAGACTTAAGGTCCATTTAACCCACTTTGAAGAAACTTTGGGAGAGCCTAATTCAGGAAAAAAACTTGATTTTCTTTTGCAGGAGATGCATCGAGAGATAACCACCCTTGCTAATAAAGCTCAAAACGCTCACCTTTCTTTGCTTGCCGTCTCGGCAAAGGACCTTTTAGAAAAGATTAGGGAGCAGGTGCAGAACCTTGTCTAAAGGCCTAGCCCAAAGATTAAAGCTCTACTCTGAGCTTTTAAAGCTCGAGCACACTATCTTTGCCCTACCCTTTGTCCTCTCAAGCATCCTTCTTCTCATGAAGGAGCTACCGAGCCCAAAGAAAATACTCTTTATCGTGCTTTCTGCAATATTTGCTAGGACCCTTGGCATGGCTTTAAACAGGCTCCTTGACCTGCCCTATGATGCTCAAAACCCAAGGACAAAGGTCTGGCACCACGCAAGCGGTCTTGTGAAAAAGCCTGAGCTCTTAGCCATCATCGTCCTTTCAGGCTCCCTCTTTGTTCTAACCTGTGCCCTGATTAACCGTTTAGCTCTCATGCTTAGCCCAATAGTCATCCTCCTTCTCATTTTTTATCCCCTTGCCAAAAGACTTACCTATTTCCCCCATTTCGTGTTAGGGCTTGTCTACTTTTTAATTCCCCTTGCTGTTGATGTAGCCTTAAACGAACGAATTTCTACGGTTGCCCTTCTCCTTGGGCTTGCGATGAGCACTTGGGTTTCAGGCTTTGACATCCTCTATAGCCTTCAGGACTACGAGTTTGACAAAAAAGTTGGGCTAAAATCCATTCCCGTGCGGTTTGGCATCGTTGGAGCTATAAGGTTTGCAAGGGTCCTCCATTTTCTCACCTTTCTTTCTCTTCTTCTCTTGGCAGGAACCTTTGAAAAGACCCCTTACATCTACCTTGTTGGGCTGCTTCTTCTTTCGATGTTTCTAATCTATGAGCACAGGCTTATTAAGCCTCATGACCTTTCAAAGCTTAACAAAGCCTTCTTTACGGTAAACGGCTGGATAAGCGTCCTTTTCTTTTTTGTAGTCCTTCTTGAGAAGTTGCTAAACCAATGAAAAATCCTCCTGGAGACCCTTCGCTTACGCTCAGGGTGACAGATGAAAAGGTTACGCTCAGGCTGACAAGTAAGGGTAGCTTATGAAGCTTTTTGCCTTTATCAATCAAAAAGGAGGGGTTGGGAAGACAACCATTGCCATAAACCTTGCTCGGGGGCTAAGTCTTAAGGGCTATAAAACATTGCTCATCGATGCTGACCCGCAGGCCAACGCAGGCTCAGGTCTTGGCGTAAGAGTAAGCAAGGAAAAAAGCCTCTATCAAGCCTTGGTTGAAGGAAACTGCGAAAGGTTTATCCTTGAACCCTTTCCGAACCTCTATCTTCTTCCTTCATCCATTGACCTTGTCGGTCTTGAGCTTGAGCTTGCCAAAGAGGAAAACAGAGAATTCGTCTTCAAAAATCTCTTGGAAAGCTCAACCTTTAAGACTAGCCCCCTCCTTGATTTCTTTGACTTTATCCTTTTTGACTCTCCGCCTTCTCTTAGCCTTATTACTGTAAACATTCTAACGGCAGTGCAGGGCGTTGTTATACCCCTCCAGTGCGAATACTATGCCTTGGAAGGTTTGTCCTTACTTGTCAGAACGGTAAGGGGGGTTAAGGCAAGCTTTAACCCTGAGCTTAGGCTCTTTGGGCTTATTCTTAACATGTATGACATCAGAAACAGGCTCAGTCAGGAGGTTGCAGAGGAGGCAAAAAAGCACTTTGCCTGGATCATATTCAAAACTCTAATCCCAAGGAGTATAAGAGTTAGCGAAGCCCAAAGCCACGGGAAACCAATCCTTGACTATGAGCCAAATCATAAGGTTAGCCAAGCCTTCTTAGCCTTGGCTGACGAATTCGTCGCCAGGGCAAAGTCCTATCAAAACTAAAGGGAGGTGCCCTATGTTTGAGCTTGAAATACCAGGGTTTGGGAAGGTAGAGCTTGAGTATTTAGTCTCTGACTTTACAGGGACCCTTTCTGTTGACGGAAAGCTTATCCCAGGGGTGGAAGAAAGGCTAAACAGAATATCCGAATTCTTAAAAATCTATGTTTTAACAGCCGATACCTTTGGTAGAGCAGAAAAGGAACTTTCTGGCGTAAACTGCGAGGTTATCATCCTTCAGGGTGCCGACCAAGATAAGCAAAAGGAAGATTTTGTAAAGAAGCTTGGGGCTGAGAAGGTGATCGCCTTTGGCAATGGGAATAACGATAGAAGGATGCTTAAGGCAGCAAAAATTGGAGTTTGCGTCCTTCTTGATGAAGGATGCTCTGTCTCAGCTCTTACCTCGGCAGACATCTTAGTCAAATCTATAAACGATGGTCTTGACCTGCTGCTTCATCCCCTTCGGCTTAAAGCAACCCTAAGGTTTTAGGGTTTTGTTGGGGCATTGGGCGACCAGTAAGCGCTCCTGCGGTTAATCCAGGCGATTTTTATATTTAATTTACAGCTACAGTCCACACGGGGCTGAGGCTGTATTCAAAATGTTTTTGTGCAAGCCCTCCTGCTGTCGCCCCGAGCCTATTTTTTATCGCCCCGAAGCGCAAGCGAGGGGTCCCTCGGCGCTTGCGCGCCTCAGGATGACATCCCGGACGCCGTCCCGAACGAATTAAGGGATGCCTCGCTATCGCTCGGCAGGACAAAAAATGGAGGCTCGGCAGGACAAAGTAGGGGGACCTTTTTGAACAGCCCACACGGGGCTTGACAAAAGACAAAAAGGCTGTTTTTTTTATATAAAAAGTTTACGATTCAGGAGGCTACATAAATGAGCATGCCAGAGGTTGTTGAATTAGAAAGCAAGATCGAAGCCCTTATTAATACTGTCTTAGAATTAAGAAAAGAAAAGGAAGATTTGTTAAACAAGCTTTCTCAAAAGGAAGAAGAGAACCAAAGATTACAGGAGGAGATAAAAAGGAGGGAAGAGGAAAGGAGGGAGCTAAAAGAAAGGCTTGGTAGTCTTATTGAAAAACTCTCCCAGATTTAACCATGGCTACGCATGAGGTTACTTTTGAGTTTTTAGGTCAATGTTTTACCCTCCGGAGTAGTCTTCCGGAGGAGGAAATAAAAGAGGTGCTTGCCTTCTTAGAAGAAAAGAAGGCGGAGATTTTGAAAGTGAAGAACGTGCCTGCCTACAAGCTTGCTATTTGGTTACTCTTCCAGGTAGCTTACGAATATCTTAAGGCAAAAAAGGAAAAAGAAGCCCTGGAGGAGTACCTTAAGGCTCAAAGTAAGAGGCTTGCAGATTTTTTAGAAAAAGAAATGCCAACCCTGGGGTGCTCGTGAGGGGTTTTACTCCCGCCTGGCTAACACCAAAGAGGATGACGGGTAAGGTGGCTCTGGGGCTGAAGCCAGGAGCTCGGCTAACCAGACCCCACCCGAAAACTTAACCACCAGAGCCAGAAGGACGGGCTCACCCCCACGGCACACCCGGGGGTCCTTTTAAAGGCTCACCTTCCTTCCTCTTTCCCCTCCTTAAATTTTATAAAGAAAGGGGGGATATTCATGATGTCTTTGGTGCTCCTGATCATCGGTTTAATCGTTGGACTTGGGCTCAGTTTCCTTTATTTTTATCTTCAAAGGAAAAAAGAGCTTGCCTTAGTAAAGTCAGCAACAGAGAAGGCTAAGAATATCCTTGAGGAAGCCGAAAAAAACGCCAAACAACTGATTTCCACTGCCGAGGAAAAGGCTAAACAAATCCTAGAATCGGCAGAAAAGGAAGCTAAACTTAAGCTGCAGTTAGCCGAAGCAAAGATTGAAGAAGAGCTAAGAAGGCTTAAAAAGGAGCTTGAAGAAAAGGAAGAAAAAAAGCTTAACGAATTGAGAGAAAGGGAAAAAAAGGTCGAGGTTAAAGAGGAACATCTTCTTGAAAGGGAAAAGATCCTTAACGAAAAGCTTAACCAAGTAGAACAGAAATCCCATGAACTAACCAGACTGAAAGAAGAAGTTCTAAAGGAAAAGCAGGAGCTTTCCGAGCTTGTAGCTCAAGCAAAGAAGGAGTTGGAGAAAATTGCGGGTCTTACCGAAAAAGAAGCCAGAGAATATCTTTTAAAGAAGGTCGAAGAAGAGCTAACAGAAGATAAGGCAAAGCTCATAGCAAAGATAGAGAAGGAAATGCAGGAGGAAGCAAAAAGGAAGGCTCAGGAAATCATAGCCTATGCTACGGCAAAGGCAGCCATCCCCTTTGTTACTGAAAAAACCGTCTCGGTCGTTGAGCTTCCTTCTGAAGAGATGAAAGGAAGGATCATCGGTCGTGAAGGAAGAAATATCAGGACCTTTGAGGCTTTAACCGGAGTGGACTTGTTGATCGATGATACGCCTGAGGTTGTGGTTCTTTCTTGCCATGACCCCTATCGTAGAGAGATCGCTAAAATCGCCTTAGAGAGGCTTATTGCCGATGGAAGGATCCATCCCACAAGGATCGAAGAGGTGGTAAAACAGGTAGAAGAGGAAATGGAAAGCCATATCCTTGAGATTGGGGAGAAGACCTGTTTTGAGATGGGAATATATGGGGTTCATCCCGAACTTTTAAAGCTCCTTGGGAAGCTTAAATTCCGCACAAGCTATAGCCAAAATGTCCTCCAGCACTCCATAGAGACGGCGATCATCTGTTCTAACCTTGCGGCAGAGCTTGGTCTTGATTTTAAGAAAGCAAAGCGTGCCGCCCTTCTTCATGATATTGGAAAGGCAGCAAGCTATGAACAGGAGGGACCGCATGCCCTCATCGGAGCGGAATTGGCTCGAAAATACGGAGAGGATGAAGAGGTAGTCCAGGCCATTGCTTCCCATCATGAGGATGTGCCCATAACTTCACTTTTGGGTATCCTTCTTCAGGTTTCGGATGCCCTCTCAGGCGCAAGACCAGGCGCTCGAAGGGAGCTTTTAGAGGCTTATTTAAAGAGGATTAGAGAGCTTGAAAGCCTTGCTCAGTCTTTCCCCGGGGTTGAGAAAGCCTTTGCCATTCAGGCTGGGCGAGAAGTAAGGGTCATCGTGGATAGCAAAAAGGTAACCGATGAAGAGGCTTACCTTCTTGCGAGAGAGATAGCGCAGAAAATTGAAAGAGAACTAACCTATCCTGGTATAATTCGGGTTACAGTGCTTAGAGAAACAAGGGTAGTTGAGTATGCTAAGTAAGGAGAGGACGAAGTGGTGAGATTGCTTTTTTTAGGGGATGTAGTTGGGGCAAGCGGGAGGCTTGCCCTTCAAACTTTTCTTCCTGGGTTGAAGAAAAAATACGCCCCGGATTTTGTGCTTGTGAACGGTGAGAACGCTGCCGGTGGTTATGGACTTACCGAAAAAGTGGCTGAAGAGATCCTTAGCCTTGGCGTTGACCTGATAACAAGCGGAAACCATATCTGGAAAAAGGAATTCATCCCCTACCTTGTAAAATCTGACCGGGTGTTGAGACCTGCTAACTATGGACCGGGTGCCCCGGGTAGGGGTTATGGCCTCATAAACAAAGAGGGGAAAAAGCTTGGAGTGATAAACCTTGAGGGTAGGATCTTCATGCGCCCCCTTGAAAACCCTTTCCTTGTTGGGAAAGAACTTGCGGAGATGCTAAAGGAGGAGACTCCTTTTATCTTCGTTGACTTTCATGCCGAAGCTACCTCAGAAAAGATTGCCCTTGGTTATTTCCTTGATGGGCTTGTTTCAGCGGTCGTTGGCACACATACCCATGTGCAAACCTCTGATGAAACCATCCTACCGAAAGGGACAGGCTTTATTACTGATGTTGGTATGTGCGGAAGCGTTCATTCCATAATAGGTATGAGGATAGACCAAGCTCTTGAGCTATACACCACCATGGTTGGAAGAAAGCTTGAAGTTGAAAAATCAACCCCAGTAAAGGTTGAAGGCGTCTACTTAGAGTTTGACGAACAAGGAAAAACAAGATACATCGAAAGGATAAGACTACTTTCCGACTAATTCCTTCTCACGCTTTTTCCACCATCTTTTAAAGAGCTCCTTTTTTAAGGGAGAAATCCTATCTACAAAGAGTATGCCTTCTATATGGTCGTATTCATGCTGGAAGGCTATGGCCTGAAGACCGGTTAGCTCTTTCTCAAAAGGTTTTCCCTCAAGGTCATAGGCTCGAATGTAAAGCTTTGCATAGCGTTCTACTTTGGCATAATAACCCGGGATGCTTAAACACCCTTCCTCATACTCGGTATACCCCTCGGCATTGAGTATTTCTGGATTTATGTAAACTTCAAGCTCGGGAGTCCCCTCCTTTTGCTTGATATCCATTATGAAAAATCTTTTAGGGATACCCACCTGATTTGCGGCAAGCCCAAGCCCCTTTACTTTATACATAAGTTCAGCCATCTTTTTGATAGTTTCCTTTAGGTCTTCGTCAAATTTTTCTACAGGGGTAGACTTTTCCCTCAAAACCGGGTCTCCATAAATCCTAAGCTTTAATTCTTCCTTCATCTTCGACCTCCCTCCTTATAACAACGGATAAACTACCAAAAAGGAGCTCAGCCCCTTCTTTCTTTTCTTTAGAAATGGTCTAATTTCACCCGAGATAAGAAATTCGTCAACCTCTACCTCTCCCTTTAATATCTTCCCATAAATCGAAACGATGGCTCCCTGTTTAAGTAGGATAATATCTCCCGGCAAAAGGTCCCGAACTAAAACCTCCTTTTCTCCTT
>WYEG01000004.1 GCA_009903935.1 Caldimicrobium sp. | reverse complement strand
CCTTTTATTGTCTCCCCCGACCCCCCTTTTCTGTCACCCCGAGCCGTTAGGCGAGGGGTCTCCATCACAATTTTGTAGGGGAAGCATCTGCTCGCCTGCAAAAATATTGGGCGACCGGGGCGTCGCCTTTATGATTGACTTTTTTAATGAGAAACAGCTTACTGCCGCTGGTTGTTCCTCCCTGAAGATACAAGGAGGATACTCTCCCAATGAAACTTCTCAAAATATTAACAACAAACCTTTTTAAGACTTTGAATAGTCATTATCAAAGATTATAATACTACAAGTAAGGTAATACTTTGATGGAGGTAAGGAGTGTCAAAAAATCTTACAAGTTCCTCGGTTCTTACTAAAAAATTTCAAATTACTTTGCCCAAAAAAATAAGGGAAATTCTTGGCGTGAAATCTGGGGAAAGGATTGGTTTTATAGTTGAGGGCAACGAAGTAAAAATCGTTCCTCTAAAATCAAAGCTTGAAGAAAATTTTGGAAAAGTAAAGGCGGTTAGTAAGCCAGAAAAGTTCAAAGAAATAAGGGAGTTTGTAGAAGAAGAAATCGCAAAAAATGTGATAGAAGAACTTGCATGAGAAAATTCTTAGATACTAATATATTTCTTCGTTATCTTACAAAAGATGACGAAGAGAAAGCTTACAAGGTTTTAGAATTATTAAAGAAAATAGAAAAAGGGGAAGAAAAAGCGATCACAAGCTCATTAGTAATATTTGAATTGATATTTACTCTTCAAAAGTATTATAAACTTTCAAAAGAAGAAATAAGAGATTTAGTTTTACCTCTAATTAATTTAAGAGGTTTGAAATTGCCTTATAAAGTTGTTTTTGAAAAAGCCTTAGAAGTATTTCCTCATACAAACGTTTCTTTTGCAGACCTTTTTAATTATTTTTTTATGTTAGAGCATGGAGTAAAAGAAATTTATTCTTATGACGAAGATTTTGACAAGCTTCAAAAAGTAAAAAGATTAATACCTTAATTTACTATATCTATTGCGGAAAGCTATTTGTTTGAATTTATTTGGGTAATAGTCAATATTGTCTCAATGTCCCCCCGAGCCCCTTTTCTATCACCTCGAGCCCCCTTTTTCTGTCCCCCGACCCCCTTTTTATTGTCACCCCGAGCCCTCTTTTCTTGTCACCCCGAACGAAGTGAGGGGTCGCCCCTTTAGTCTTTCCCTACTACAGGGAGATTTTTCTCTAACGCTCGAAAAGACAGGGTGATGCGGGGATGCCTCGCTACCGCTCGGCAGGACAGTGTAGGGAGCTCACCCAGAGCCGTCAGGCGAGGGGTCTCCATTACAATTTTGTAGGGGCAAGCGGCTGCTCGCCCAAGTTTTTGTCCTCCCGAGCGTAAGCGAGGGATCTCCACCCCAATTATAACGACAAACCAAAAAAATAAATTATTGAATTCTTCAATAATCTCTATTAAGATGGAAGATAAAAACGAGGACGCAAAAGATGAGCCTAAACACTCTTTCTCTCGATAAAGAAGAGGTTTGCCTAAAAGGAAAAAGGCTTTATGTTTATCGCCCAGCAAGGCTTGAAGATGTCTTTCAGGGCGACCCTTTTTTAGAGGCTCATCGGTTCCCTTTTTGGGTGATGATTTGGCCAGCAAGCCTTGCCCTTGCTGAATACTTGGCAAGTCTTCCGCCCCCTCTCGACATCTTAGAGATTGGCGCTGGGCTCGGAATACCCTCTCTTTTTGCTTCTGCCTTCGGTCATAGGGTCTTAGCAACCGATAAAGAGGAGCTCCCTCTTAAACTCCTTAAGCGTTCAGCTGAAGAGCAGGGCTTAGAGCTTAGCGTTAAAACTCTTGACTGGATTAACCCAAACCTTGATAAAAAATTCGATGTTATCGCCGGCGCCGAAGTAGTCATAAAATCTTCCCTATTTGACCCCCTTTTTAACCTCTTTAAATCCTATCTTAAGCCCGAGGGGCATATAATTTTAGCCCATGAAAGTGAACGCAAAAGGACCCTGGTGCCCTTTTTAGTTAAGGCAGAGGAGCATTTTAAAGTTGAAACAAAGTTGGTTCGGCTAAAGAATGAGGAAAAGATTATAGAGATTGTGCTAAACCGACTTACGCTGAAGTAAGTGAAGGTTAGCTCAGCCTTAAAATTTCTCACAGAAGCCTTAACCCAAAAGCTCCCTGAGGACCGCGCAAAAAGGGAAGCCTTGGAAATCCTCGCTCATCTCCTTCGTGTTTCCCCTTTAAATGTCTGGCTAAAGCTTGAAGAAGAAGTGCCGAATGAGACGCTAAACCACATCCTATCCCGAAGGTTAACTGGCAAGCCCTTGCCCTACATCCTTGGGATAGCCTATTTTTTTGGTAGACCCTTTTATGTGGAAAGGGGGGTTTTAATACCAAGACCGGAAACAGAGGTTTTGATCGAGCATTTTTTAGAGGTTGCTCCCCCGCAAGGAGTTATCTTAGACTTAGGCATAGGCTCAGGCATTCTTGCCATTACCATCCTTCTTGAAAGACCAAACTACATAGCCTTTGGGGTTGACATAAGCAAAGAAGCCCTAAAGGTTGCCCAAAGAAACGCAAATCTTCATGGAGTAAGCTCAAGGTTATATTTAATCCTTGGAGATGCCCTAAAGCCCTTCAAGGAAAAACCTCTTTTCACAGCCATCGTTAGCAACCCCCCTTACATTTCGGAAGAGGAGTTTGAAACCCTTGACGAAGAGGTTAGGCTTTTTGAACCAAGGGTTGCCCTTGTTTCTGGGGAAACGGGTCTTGAGTTCTATGAGCTCATCCTAAAGCATGCGCCTAAACTCTTACAAGACGGCGGTTTTATCCTCGTTGAACTGGGGTATAATCAAGGAAAACCATTTTATGAGTTGGCAAAAACTTTAGGCTATAAGGTTGATTTTAAAAAAGACCTTCTTGGCTATCAAAGGAGTGCTGTAATATGGAGGGAAGAAAATACATCGTAAAAGGGGGAAGACCCCTCAAGGGTGAAATATCAGTTAAAGGGGCAAAGAACGCCGTCTTGCCAGCCATATCCGCAACCCTTCTTGCCCCTGGAGTTTATGAATTTAAAAATGTGCCGTTAGTTAGGGATGTCTTCTGCATGCTAAACATTCTTTCCCATCTTGGGGCAAGTTGGAAGGTTGATGAGGATACGCTTTATGTGAACACAGAAGGCATACATCGAGTAGACATTCCCTATGAGCTTGCCTCTCAGATCCGGGCTTCCATACTCTTTCTTGGAGCCTTGACGGCAAGGTTTGGGGAGGCAGTTGTCCCTTTGCCTG
This sequence comes from Caldimicrobium sp., assembly GCA_009903935.1. Lineage (GTDB taxonomy): Bacteria > Desulfobacterota > Thermodesulfobacteria > Thermodesulfobacteriales > Thermodesulfobacteriaceae > WYEG01. The sequence continues at coordinate 2,668 of WYEG01000004.1, read as the reverse complement.
GGGGATGCCAGATAGGTAAAAGACCCGTTAATTTTCATCAATCTGGGCTTGAAAAGCTCTCCGCAGAGATCACCCTTGACCACGGAAACCTCGTTGCTAAAGCCAAAAGACTAAAAGGAGCTGAGGTCGTTTTAGATTTTCCTTCCGTTACAGCAACGGAAAACCTGATGATGGCTGCCTCTCTTGCCGAGGGTGAAACGGTAATCAAAAACGCTGCCCGGGAGCCAGAGGTTTTCTTTTTGGCAGAGCTTTTGCAAAGAATGGGGGTAGAAATCAAAGGGGCAGGCACTGAAACTGTAATCATCAAGGGAAGAAAAAGATTAAAACCTGCTAAGATTAAAATTATCCCCGACCGCATCGAAGCCGGAACCTTTCTTATCTTAGCAAGCTTGCACCCAGAAAACGAAATCACCATCAAAAATTTCCCCTTTGAATATCTGGAAGCCCCACTTCTAAAGTTTCAAGAAATGGGTGGAGTTTTAGAAAGGAAAGGTAAGGATGTGGCGAAAGTTTATCCTCAAAGGTCCTACCGTCCCATTGAGATTTCTACCTCGCCCTATCCTGGTTTTCCCACCGACCTTCAGCCCATGTTTGCGGTAGCTTTAACCCAAGCTGAGGGACTCTCTATTATAAGGGAAAACCTGTTTGAAAACCGTTTTCTTTATGCCTTTGAGCTAAACAGACTTTCGGCAAACATCCGCGTGGAAGGGCAAACAGCCTTTATTCAAGGTAAAACTCGGCTTGTCGGCTCACCCGTTAAGGCAACAGACCTTAGAGCAGGAGCAGCTCTTGTTATCGCAGGGCTTATAGCAGAAAACACAACTACCATCTACCGGGCAGAGCTCATAGAAAGGGGCTATGAGAAGCTTCCAGAAAGGCTTAGAGAACTATCCGCTGAAATAGAAGTAGAACCGTGCGCCCTCTGCGAAGCTTAAAAGAGATAATCGGGCAAGAACCAGCGATTAGGCTTCTTACCCAAGCCCTATACTCCCGTAGGCTACACCACGCCTACCTTTTTACCGGGCAAGAAGGCGTAGGGAAAGAAACTACTGCTAAGGCTCTCGTTTATCATCTATTCTGCAATGTTAGCTTAGATGAACCCTGCGGGTCCTGTCCAGCCTGTCAAAAACTTGACAAGGGCTTACATACTGACCTTCTGTTAGTAGAGCCAGAAAAAAGGGAGATAAAGATCGGACAGATAAGGGCTCTTGAAAGGGAGCTTCATTTTCGTCCAATAAACGCCGAGTATCGAGTGGTGATCATAAGGTCTGCTGAGAAGTTGAACCCTGAGGCTGGGAACGCTCTCCTTAAATCATTGGAAGAGCCCCCTCCCTATGTCCTTTTCTTTTTGCTTGCCGAGAACGCTTCTCGTCTTCTTCCTACTATTGTGTCTCGCTGCCAATTAGTTAGGTTTAGACCTTTGCCCAAAGCAGTCATCAAGGATTATTTGATTAAAAGGCTTGGTTTAGATGAAGACTTTGCAGAGACCTTAGCTGAGCTTTCGGCAGGAAGTCTTGGGAGGGCTGTTGAGCTTGCAGAAAAGGGTTTGCTTGAAGACCTTCATGCCTTTGTCTCAGCTGGCACATCTAACAAGGCATCCGCTAAGTATCGTATTTTAGAGAGGCTTGTCAAGTTTTTACCTGAGGACCAGAAAAGATTTTTAGATCTTCTTCGTCTTTGGGTCCTTCGCTCCTACTTAAGCGAAAAAGGAGCTTCGCCCTATCCTAAGGGATTGCCAGAAGAACGGTATAAAGGAGACCCCTTTTCCGCAGAGCTCGCTATAGCCCTTTGCGAGTCCGCTCTTGAAAGCTATGTCTTCCCTGAATTAGCCTTTCATCAGCTAATGATAAAGCTTTTTTAGTAAAGCCCTGATTGTCTCCTTATGCCTTCTTTGTCACCCCTGAGCCCTGTTTCTGTCATCCCGAACCCTCTTTTTCTGTTCTCCGAGCCTCTTTCTCTCACTCCCGAACCTTTTTTCTGTCACCCCAAAGCTCTTTTTTCTGTTACCCCGAACCTCTTTTTTCTGTCACCCCGAAGCTTTTTTCTGTCACCCCGAGCGGAGCGAGGGGTCCCTCGGCGCTTAAGCGCCTCAGGATGACAAAAAGAAAAAGCCTCGGGATGACACGGATGGGCTGTCGCCCCAAGCCTACTTTTTTGTCGTCCCGAGGCGTCAGCCGAGGGGTCTCCCCCTTGGGACGCCGTCCCGAACGAAGTGAGGGATGCCTCGCTAACGCTCGAAAAGACAGGGTAGGGATGTCACCCCGAGCCCCCTTTTTATTGTCATCCCGAACGAAGTGAGGGGTCTCCTCCACAATGTTTTTCTGAACTAATAGAGTTTCCCCTTGCCATTGCTTGAAAAAAAGGCTTAATACTACCTTCCTTATAAGCTTGCAAATTTTAAAGGTAAGTTTATCCTGAAAGAGTAAGGTGATGAACTAATAAGGAGTTTAAAGAACTGACCTCCACAGGGGGTAAACAGAGATGCAGGAGAGAAAAAGGCTTGAGGATATTATAAAAGAATTACCTGAAGACTTAAGAAAGGAGCTCGAGGATTTTGCCCATTATTATTATTATTTGAATTGCGTTAAAAATAAATAGGAGGAAGATAATGGCAGTATCAATTATTAAGAAAGAAGTGAAAGTTGAGAATAGAATTTTAACTATCGAA
>WYEG01000035.1 GCA_009903935.1 Caldimicrobium sp. | reverse complement strand
CCAAGGTTTAGGCTCTCAGATTTTAATTCTATTAAAAGAAGCCTCATTGGGCTTCGGAATACCTTTACTCAGCTTCTGTCTGAGCTTCGTGTTCAGGCTAATGTGGTAGAAGATGTATCTCAAAACCTAAAGGCAGAGGTGGAAGACCTCCCAGCGATAAGCAGTCAGCTCGAGAGCCTTGTTGCCAAATCCTCTTCCATTGCGAGCTCTGTTTCTGACCTTTTAGCCTTGATTGAGAGGTCAACCGAGGAGCTAAAGACCGCTATCACCGATATTTCAAAGAACACGCAAGGGGCAGCCGAGAGGGCTTCTCTTGTTAAAAGAACGGCGGATGAAATGGCAGAAAAGGTAAAGGAGCTCTTGGATAAGACCTCTGAGATAAGGAATATAACAGAAATTATTAGAAACATCGCTGAGCAGACGAATTTGCTTGCCCTTAACGCCTCAATTGAGGCGGCAAGAGCTGGTGAAGCAGGAAAGGGCTTTGCGGTTGTGGCAAACGAGGTTAAAGAGCTTGCAAGAAGAACATCTGAGGCTACGAACGAGATAGATAACCTTATTGCGAAGCTCATCTCTCAGGTTGAGGTGGTGGCTGAATCTTCCCGTAGGACAAAAGACATGGTCGATGAGGTTGAACAATCAACAAACCTTATCGCCTCTGCCGTTGAGGAGCAGACGATCGTCACAAACGACATCGTCTCCAATGTGAGCCAGACTAAGGAGAAGACTTTTGAGCTGGCAAGAGAAGTAGAAAATTTGCTCTCTGTTGCCAATAAGCTTTCAACCTTGAGCTCAGAATTTAAGTATGTGGCTGAGGTCATAGGAGAGATAGCAGGCACAGGAAAGATTACAGCCGAGGATATCTTTAAAGTGAGCGCGGTTGATGTAACGGATGAAGACTTGAAGGGCTTATCTACAGGGGCGCTTGTTAACCTTGCCATCATGGGACATGTCAACTGGAAGATAAACTTCTTGAGGGATTGTTTGCAGGGTATTTCCCCAAGGGTAGAAAGAGATCATACCAAGTGTATACTTGGAAGGAGCGAAGCCATACTTAGGGAGAGGGCAAACAGGCTTAACGCAAGAAGAATAATCGAGGTTTTGGATGAGCTTTCCCCAGTGCATGAGAAGCTTCATAAGCTTCCGGAAAGGCTTGAGAGAGAGGTTAATCTAAAGGACAGGGAAGAGGTCCTTAGGTTTATCGGCGAGGAGGTTTTTCCGGTGTTCAATACTACTATGGGGTATCTAAAGAGAATAAAGGGGGAATGCAGGGAGCTTGGTTGTTAATTTAGGATTTTGCCCCTGGGGATTTTCTCCTCAGGGGTTTGTATTACTTTCATGAAAATCGTAAAATCAATTTAAAATCAAAGGAATACTTTATATAATTTCTCTGGCATAGAATTTGCATTAATAAGCTTCGATTTGGACTGTATTGTGTATGAATAAAGGGGAGGGGTTGTTGAATTTTTGAGGAGGTTGCGAAGCGTCTCTGCCCCGCTTTGTCGTGCCGAGCGATAGCGAGGCATCCCCTCTTTGGCAATAGGGGAGGAGGTTCCTCGGCTAACGCCTCGGAAGGACAAAAAGGGGCTAACGCCTCGGAACGACAAGGGGTGCATCCCACCTTGTCGTCCCGAAGCAGGCAAGTGATAAGGTGTTGCAGAAGGTGAAAAGGGGCAGGAGGAGGAAAAAACTTGATAATGTATGCAGTCATAAGTAATATAAAATTTTTTATAAAAGGAGGGGCTTATGAAGCTTGACCCAACGAAGATGAAGGATTACGAGATCGCTTACGAGGCTGAAAAGTGGATGAAGACGGTCTATCAGCTTGGGGAGGAGATGGGCTTAACCAAAGAGGAGCTTCTCCCCTATGGGCACTATGTAGCCAAGATCGACTACAAAAAGGTTCTTGAAAGGTTAAAGGATAGACCTAATGGAAAGTATATCAATGTTACCGCCATCACCCCAACTCCCCTTGGTGAAGGTAAAACCACGACCCTTATCGGTTTAGTCCAGGGTTTGGGAAAGAGGGGGCAGAATGTTATAGGTTGTATTAGGCAGCCCTCTGGGGGACCAACCTTTAACATCAAGGGTAGCGCAGCTGGCGGCGGACTTTCTCAAGTTATTCCCCTTGATAAATTTTCCCTTGGTTTGACCGGAGACATCAACGCAGTGATGAACGCTCACAATCTGGCTATGGTAGCTTTGACGGCAAGGATGCAGCATGAAGCAAACTACGATGATGATACCTTAGCAAAGAAGGGTTTGAGGAGGCTAAACATTGACCCAAAACGGGTAGAGATGGGCTGGGTGATTGACTTTTGCGCCCAAGCTTTAAGGCATATCGTCATCGGTCTTGGCGGGAAAAACGACGGCTATCCCATGGAGTCTAAGTTCTGGATTGCCGTTGCCTCTGAGGTGATGGCTATCCTTGCTGTGGCCAGAGACTTAAAGGACCTAAGAGAAAGGATCGGAAGGATCGTTGTAGCCTATGATAAGTATGGCAACCCCATCACCACCGAAGACCTTGAGGTGGCTGGGGCGATGACTGCTTGGCTTGTTGATGCCATAAACCCCAACCTTATGCAGACCATTGAAGGGCAACCAGTTTTAGTTCATGCTGGACCATTTGCCAACATCGCCATCGGACAGAATTCTATTATTGCCGACTATGTGGCTTTAAAGCTCGGGGACTATGTGGTAACGGAATCGGGATTTGCTGCAGACATTGGCTTTGAAAAGTTCTGGAACATTAAGTGCAGACTGTCAGGGCTTACGCCAAATGTTTCCGTTATTGTGGCAACCATTAGGGCTTTAAAATGCCATGGAGGAGCTCCAATTCCAAGACCTGGTCAGCCAATACCCAAGGAATACCTTGAGGAAAACCTTGAATGGGTGGAAAAGGGTTGCGAGAACCTTCTCCACTGCGTAAACATCGTGAAAAAGAGCGGTGCCATTCCTGTGGTTTGCATAAACAAATTCTACGCCGATACAGAAAATGAAGTAAAGCTTGTGCGGAGGATCTGCGAAGAAGCTGGGGTGAGGGTTGCCTACTCTGACCACTGGCTCAAGGGAGGAGAGGGAGCCCTTGAGCTTGCCGATGCGGTAATGGATGCCTGTAGAGAAACTCCCCAGTTTAGGTTCCTTTACGAGCTTGATGAGCCGGTTAAAACAAGGATTGAAAAGATCGCTAAAGAGGTCTACGGGGCTGACGGAGTGATCTATCTCCCCGATGCTGAGGCTAAGATCAAGATGATCGAAGCCAACGACGAGCTAAGGAAGATGCCCATCTGCATGGTGAAGACCCATCTATCGCTTTCCGACGACCCAACAAAGAAGGGCGTTCCCAAGGGATGGCATCTTAGGGTTAGGGATGTTTTGATCTTCCGTGGCTCTGGGTTTATCGTCCCCGTTGCTGGGGACATAAACCTTATGCCTGGAACAGCCTCTGACCCAGCCTACCGCAGGATTGATGTAGATGTGGAGACGGGCAAAGTAAAAGGATTGTTCTAAAGCTATTAGGAGGGGGTAGAGATGCCAGCACAGATCCTAGATGGAAAAAGCATAGCTCAGGAAATTAGAGAGGGGATAAAGAAAGAGGTTATAGAACTTAAGGAGAAGCATGGCGTTGTCCCTGGGCTTGTGACCATACTCGTTGGGGAAAACCCGGCCTCAGTTTCTTATGTTACGGCAAAGCAGAGGACGGCTCATGAGCTTGGTTTTTATTCTGTGCAAGAAAACTTGCCTGAAAATGTGTCTGAGGATGAGCTTTTAAAGCTTATAGATAAGCATAATCGGGATGAGAAAATACATGGCATACTGGTTCAGCTTCCTCTACCTAAGCACATCAACGAAAGGAAGGTTCTTTACGCCATCGACCCGAGGAAGGATGTAGACGGCTTTCATCCGGTGAATGTGGGGAAGCTTGTAATCGGCGAGCCCTGCTTTATACCCTGCACTCCCTACGGCATCATGATCTTGCTTGCCAAGACTGGGGTTCCTGTTGATGGAGCGGAGGTTGTGGTTATCGGAAGGAGTAACATCGTTGGGAAGCCCATTGCCAACCTCCTTATGCAGAAGAGAAAACCCGTTGGCAACGCAACCGTTACAGTTTGTCATACTGGGACTAAAGATATAGCTTCTCACTCAAGAAGGGCTGATATCTTGATCGTTGCTGCGGGTGTCCCTAAGTTTGTCACCGCTGACATGGTAAAGGAAGGAGCGGTGGTGATAGATGTAGGCGTAAACCGGATCGGGACAACGCCTGACGGTAAAGCAAAGCTCTGCGGTGATGTAGACTTTGATGCCGTAAAAGAAAAGGCAAGCTTCATCACCCCAGTTCCTGGAGGTGTTGGTCCTATGACCATAACCATGCTGATGAAGAACACTTTAGAGTCGGCTAAAGCCTGGGCTGGGCTCCCCTCGGAGGTTGCTTAAAAGTGAAGAAAATCACTAAAGTTAGATTCCTTTTAATTTTAAATTTAATTTTTAACTAAGAACGCAAGAGGGGGGCAAGCCATGATAGATGAAAGGGCAAGGTTTGGAGAGGTGAAGAAGGGGAAAAAACCCGGGGTTCAATCTAAGCTTGCTGAGGAGCTCTATCAATCTTTAAAGGAAGATGTTCTGACTGCTCCAAAGAGGGTTGAGCGAAGAGGGACTTTGCCTTGTGCCTTTGGAAAGGGGGGGACTTGCTGCCGAGTTTGCAACATGGGACCCTGTCAGGTGGTAGAAGGGGTTGAAGAGTTAAGGGGTGTTTGCGGAGCCTCTGCAGCAACAGTTGTTGCTAGAAACTTTGCGAGGATGGTTGCTGCTGGGGCATCGGCTCATTCAGACCACGGAAGGCATGTAGCTAAGCTTTTCTATGAGGCGGTCCATGGCGAGGTTCCCTTTGAGGTAAAGGATAAGAGGAAGCTTAGGGTTGTGGCTCAGGCTCTTGGCGTTGACCCAAGCTTGCCTGAAGATGAGATGCTAAAGAGGATGGCTGATGTAGCACTTCAAATCTTTTCTCAGCAGGAAGGTGAGATAGTTCTTACGCATCGCGCTCCAAAGCCGCTTCTTGAAAAATGGAGAAGATACGGAGTAGTGCCAAGGGGTGTTGATAGGGAAGTTGTTGAGCTTATCCACCGCACAACCATCGGTGTTGACCAGGACTATATGAACATCCTCATGGGTGCGGCAAGGTGTTCCTTGGCTGATGGCTGGGGCGGAAGCATGGTGGCTACCGAGCTTCAGGACCTTTTGCTTGGCAATCCCCAGCCTATAAGGGCTAAGGTCAACATTGGTCTTGGAGTGTTAAAGCCAGACCATGTGAACGTTGCCGTGCATGGGCATGACCCATTGCTTGCCGATGCCTTGGTAATGGCAAGCTACGACCCGGAGCTCCTTTCCTTAGCTAAAAAGGTCGGGGCAAAGGGTGTAAATCTCTCGGGTATCTGCTGCACCGGAAATGAAGTCCTCATGCGGAAGGGGATCCCGGTTGCGGGCTCATTTATTCAGCAGGAGGTTGCCATAGCAACGGGAGCCCTTGAGGCGGTTGTGGTTGATGTGCAGTGTATCATGCAAAACATAACCGAAGTGGCAAGGCATTTCCACACGGCAGTCATAACGACAAGTCCTATAGCTAAGATGGAGGGGGCGGTCCACATCCCCTTTGATGAGAAGAGAGCGATTGAGGTAGCAAAAGAGATCTTGAAGGTTGCTATTGAGAGGTATCCGCAGAGGGACCCAGCTAAGGTCAGAATTCCTGATAGTAGTATAGATGTAGTCGTTGGGTTTAGCCATGAGGCGATAATGTACATCCTTGGGGGCAGGTTTAGGGCAAGCTATAAGCCTTTAAACGAGAACATCATAAATGGAAAGATCCGTGGTATCGCAGCGATCGTTGGTTGCGATAATTACCGTGTGGATGAGCCGATACAGGTTGAGCTGGCAAAGGAGCTTATAGCCAACAATGTGCTTGTGCTTGCCACAGGTTGCTCGGCAACCCAGCTTGCCATAGCCGGGCTTTTATCACCTGAGGCAGCAGAGCTTGCTGGACCGGGATTGAGGGAGGTGCTTGAGGCGGTTGGTTGTCCTCCGGTTTTACACATGGGATCATGCGTTGATAATTCAAGGCTTCTCATTTCCGCAACTGAGATCGTGCATACTGGAGGGCTTGGCGAGGATATCTATCAGATACCGGCTGTAGGGTGTGCTCCTCAATGGATGAGCGAAAAAGCAGTTGCCATCGGTATGTATTTTGTGACAAGCGGAGTTCAGGTTGTGTTTGGTCCAGACTTCCCCACCCTTGGAAGCAAGGTGGTTACCGATTTCCTCTTCTATGAGATTGAGAAGTATTTTGGAGGTTCCTGGCGAGTTGCAAGGACGGCAAACGAGTTTGCCAACATCATGATCGATAGGATCGATTTTGGAAGAAGAAACCTCGGCATCGATAAACCAAAGCCAAGGGTCCTCTTTGACATGGCGATGAGAAGAGCCTTAGACTCTGCAAGGTATGCACCGCTTTTCCATGGGCTTGGATGCTTTGGGCCGCATGCTGTAAGAGCGGAGGAGAAACAAGAAAGCTAAGGGGGTAGAGAAGTGGAAGGGATAAGCCCAAAGGGCAAAGTATTGGTTGTTGGTGGGGGTATAGCGGGTATACAGGCGGCGCTTGACCTTTCTGAGCTTGGCTATTATGTCTATCTTGTGGAGAAAAAAGCCTCAATCGGTGGAGTTATGGCTCAGCTTGATAAGACCTTCCCCACCAACGACTGCAGTATCTGAATACTTGCCCCTAAAATGGTGGAGGCCGGTCGGTCTCCCAACATTGAAATCCTTACTTTAACCGAGGTGTTAAAGGTTGAGGGCTCTGCCCCAAACTTTAAAGTGACCCTTAAGATTAAGCCAAGGTATATCGACCCTGTAAAATGCACAGCCTGCGGAGAGTGCATGAAATACTGCCCGAGGCTTGCTATAGATACCTACAACGCCAATCTAACTTTTACTCGGGCAGCAAGGATAGATTTTCCTCAGGCCGTGCCTACTGCTTATTACATTGATGAAAGCGCATGCTTAAGGCTTAACCATGAGACTTGCCAGCTTTGCAGCAATGTTTGCGGACCGAAGGCTATAGATTTTAGTCAGAAGCCGGAAATTCGTGAGGTTGAGGTAGGGGCGGTGATCCTTGCCCCTGGGTTTGGGATGCCGCCTCGGTCTGCCCTTGAGAAGTTTGGCTACGGTAGATGGAGCGATGTCCTACACAGCATAGAGGTTGAAAGGCTAACCTGTGTTTCCGGTCCTACAGAGGGAGAGGTTGTCAGACCCTCTGACTATCAGCATCCAAAGAGGATTGCCTACATTCAGTGCGTAGGCTCAAGGGATATCACCTGCGGGCGTCTTTATTGCTCTTCTGTTTGCTGTATGTATGCGGTAAAGCAAGCTTCCGTCATCAAAGAGCATGAGCCAGAGGCTGAGATTACCCTCTTTTTCATGGATGTTAGGACCCAGGGTAAGGGCTTTGATGAGTCCTTTGAGAATGCGGTAAAGAAGTATGGTTTTAGAATTGTTCGAGCAAGACCGGGGAAGGTTGACCGCGTTGGGAAAAAGCTTGCCCTAAGCTATGTGAACGAGGACGGAACGCCAAAGAGGGAATACTACGATATGGTCGTTCTTTCTGTTGGTCTTTCTCCTCCTGAAGATGCAGAGAAGCTCTCTCAAGTCTTTGGGATAGAGCTAAACGAGTTTTCCTTTGCCAAGACCTCTTACTTTAAACCTGTTGAGACTAATGTTCCTGGGGTCTATGTGATAGGGGCTTTTCAGGGACCGAAGGACATTCCCGAGAGCGTAATGCAGGCTTCCTCTGCAAGTGCTTATGTCTCTGAGCTTTTGAGCTCGGCAAGGTTTAAGGATACAGTAGTCAAAGAGTATCCGCCTGAGGATGTTGAGCTTTTGAGCGAGGAGGCAAGGATAGGGGTTTTTGTCTGCCACTGCGGGGTAAACATCGCAGGGGTCGTTGATGTAAAGGCGGTGCGGGATTACGCAAAGACCCTTCCCAATGTGGTTCTTGCGGAAAACATCCTTTATGCCTGTGCTCAGGATTCACTTGAGAGCTTAAAAGAAAAGATAAAGAAGTATCGTTTGAACAGGATTGTTGTTTCTGCCTGCACGCCAAGGACGCACGAGCCCCTCTTTCAGGATACCTTGAGAGAGGCAGGGCTTAATCTTGCACTAATTGAGATGGCAAACATAAGGGACCAGTGCGCCTGGGTCCATCCGGACAATCCTGAGAAGGCAACGGAAAAAGCCAAGGACCTTGTGCGGATGGCTGTTCTCAAGGCAAGAAGGCTAAGACCCCTTGAGCTTCAGAGGGTAAAGGTTACGCCTTCAGCCTTGGTTATCGGGGGCGGTGTGGCAGGTTTGATTTCAGCCCTATCCATTGCTGAGCAGGGCTATGAAGTGCATCTTGTGGAAAAGGAAGATCAGCTTGGGGGTATGGCAAGGAGGCTAAAGAGGACTATTACCGGGGATGACCCGCAAGCCTTTCTTGAAGAGTTGATTAAAAAGGTTTCAACCCATCCGAAGATAAAGGTCCATCTTTCAACGACGGTTGACAACATCTCTGGCTACATAGGAAACTATACAACAACCTTAAGGAAGGCTGATTCTTCGGAGATAATCAATCATGGCGTGGTTGTTGTAGCAACGGGTGGGGGAGAGTATAGACCAGAGCATTATCCTTTGAACGGGAAAAATGTCCTCACCCAGCTTGAGCTTGAGGAAAGGTTGAGGAGCGGCAATTTTAAGAAGATAAAGTCTGTGGTTATGGTGCAGTGCGCTGGGGCAAGGGGGGATGGCGTTGACTACTGCGGTAAGGTTTGCTGTCAGCAGGCTTTAAAGAACGCAATCTGGATAAAGGAGGTCTCACCCGAGACGGATGTTTACATCCTTTATCAAGACATGAGAAGCTACGGCTTCTATGAGAAATACTATCTTCAGGCAAGGAAGCTTGGGGTAAGGTTTATAAGGTATCCTGGGAGCGAAAGACCAAAGGTTAGCGTTGAGAAAGGAATGCCTGTTGTGAGGGTGAGGGATACATTGCTTTCCGAGGAGCTTGAGCTTAAACCGAGCCTTGTAGTTTTGTCGGTTCCACCAAAGGCAAGCGAGGATAAAACCATAGCTAACATCCTTAAGCTTCCTACAACGGATTCTGGCTTTTTCCTTGAGGCTCATGTCAAGTTAAGACCTGTTGAGACGGCAACGGATGGTGTGTATTTGGCTGGGCTTGCCCATAGCCCTCAGCCTATGTCTGAAGTCATTGCCCAGGCAAAAGCAGCTTCTGCCAAGGCGTGCATACCCTTGGCTAAAGGGTTTGTCGAGGTCTCACCCATCACCGCTGAGGTTGATGTTAAAAAGTGCATCGGTTGTGCCATCTGTGCTGAGGTATGCCCGTTCAAAGCCATTGAAATGGTAAAAGAGGACAAAAGAAGGAAGGCTCGGGTTATTAAAGCATCCTGTAAAGGTTGTGGTATCTGTGCAAGCCACTGTCCAGTTTTTGCCATAGATGTGGGAGGCTTTACCCTTGAGGCCATCTTAGAGCAGCTTCGTGGCTTCAAAGGGGAGGAGAGAATAGAGGCTGAAGAAAAAATGGTATCCGTTGGGGGTGCTTAGGCTATGAGTTATGAGCCAAGAGTATTGAGCTTCATGTGTCATTGGTGATGCTACGCGGCAGCTGACGCGGCCGGTGTGGCTCGCCAGAATTATCCGCCCTTCCACCGGGTGGTAAGGGTGATGTGTAGCGGAAGGGTAGACCCCTTGTTTGTTGTTTCGGCCTTTAGGGCAGGGGCAGATGGAGTGATGGTTGGGGGCTGTAAGCTTGGGGAGTGTAAGTATGTGGAGGGGAACTTCCAAGCTCTTGTTATGGCTGAGCTTGTGAAGATTCTTCTTACGCTTATCGGGATAGATGTCCGGAGGTTTAAGCTTGAGTGGGTGTCATCTGCTGAGCCAGCAAAGCTTGTTGAGGACCTAAAGAAGTTCTACGACGAGCTCAAGGCTTTGGGTCCGCTTGGTAGCTCAGAGGGGATAAGCAAAGAGGACCTTGATTTTAGGCTTACTTGCGCTGAAGAAACCTTAAAGAACATGCAGGTTAGGACGGCTTTTGGAAACGTAGCCAAGGAGTTAAAGAAGCTTTCTGATTTTTCAGTGGAGACGATAAATCAAAAGGTTAGCGAAAAGCTTGAGAATTTGGTGAAGAGTAAATTCTATGAGCTTGAGGTTAAGGAGCTTTTGAAAGATGGACCAAAGAGCGTTGATTATTTGGCTGAGAAGACGGGGGCTGAAAGGAGCCTACTTGAAAGCATACTTGCTAAGGTGGTGAAGGCTTAAAAGGGGGAAGGATGGAGATAAGGGAGTTTGTTGGGAGCCTAAACGAGGGGTTTGATCGTTGTTTTAGGTGCGGTGCTTGCTCTGGGGTTTGCCCGGTAAAGAAGGTTGAGGTTAAGTTTGACCCAAGGCTTATCGTTCATCTTTTGCTTAACGGATTTTACGAGAGGGTTTTGACGGAGAGGCTTTGGTCTTGTTCTCAGTGTGGGAGCTGTGTTCCGGTGTGCCCGATGGATGTAAAGCCGAAGGATGTGATCTTCAGCCTAAGAAAATACATGCTTGAGCAGGGGCTTATTTCTGAAGAGAGGCTCTTTGAGATAGGCGCCTTTGCCAAGGTCAATCCAGAAAAATGCATCGTTTGCCTAACCTGCGTTAGGGTTTGTCCTTTTTCAGCTCCTATCATCGCAGACAAAGGATATGCGGTCATACAAATTGATAAATGCAAAGCCTGTGGTATATGTGTTAAAGAATGCCCGGCTCAAGCAATTGAATTAAAAGGGAAGCCATCTACTGAGCTTAGCTTGACCTAAGAATAGCATAGCCTTTGGGGGATGCGCATAATGGGGGAGGGTATAAAGTTAGCCATTCTTTGTTGCAACTATACCAATTTGGCTGAGCGGGAGGATTTATACGAGGTTCCGGCAAGGTTAGAGATAAAGAGGTTTCCTTGCGGTGGGCACATCGAGATTACAGATATCCTTAGAGCCTTTAGGGAGGGGGCAGAGGGGGTTTGCGTCTGTGCCTGCGAGCAAGGGACTTGTCACAACGGAAAGGGAAACGAGAGGGCTGAGAAGAAGGTGGTTGGAGCAAGGGCCATTCTTCAGGAGATAGGAATATCTCCTGAGTGGCTAAGCTTTTATTATGTGCCAAGGCTTGATGCCGAGGCTTTTGTTGAGGATGTAAAAGCATTTTTTAGCAAGGTCCTAAAGGAAAAGGTTGAGGAGAGAGGGAAATGATCATAGCGGAGAGGAGACCGATTCCTGAGATACTTGAAAACATTGCTCCCTATAGCAGGGTTCTTGTTCTTGGGTGTAGGGGATGCGTTGCTGTTTGTTCTGCAGGTGGGGATAGAGAGGTTGCCATATTGGCTGAGGCGATAAGGCTTGCAAGAGAGAGAGAGGGGAAACCCATTGAGGTTATAGAGAGGACTTTTATGAGGCAGTGCGACCCTGAGTATTTAGAGCCGTTGAATGAGCTTTTGCCTCAAGTTGAGGCGATTGTTAGCCTTGCCTGCGGGGTTGGTGTGAATTTAATTGCTGACCTTTATCCCTCGGCGAGGGTCTATCCGGGAGTTGACACGAGCTTTTACGGGGCAAATGTAGCGCTTGGTAAATGGGTTGAGAAGTGTCGAGGCTGTGGAGATTGTATAATTGATAAGACGGCTGGGCTTTGCCCGATAGCAAGGTGTGCAAAGAATCTTCTTAATGGTCCTTGCGGGGGTTCTCAAGGTGGGAGGTGCGAGGTAAGGAAGGACATGCCCTGCGTATGGCATATGATCATTGAGAGGCTAAAAGAGAGGGGAGAGCTTGAGAGGCTCCTTGAGATAACGCCACCAAAGGATTGGCGCCCGGCTGGTGGAGATGGGCTTAGGATAAGGGTAAGACCAGACCTTGCTTAATAATTTAGTAGAGGAGGAAGGGCTTTGGAGCCAAAGAGCCATTTGCATAAAGTTTTGAGCTCTGGGCAGTTTGCAGTAACTGCCGAGATCGGTCCACCGAGGAACGCTGACCCTGAGGTCATTCGGAAAAAGGCAAGGCTGCTTAAAGGCTATGTTGATGCGGTAAACATTACCGATTGTCAGACGGCAATTGTAAGAGTTTCAAGCATAGCTTCGGCGGTTTTGGTAATGTCTGAAGGGCTTGAGCCTGTTGCTCAGATGACCTGTAGGGACAGGAACCGGATAGGCATTCAGGCAGACCTTCTTGGGGCAAGCGCCCTTGGCATACGGAACCTTCTTTGTTTGACAGGAGACCATCCAAAGTTTGGAAACCACCCTATGGCAAAGCCGGTGTTTGACCTCGATTCTATCCAGCTTTTGAAGCTTGTTTCAGACCTTGAGGAAGGAAGGTTTGCAAACGGGGAAGAAATTAATGGGAAAAAACCGGTATTCTTTAGAGGAGCGGCAGAAAATCCTTTTGCTGAGCCTTACGATTTTAGGGCTTATAGATTGGCCAAAAAGATTAAGGCAGGAGCCCAGTTTATCCAGACGCAGATAATCTACAATGTGGAGCGTTTTCGCAAGTTTATGGAGGAGTGCGAAAGGCTTGGTCTATTGGATAAGGTTTACATTCTTGCAGGGATTACACCGCCAAAGTCCCTTGGGATGGCAAAGTACATGAAGCACCATGTCCCAGGGCTTGAGGTTCCTGATGAGATAATAAAGAGGCTTGAGTCCGCAAAGGATGTTCGGGAAGAGGGCATAAACATTGCTGTTGAGATTATAGAGAGGGTAAGGGAAATCCCTGGGGTTCGGGGCGTTCATATCATGGCTATCGAGTGGGAAGAGGCGGTGCCGGAGATCGTAAAGCGAGCAGGTCTTTATCCAAGACCAGCGTATGAAGACATTAGCTATCCTTTCGTGGTGGAGAAGGTGGTTGAGAAGGTGGTGGAGAAGGTTGTAGAGAAGCCTGTTGAGGTTGTCGTTGAGAAGGTGGTTGAAAAGCCTGTTGAGGTAATAGTTGAGAAGGTGATAGAGAAGCCTGTTTACATGTCTATAGATGAGGCAATATCTGAATTGGAGGAAGGTATGGCAAGGGGTGAGATACCTTTTGAGACCTTGGTTGAGATCTTGGCAAGCCTTAAGGCTGGGCTAAAGCAGATAAGGTCTGGCATTGAGTCTGTGGAAGAGACGATGAGGCTCCTTGAGGAGGAGTTTATCAAGAAACCTAAGGGAAGCCCGGCAACTCCAATAACAAAGAAGGAAGAAATAAAGAAAGAAGAGCCAAAGCCTGCAAAATTCCTTGAAGAAAAAGTAATAGAGGTTTCCGCACCTTCCGTTGAGGTTAAAGAGGAAAAGCCTGAAGTAGAGCCAAAGGTTGAGGTAAAACCAGAGGTTAAGCCTGAGGTAAAGGTTGAAGAAAAGGTTGAAGCAAAACCAGAGGTCCCACCGGAAGAAAAGCCGGAAGTCAAACCGGTAGAAAAGCCTGAAGAAAAACACGAGATAAAGCCTGAAGTAAAGGTTGAAGAGGAAAAGCCTGCACCCAAGGTTGAGGCAAAGGCAGAGGGAAGGGCTGAGGTAAAGGTTGGTGGTTTTAAGGGAGTTTATCGTCCGATTTCTGAGAGGGCAAAGCTTGTTCCGCCTGATTCTTATCTTGAGAAGGCAACGGGTGAGATAAAGGAGGTTGTGATTGGGAGGAATGGAAAATCCATCAAAGTTGGCGGGGCAAAGGGTCTAAACTTTCACTACTTTGAAGGAGAATTTAAAAACCCGGTGAGGATTGCCTTTGAGGTCCTTGATGTAAAGCCTGAGGACTGGCCGGAGAGCTTAGCCAAATACTACAGTGATGTCTGGCATGACCCAGCCCTATGGGCAAAAAAGTGCGTTGAAGAGTATTCTGCTGAGACAGTCTGTATATACCTTCAGGGGACGGACCCAAACGGTTTGAACTTGCCTGCAAGTCACGCTGTAGAGGTTGTGAAGAAGGTGAAGGAAGCAATTGATGTGCCGTTAATAGTTTGGGGTTCGGGTAATGCGGAGAAGGATGTTGAGGTCCTGCGTGAGGTTGCTGAGGTTGTAGGTGATAGAGGAGCGGTAATTGGTCCGGTTGTTGAAGCAAATTATAGGACGCTTGGGGCAACGGCAATGGGTTATGGGTTGCCGGTTATTGCCTCAAGCCCAATAGATGTAAACCTTGCCAAGCAGCTTAATATTCTTCTTGAAAACATTGGGGTTAGCCTTGATAAGATCCTTATGGACCCGTCCATCGGTGCCTTGGGATATGGTATTGAGTATACCTATTCGGTGATGGAAAGGATTAGGCTTGCCGCTCTTTTTGGGCAGGATACAAAGCTTGCCTGTCCTTTTATCTGTAGCATCGGCAAGGAGGTTTGGAAGACAAAGGAAGCTTCTATGCCAACGGATGAAGTGTTTGGTGAGCAGGAAGAAAGAGGGGTGCTGATGGAGGCTATAACCGGTGTTGCTTTGGCTATCGCTGGGGGCGACCTCTTGATCATGAGGCATCCTTTGGCTGTTAAACTATGCTATACCTTGTTTAACGCTTTGAGCGAGGGCTTACAAAGCTCGGTATGACATTAGTAGGAGGGGGATAGAAGATGTCCAAGATAATTGCAACGGCTGCCATAAGAGGTGCCCATAAAATCGTTGAGAGGGCTTTTGAAAAGTATGAAGAGGCGGTAAAGAAGTTTGGGAAGGAGGCGGAGATAGGCTTTCCAAACACCGCTTATTATCTTCCTATAATTTATGCTATGCTTGGCTATCCGGTAAAGAGGCTTGGGGATTGTGAAGAGGTGCTTCAGGAGGCAAAGAGGCTTCTTCCTGAAATTCCAAGCGAAAAGACCTGGGTCCCCTACCTTGGTCCAGCCCTTGATGCCGGAATGGCAACCTTCTTTGCGGAAGAAATCATCGAGGCTATTCGTTATTTAGAAAATCCGAACTTTTATGTCAAAGGCGAGGATGTAACGGAGGAGAACATCTGGCTTGGTGCGGCAGATGATGTCATCTTTCGTAAGAGAGGTGTGGAGTTTGTTGACGGGACAGCTCCTGGCTTTGCCGCTATCCTTGGCTCTCCTCCTGATAAGGAGACAGCGGTTCGCATTGCTCAGGAGCTCTTAGAGAAGAACCTCTATGTGTTCATGCATGACCAAACCAACGGCGTATACATGCCCTATCAGCTTAAGGAGGCAGGGGTTCAGCTTGGCTGGCCAACAAGGCTTATTCCTTTTGGACCAGAATACACATCGGTTGTCTTCTCCATCGGGTTTGCCTGCAGGGTTGCCATGTCCTTCGGCGGAATAAAGCCTGGTGATTACTTAGGGAACCTTCTTTACAACAAGGATAGAACCTTTGCCTTTGTTATCACCTTTGGTCCGGTGTCTGATGAGTGGTATGCTAACGGAGCTGGTGCTATAAACTGGGGCTTTCCGGTTATTTCCGACTGGGATATTCCTGAGATCAAACCCTACGGAGTTTGCACTTACGAGCATGTGGTATCAAAGGTTCCACATGAGGAGATCGTTGATAGGGCGGTTGAGGTTCGCGGTCTAAAGGTTACGACCATTAAGCTTGATATCCCAGTTGCTTATGCCCCAGCCTTTGAAGGAGAGAGGGTAAGGAAGGATGACCTTTATCTTGAGTGTGGCGGTGGAAGGTCTCCTGCGGTAGAGCTTCTCATCTCCGCCCCCCTTGAGGAGGTTGAAGACGGCAAGATCGAAGTTATTGGACCGGAGATAAGCGATGTAGAAAAGCTTGGCATCAAAGGACCGCCTTATGTTCTTCCCTTTGCGGTTGTGGTGAAGGTAGCAGGGGTGAACATGCAACCAGACTTTGAAGCTATCCTTGAGAGGCAGTTCCACCATCTTGTAAACTATGCTCAGGGGATCATGCATGTTGGGCAAAGGAACATAATGTGGCTTAGGATCAGTAAACAGGCTGTAGAGAAGGGCTTTCAGTTTAAGCATATCGGGAAGATCCTCTATGCTAAGCTCAGGCAGGAGTACTCAGCCATCGTTGATAAGTGCGAGGTAACCATTTATACGGTTGAGGACAAGGTTAAGGAAGTTCTTGAAATGGCAAAGAGGATCTATGCTGAGCGTGACGCAAGGCTTGCTGGATTAACGGATGATTCTGTTGATGTCTTCTACTCCTGCACCCTCTGTCAGAGCTTTGCGCCAAACCATGTTTGCGTGATAACACCCGAGAGGGTTGGAGCCTGCGGAGCCTACAACTGGCTTGATGGGAAGGCTTGCTACTCTATAAATCCTGCTGGACCAAACCAGCCAATTCCCAAGGGTGAGCTAATTGACCCGGTCTTAGGGCAATACACCGGAGTAAACGAGTATGTAAAGCAAGCATCTCGCGGGAAGGTTGAGCGGGTAAGCCTCTACAGCATTTTGACTGACCCGATGACTGTTTGCGGGTGCATGGAATGCATTGCGGCCTTTTTACCCTCCATAAACGGCATCATGATAGTGAATAGAGACTATCTTGGGATGACCCCGACGGGGATGAAGTTTTCGACCCTTGCGGGTATGGTTGGTGGTGGACAGGTTACACCGGGCTTTATGGGTGTTTCCAAACATTACATCACCTCGAAAAGGTTTCTTTCGGCAGAGGGTGGATTGTTAAGGGTGGTGTGGATGCCAAAGATGCTAAAAGAGGAGCTTAGGGATAGGCTGATGGAGAGGGCAAAGGAGCTTGGCGTCCCAGACCTAATCGACAAGATTGCCGATGAGACGGTGGCTACAACCGAGGAAGAGGTTGCGGAATACATAAAGAAGGTGGGACATCCTGTGCTTAATTTACCGCCGCTTATGTAAAGATGAGATTTTAAGGCTTAGGGGGCGAGTATGGGACTTACGGGAATTCAAATACTGGGGAAGCTACCGAAGAAAAACTGTAAGGAGTGTGGATTTCCTACTTGTATGGCCTTTGCCATGAAGGTTGCTGCTGGGCAAGCTGAGATCACTGCTTGTCCCTATGTTGACCCAAAGGTTGTTGAGGAGATCGCTGAGGCTACAGCTCCACCCATTAGGACGGTAAAGCTCGGGGGAGGGGATGCTATCTATTCCCTTGGTGGGGAAACTGTTCTTTTTAGGCATGAAAGGAGGTTTGAGAACCCTCCTCTTATAGGAACGATAATATCATCTTCCATGAGCGGAGATGAGGTTGATAGAAGAATAAATCTTTATAAAAAGCTTAGCTGGGATAGGGTTGGTATACTTTTAAGACCGGATGTGGTGTATGTAGAGGGGGCAAACGCCCCGCTTGTCAAGCGGATAAGAGAGGAGCTTCCTTGGTGTGCTTTAGTGTTGGCTGGAGATAAAGGGAACCTTGAGGAATGTTTAAAGGTCTGCGGTGATTTCAAACCGCTTCTTTATCCGGCAAAGGGGGAGACTGAGGGTTTCTTTGAGTTGGCAAAGGGAAAGGGCGTTCCGCTTGTCATCTCTGGGGATAGCCTTGATGAGGTGGTAAGCCTTTCTCAGAAGGCTTTAGATGCTGGACTAAAAGACCTTGTTCTTGACCCAGGTTCAAAGGGAGTTCGCGAGCTTTTTGAAGACCTAATGATTATTAGGCGGTCAGCCATTAAGACCAAGTTTAAGCCCCTTGGATTCCCAATCATTACTTTCCCTTATCGATATACTGATGACTATTTGCTTGAGGTGAGCCTGGCAAGTCTACTTATTCCAAGGTATGCAAGCATTATCATTCTATCACAGCTTTCTGCGGGGGCTCTCTTTAACCTCCTCGTTGAGAGGATGAACATCTACACCGACCCTCAGAAGCCTCTGGTTGTGGAAGAGGGGATCTATCCAGTCAACGGACCAAACGAGCTTTCCCCTGTAGTTATAACCTGCAACTTTGCTTTAACCTATTTTTTGGTAAACGGTGAGATAGAGGGGAGTAGGGTTCCGACCTGGCTTTTGATCAAGGATACGGATGGGCTATCTGTTCTTACCGCTTGGGCTGCTGGCAAGTTTGGGGCAGACACTATCGCCGAGTTTGTGAAAAAATGCGGAATTGCTGAGAAGGTAAAGCATAGGAAGCTTGTGATACCTGGGCTTTTGGCAAGCATAAAGGGAGAGCTTGAGGAGGAGCTTCCTGGCTGGGAGGTCATTGTCGGACCGAGGGAGGCAAGCGGGCTACCAGCCTTTTTGAGACAACTTCAAGAGGAGATAAAAGCCAAGGCAGCTTAAAAAATTTTCGAGGAGGTTTGAAGGATGGGTAATACTGTGGTTTGCGTAGCTGAAAGCATAAACATCATGTCAAAGCGTATTGGTGCGGCGATGAAGGAGAGGAACCCTGAGCCTATCCAGAAGATGGCCAAGGAGGAAACAGAGCTTGGGGCTGATTATCTTGATTTGAACATCGGTCCGGCAAAAAAGGACGGACCAGAGCTTGCAAGCTGGATTGTAAAGGTGGTTGAGGAGGTAGTAGACACTCCTATTTCTCTTGATACGACAAACCCAGAAGCGATGATCGCTGGGCTTAAGGCTTCAAAGAACCCGCAGGAGGCGTTGATGAACTCTATAACCATCCAGCCTGAAAGGTTGGAGAAGCTTGGTCCTTTTGCGGCTGAGGTTGGTTGCGAGGTTGTAGCTCTTCTTTGGGGTCCTGATGGTTTACCGAGGGATGCCAACGAGAGGGCATCCTTAGCAGTTGACTTAGTGATGAAGCTAAACGAGTTTGGCATCCCAAACGAGAAGATTTGGGTTGACCCTATCATTACCCCTATCACCCTTGGTGCAGACCAGCTAAACGAAGCCTTGATGTTTCTCTCTATGCTTCAAGACATTGCACCCGGGGCAAAAAGCATCGTCGGATTGTCAAATGTGTCAAACGGTGTGGCAACCCATCTTAGACCATACCTAAACCGGGCTCTCCTTATGATGCTTATGAAGTATGATGTCTATTCTGCTATCCTTGATGTCTACGATAAGGAGCTTGTGGAGATCGCCAAAGGGCAACATCCTGATTGGGTAGCCTTAGTTCATCGTATCATGGATGGAGATGAGCCTGACCCAAAAACCCTTTCCCCAAAGGAGCTTGAGATCTATAAAACCGTTCGAGTTTTGATGGGTAAGACTATATTTTCTGAATCCTGGCTGCAGATTTAAAAAAGAACCAAAAATTGTTTTAAAAGGTTATAAGCATGGTCAGGTTTTTTGTAAACGAAAGAGAGGTCCTTGCTAATCCTTCAGAGACTATCCTTTCAGCCTGCAGAAGGGCAGGAATTGAGATACCCTCCCTATGTTATTTACCGGGGCATCCTTATCCTACGAACCCTTGCGGTCTTTGTGTAGTAGAGGTTGAAGGTTTAGGCATTGTTAGAGCCTGTGAGACGGAGGCTAAAGAGGGGTTTAAGGTCTACACTGACACTCCAAAGGTAAAGGAGATACGAAAACACATCTTAAAGGGGCTTGTAAGCAACCATTACGGTGATTGCAAGGCACCCTGTCATACTCCCTGCCCTGGTGGATTAAACATTCAGGGTTATGTAGGGCTAATCGCTAAGGGGGATTTTAAGGCTGCTCTTGCTCTGATAAAGGAGAAGCTTCCTCTTCCAGCAACGGTAGGGAGGGTTTGTCCAAGGTTTTGCGAGCCTGTATGTAGAAGGGCTCTTGTTGACAGCCCTGTAGCCATAAACAACTTAAAGAGGTTCGTAGCAGACTATTGCTATGAACACGGTGAGATACCCCCTGAGTTGAAACCACCAAAGGGGAAAAGGGTAGCTATAATTGGGTCAGGACCAGCGGGTTTAAGCTGTGCCTATTTTTTAAAGCTTGAAGGCTATGATGTTACCATCTTTGACCGGGAAGAAAAACCGGGCGGTATGCTCCGTTATGGCATACCCTCCTTTAAGCTTCCAAAGGATGTTCTTGATAAAGAGATTGGAAACCTTCTAAATCTTGGCATAGAGTTCCGTGGTGGTCAAGCTTGGGGTAAAGACTTTACCCTGTCAGACCTTTTTGCTCAAGGATTTCAAGCAGTTTTCATAGCCATAGGTGCAAGGAAGGAGCGCTTCTATGGGTTTCCTGGAGAAGAGCTATCTGAGAGCGGGTTGAATTTTCTTTTTCGTTTTAACAAAGGGGATGAAGTAGCGAAAGCCTCATTCGAAGGGAAAAGAGTTGCCATCTTAGGCTGTAGCTATACTGCAGTTGAGTTGGCAAGGGTTTTGGTTAGGCTTTCAGCCAAGGTTGATGTTTATTATCAACGGGCAAGGGTTGAGGCTCCTATACCTCAGCGAGAAATCTCTTACGCCGAAAAGGAGGGCGTTCGTTTTGTCTTTGCTACAGCTCCCCTTGAGCTGAAAAAAGGTTTAAATTCTTATGAGCTTAGACTTGCAAGGACGATAAAGACAGAAAAGAAAGAGGTCAAAGTCCTTGAGGAGACTGCTTTTAGTGAGGCTTATGATTTTGTTTTTAGGGCTTGGGGTGAGGAGCCAGGGGTTGACTTTTTAAACTATGGGGAGCTTGAAGCCAAGCTTGAGGTTAATCCCGATGGGACGCTAAAGGTTGACCCTTCTACACTTGCAACCTCAGTGCCTGGGGTGTTTGTGGGTGGGGATGTGCTTTCTGGCACAAGGACGGTAATCCAAGCTGTGGCAAGTGGAAGAAAGGCAGCTCAAGCTATTTCTTCTTTTCTTGAGGGCAGACCTAAGGAGCGCTCAATCATCACCGTGAAGTTTGATTTTACCCGCGGAAAAAGGGCTGAGGATATAGACTCTAATTTTCTTGACCAGTTTACTCCTCAAAGTAGAGCCCAGCTAAAAGAGAGACCTCCTGAGGAAAGGGTAAAGGACTTTGACGAGTTTTTAATTGGATTGACCCCGGAAGAGGCGGTCAAGGAGGCTCAGCGCTGTCTTAAATGCGGTTGCCTTGGTTTGTCAAAATGTGAGCTAAGAAGATACATGATCGAGGAAGATGTCCCGGCAGCAACTTCTCGAAAGAGGATGAAGTATCCTATTATAAGGACGCATCCTTTAATCGAAGTCGATTCTAATAAATGCATTGCCTGCGAGCGTTGCGTTCGTATCTGCCCTTATTCAGCCATCTTCCTACGGGTTGTAGATAAAGGCAAACCTACGGAATACATCACTTTTAGGTTTACTGAGGCTTGCGTTAGCTGTGGGATGTGCGTTGATACCTGCCCAACAGGGGCTCTAACTAAGAAAAATCAGCCTGTTCCTTATGAGAGAAACACAGCCAAGGAGGTTAAGAGCGTCTGCGGCTACTGTGGAGTGGGCTGCAATCTCACCTTAATTGTAAAAAATGGAACAATCCTTGAGGTGAAGGGTAGGGATTTACCACCCAACTACGGGTTTACCTGTGTGAAGGGAAGGTTTGGGTTTGAGTATTATAGGAGCCCTGAAAGATTGACTAAACCTTTGATCCGAGAGTCCCTTAAGGATGATTTCAAGGAAGTAGATTGGAATTCCGCTTTAGAGTTTGTGGCGGAAAATCTTAAGCGTCTAAAGGAGAAGTATGGACCGCAGGCTCTTGGTTTCCTCTGCTCAGCGAGGGCAAGCAACGAAGAGAACTATCTTCTTCAAAAGATAGCCCGAGGTATTTTTAAGACGAACAATGTTGATAATCCAGCGCGAGTCTGACATGCACCATCGGTCGCAGGTCTTGCGGCCACAGTAGGAACTGGAGCAGCCTGCGTAAACTTCGACGAGATAGATAACGCTGAGCTTATCTTTATTCTTGGGAGCAACTCTTCTGAGGCTCATCCTATCGTTGCTCAGAAGGTCGATAGGGCTTTGAAAAAGGGAGCAAAGCTCATCGTTGCCGACCCGCGAAGGATCCCATTTGCCGACAGGGCAAACATCTTCCTTCAACTAAGACCAGGAAGCAATGTGCCCCTTTTAAACGGCATGGCTTATGTTATCCTTCGGGACGAGCTATACAACAAAGAATTTATAGAGAAGTATGTAGAGAACTTCGAGGGCTTTCGTCATTATATTCTTAGCGAGTGGGACCTTGGGAGGGTGCAGAGGTATACTGGGATCCCTGGTTTTTTGATCGAGCAAGCTGCCTACATGTATGCTAAGGCAAAGTCAGCCTTAATCCTTTGGGGGCTTGGGGTAGCCGAGCATCGTTCCGGGTCATATGCTGCGATGGCCGCGGCGAACCTTGCCACCCTTTGCGGTTTTTGGGGAAGACCGGGTTGCGGAGCTATGCCCTTGCGTGGTCAAAATAATGTGCAGGGTGCTTGCGACATGGGGGGTCTTCCCTATGTATTGCCTGGCTATCAAAGCTATCTTTCACCTGAAGTGAAAGAAAAGTTTGAGAAGGTTTGGGGCTTAGAGCTCCCAAAGGCAGAGGGGCTAACTCTTCCAAAGATGCTTGAGTCAGCCCTCAAAGGGAATCTCAAGGGTATGTATCTTATGGGTTATGATGTGGCAACAAGTCATGGAGATATAGGGACTGTATTTCAAGCCCTTGAAAGGTTAGAGTTTTTAGTCTGCCAGGATATCTTTATGCCTCTATCAGCAAAATGGGCTCATGCGGTTTTACCAGCGGCCTGCGTGTTTGAAAAGTGCGGGACCTTTACGAACGGAGAAAGGAGGGTTCAACTTTTTGAAAAGGCGGTTGAGCCTCCGGGCTTGGCTTTGCCTGATTGGCAAATTCTTACAAGGCTTGCCCAAAAGCTTGGCTATGATTGGGGCTATACCTCACCTGAAGACATTGCCATAGAAATCGGCGAAGTTTGGTCAGCCTGGAAGGGAATTACCTATAAGCGTTTAAGGCTGGTTGGTTTGCAGTGGCCCTGCCCGGATGAACAGCATCAAGGAACAACCATCCTCTTCACAAACGGGTTCCCCAAGGGAAAAGTTCATCTTGCCATTGCAAGGCACATCGAGCCGTTTGAATCCCCAACACCAGATAAGCCCTTCATTCTGGTTACAGTTCGAAGGCTCGAACACTATAACATCGGTAGTATGACAAGGCGGGCTCCATCTTTGATGAAGCTTTCTTCTCAACCTATCGTTGATATCAATCCTCAGGATGCTAATGCGTACGGAATCCTTGATGGTTCAACTGTTAAGCTTAAAAACGACCGGGGAGAGGTTGTGTTTAAAGTAAGGATTAATCCACGGGTTCCGAGAGACTACTTGTATACAGATTTTCACTTCGACACCGCTTTGACAAACATCCTTGTTAGCCCAGGGCTTGATGAACTCATGGATACACCGGAGTACAAAGTTTCCGCTGTTTCTATTGAAGTGTTAAAATAAAAAACATGCCAATTCTCTTTGGTCCGGTTCTCTCACGCAGGCTTGGTAGGTCCCTTGGGATTGACCTTGTTTTTCGAAAGGTTTGTAGCATGGATTGCCTTTATTGTGAAGTTGGACGGACAACTTACTATACCTCAGAAAGAAAGCCTTACATTTCGTTAGAAAAGATAAGAGAAGCTCTTGAACAGGCCAAAGAAATTGCCAATACTTATGATGTCTTAACCATCACTGGCTCGGGCGAACCAACTCTTAACATCCACTTTGAGGAGGCAGTCCATCTTGCCAAAGCCATGATAGATAAGCCCATAGCTGTGCTTACCAACTCTACCCTTGTTCATGAAAGGTCAGTGAGAGAAGCTTTAGCCAGGGTTGATTTTGTGCTTGCTTCTTTAGATTCCGCAAGGGAAAAGAGTTTTCGTTTAGTGAACCGTCCGGTTGCGGCTGTGAAGCTTGATTTGATCATCGAGGGGCTTTCCGCTTTGCGGCAAGAGATGGAAGGCGAGCTTTGGCTTGAGGTCCTATTTGTCAAGGGTCTAAATGATACGCCTGAGGACATCTCCGCCCTAAAATCAGCCATAGACTATATTAAGCCCCATCGGGTTCAGCTAAACACGGTGGTTCGTCCCCCTGCCTATCCTATGGCAAGACCTTTAAGCCTTGAAGAATTGGAAGCCATCAAACAAAGGCTTTCAGGTAAAGCTGAGATAATTTCAGGAGAAAAGAGGGGTGCCATACTCGAAAAACCGCTAACCCTTACGGAGCTTTCCGAATGGTTGATTAACTATCTTTCGAGGAGACCGGCTGACCTTGAAGAGCTGGCTTTCGTTTTCGGAGAAGCGAAAGACAAGCTTCTTTCCCTGCTGAATAAACTTCAAGATGAAGGAAAGGTCACGAAGGTTTATCATGAAGGAAAGGTCTACTTCAGAGCTTAGTTTTTACAAGAAGGTGATAGAGGCTCTTCTTTTTGTATCCGGGCGGGTTTTAACCCTAAAGGAGTTAGCTAAGGTTTGCGATGGTTTATCGCTGGGCGAGGTTGAAGCCGTCATTAAAGAGCTAAGGAAAGATTATGAGGGAAGAGGCGTTGTTATCAGAGAGGTTGCTCATGGTTATCGCGTTGAGACCATCCCAGAGGTTTCAGAATACATCAAAAGGGTCGTAAAGCCTAAAAACCAGCGTTTAACCCGGTCTCAACTTGAGACCTTAGCCATCGTGGCTTATTTTCAACCCATCACCCGGGCAGAGGTTTCAGCTAAAAGGGGCGGAGTTGATGCCGGTCCTGCCTTAAAGCTTCTTCTTGAAAGAGGTCTTATTAAAGTAGTAGGAAGAAAACAGGTTCCAGGGAGACCCCCTCTTTACGGCACTACCCCTTTTTTTCTTGAATACTTTGGATTAAAATCCCTGGATGAGCTTCCACCACTTGAAGAGCTAAAGAAGATGGTAGGAATTGAGGAGAACCCATGATCGGGATCGTTGATTACCAAGCAGGTAATTTGACAAGCGTTGGACGAGCCTTAGCTTACCTCGGAATACCTTATGTTATCTCCAGCGACCCAGAAGTATTAGAAAAATGCGAGCGGATCATCTTCCCAGGAGTGGGGGCGGCAAAGTCTGCTATGGAAAATCTTAAAGCTCAGGGTCTTGATGAATTTTTGAAGCAGGCCTTTGCTGATGGCATTCCGATCCTTGGTATTTGCCTTGGTATGCAGATTATCATGGATTATAGCGAAGAGGATGGCGGCACAGAAACCCTTGGTCTAATACCGGGTTTTGTTAAACGTTTCCCTACTCCTTTGGTCTATGGGGATGAGGTTTTGAAGGTTCCCCATATGGGTTGGAACTCCGTAGAGTGGTTAAGGGAACACCCTGTTTTCTCGGGGCTTGACCCAGACTATGAATACTATTTTGTTCACAGCTACTTTGTCCAGCCTAAGGACGAAGGAATAATCTGCGGGGTCACCTTTCACGGAATAAACTTCCCCTCAGCCATAGTTTACAAAAACCTTGTTGCGGTGCAATTTCACCCAGAGAAAAGCGGAAACCCCGGGCTAAGGATTTTACAGAACTTTTCTCGCTGGGTTCCTTAAGAAGCAAACCCTACCTCTGTTTCTATCCCCGAACGAAGTGAGGGGGCTTCTTTCTATTTTGCGGGAGCAATCAAGGCGGTCATCATCTTTCCTTCAAGCTTTGGTGGTGCCTCAACCACTCCCTTACCTTCAATGGCTTGGAAGATGGTTGAAAAGACCCTATCCGCAAGCTCAGGATGGGTGATCTCCCTTCCCTTAAAGACTACACAAACCCTTACCTTATTCTTTTCCTCAAGAAATCTCAGAATATGCTTAATCTTTACCTCAAGGTCATGCTTATCTGTTTTTGGACTAAGCTTTATCGTCTTTATCTCGACAACCGCTTGTTTTTTCTTTGCTTCCTTAGCTTTTTTAGCTTCTTGGTAGAGGAATTCTCCAAAATCCATGATCTTACAGACGGGCGGGTTTGCAGTAGGTGCAACTTCAACCAGGTCAAGCCCGTAGCTTTCAGCAATACGTAAGGCTTCTTGGATGGGAACAATCCCTATCTGCTTCCCATCAGGTCCGATAAGCCTAACCTCTTTTGCTTTGATACGCTCGTTCACGCGGTATTTGTGCTTCAAGTCCTGCTGCATACCCTTAGGCTTCCTCCTTTTTTGATTTTATCATTAAACTTTTCCTTCTCTCTCCTTCTCACCCTGAGCCTCTCTTTTTTGTCACTCTGAGCCTCTCTTTTTGTTGTCATCCTGAGCCTCTCTTTTTGTCACCCCGAGCGTATGCGAGGGGTCTTACGCATTCTTGACGGATGATAAATGAGAAACCTTTGTTCAAGGGATTTAAAGTAGAGGCTAATCTTGGCAAAGCTTCTTTAGCGGAAA
>WYEG01000001.1 GCA_009903935.1 Caldimicrobium sp. | reverse complement strand
TAAGCGCTTCTAATAGTGTTTTAATTAATGTCTTGACTAACTGTTGGAAGGAGTCTAAAATTTCTTGTTGGAGTTGGGAGTTGAATTTGTTTGGTTGTTTCATGGTAGCTTCCCCTCCTTTTTAGTGATTTTAGGTCGGGACTTCTTGGGGAAGCTACCATACTCTTCCTGTCCTCTCAAGTCTTTACACAATTAATGAGGCACTACCACAAATTCTCTCTTGACTTTTTGAACAGGCTAGTTATAAAATAAATCTATGAAACTTAGATTTTTACTTGTGGTTAAATTTATCATATGTTTTATTCTACTTTGTATTAGCATAGGATACGCTGAAACTTTATATGTTGCTGGAGGTGCAGCACCTGTTGAAAATATATTAAAACCGATAAAATTCCCCTTTGAAGAGAAAACGGGAATAAAGCTTATCATCATTCCTTCAGGACCAGTTAACGCTTTTAAAGCTTTAGAAAGTGGGGAGGTAGAAGCCGCAGCTGCAGGTCTAACCTTTGACCAGTGGGTAGACCTTTTAAAAAAGAACAACCTTGAGGTTAAAAATCCTGAAAGTTACAAAAAATTCCATCTTGGAAAAGACCGCATTGTAGTTCTTTTGAACAAAGAAAATCCAGTCAACAAACTTTCTAAAGAGCAAATTAAAGGCATATTTACAGGCAAAATTCGTAATTGGCAAGAAGTGGGCGGGAAAGATTCTCCTATTCTCATTGTTTGGGGCAGGCTCATACCTGGAACAAATAAGCTCTTTACCGAGTTCTTTTTAGATAATGAAAAAGTCAACGGCGACATTATGGAAGTTAACACCGTTGAAGAGATAAAAGAAACTATAACCAATTTTCCTGAAGCCATTGGCATCTCTTCTTGGGGAGCAGTTGATGAAAGACTTAAAGTCCCTCAAATACCGGAGCTAATTAGGGACATAACTTTGATTACCAAGGGAGAACCTACAGAAAGAGTTAAGAAACTTATAGATTTTATATATAATGAAGGCGCAAGATATACTAAAACCTACAAATAATAGAGAGGACGGATGATGAAACCGGTGCTACGATTTTTGTTAGCAAACTTTATCATCACTTTAATATTTTATCTTGCTTCAGCTTACTCCGCTGAAATAAAAATTGTAGGTAGCCCATCATCTCTTGAATTTCTAAAGAAAAAAATGGTAGGGTTCGAAGAGAAAACAGGAATTAAAATAACTTTTATTCCTATGGGCCCAAAGTTTTCCCTTTGGGAAGTTTACAATGATAGAGCTGACCTTGCGGTTGATACAATCCCTCTGAAAAATTGGATTGCCCTCTTAACCAATGAGGGCATAGAAGTTCCTTCCACAGGGTTTAAGGAAGTAGTAATAGGGAAAGAAAGGATTGTAGTTATTGCTAACAAAAGAAATCCGGTAACTAGATTATCAAAATCTGAGCTTGCTCAAATTTTGACAGGGGAAGTTACAAGCTGGTCCCATTTTAATTGGAAAGACTTACCTCCCCTTTTAATCCTTAGCAGACAAGCAAGCGAGGCGCAAAAATATTTTCTTAACAACATCATTGGCAATAGCCCTTTAGGAATACAATTTATAACAGTAAGGTCACCTAAGGAACAAAAATTAGCTGTAGCCTTTAAAGAAAATGCTATCGGAATAATACAAGAACCTTATGTAGACCAAAGCGTAAAAGTTATACAAACTCCCGAGGTTTCAAGGTCTATTTACTTAGCTTATAAAAAAACATCCAAGAATGAGATTTTAACTCTTATAAACTATTTAAAACCTCAAAAAATGCCAGAAAGGAGAAGATGATAATGAAAAGATTTTCGAAATACATAATAACTAAAATTTTTATTCATGTCCTTGTTTTGGTAGGGTCTTTTATTCTTATGAACACCAGATTTGGTTTTACAAGTTCAGGTGATGTTATCAAGGTAGCATGTGGTGGAGGGACTATAGATATTTTAGAAAACATAAAAGAGGAATTTGAAAAAAGAACAAATAAAAAGTTAGAAATTGTCCCCGTAGGTCCAATTTTAGGAACCTGGGAACTATACAACAAGCGTGTAAACGCAGGATTCTTTGCCTTACCCTTTGATGTCCTTCTTCAACTTTTAGAAGAAGAGGGAATGATTATTGATAATCCAGATGTTTTTAACTACATTGTATTAGGACAAACCTCAACAAAAGTAATTGTCAATCAAGATAATATGGTATCCCGTCTCTCCAAAGAAGATTTAAAAAAGATCTTTTTGGGCCTTGAAAAAAACTGGAAATCATTCGGGTGGGAAGATGTTCCAATTGAAGTTGTAGTAGCAAAGCAGATGAAAGGAATTAACGCTATCTTTTCACAAAAAATTTTAGATGGTTTCCCTATAAATCCTAAAAATAGAATTGATGTAGAATATCCCGACGATGTTTTAGAAGAGGTAGAAAAAAGGAAAGGTGCTATAGGTTTAGCCATAGCTGACCCTAAGGAGTATAAAATAAAAGTTGTTGAATCTCCGGAAATAAAACGCGAAATTATTTTTTTAACTGTGGGACAAATAAGCAGTGATATTAAAATTTTATTGGATTTACTTTCAAAAGCTAAATAGAATTTTTAAAGGTTAGCAACCTCTTTATGAAATTTCTCAATCACACTTTTTAACCAACTATGAAGTAACTTTTTATTTATATCTAAGTAACTTTCAACATTTTTTTTCCAAATCCTTTTTAGCCTTTGAACTCTTCCTCTAACTTGTTTGATAACATAAGCTGAACCAGCTAAGGTTGAAATTCCTGGAACCAATTTTGTTAGAATGTTATCTGAAACAATAACTGCAGTAGCAGCTCCTCCCATAGCAACAAGCAATCCAGGAGCAACATCTTTTAACCTTTCTAATATCTCTTCGTCTTCCTTCAACATAAATTTTGTTGGATTAAAAGCATTGTTTTTATCTAAAGCCCAAGCTTTTATTCTTTCTCTTATATCTGCTTGAACTACGCTCTGTTTTACTGACATGTCTTTATCCTTAACAACCTCTAAAAGAGCTGACATTAGATAATTTAATAATGTATCTAAAAGGAGCTCAGCGTTTTTTTTCAAAAGTTTTGGTGTGTAGCTTTTTATAAATTCTCTAAGAAAATATAAATTCAAATCCTTGTCAATGAAAAAATTTATTTCGCTTTTAACCACAGTCAATTGAGAATCTAAGTCTTCTAATATTTTTCTTTCAATTTCTTCTAATTTTTCTTTAGACAACATTTAAATTCTCCAAGAACCTGTTTAATCTTTCTTTTTCTCGCTGAATCATAGTAAGCTTTTTCTCCGTTTGCAAAATTTCTAACTCAAGAGCCTCTGCGGTTTTAATTTCGACCCTTAATCTTTCAATTTGAGCTTCTTTTTCTTTTAACATCTGTTTTACTTGCCCTTTATAATAATCTAAAGCTTTAAAAATTTCATCCCTTATCTTGTCAAGAACATTTGAAATTTGGGTAATAGCTGTCCCTTTCAATTCTTGTATAAGCTTCTTTTCTAATGTCGAGGCTGATTCTTTTTTAAATTTAAAAATTTCTTTTAATTTTAACCATCTCCATGGAAGTAGAAAAGACCATGCCCTACCCAAAGCATCCTTTTCTTCTTTCTCTTTTAATTTTTTCTTTGTTGATTCTTCCAAAATCGCAAAATCTATCTTGGGAATGGTTAATTTGTATTCTTTATTTAAACTTTCTCCAAGGACCTTTAACTTTTCTTGGAAAAAACCAGAAATTGTGGAAAGCGATTTTCCTATGATTTCATCTAACTCATCCTCTGCATCCCTGTAATGTTTTCGCAATTCCTCGAGATTTCTTGAATTTACGATCAATTCTTGATATTTACTTTTAAACTCCTGTAAAGCCCTTTCAAAAGGAGAATTTAATCCTTTAAAATTAATTTCAGCTTCTTCCAAAATAAAGTATGCTTCTGTTTGGAGCTTTTTATAACCATCTATTCTTTGCTTAACTTCCTCTTCAAACTTCTCTAAGTCTTTTTGCCTTACAAGAAGTAAACTCAAGTGTTCATTTAACATTCTTTCTAATTCTTCATAACCTGTATGTATAGTTTGGGCTATATTTCTAAGTTCTAAAATAGGAGCCTCAATCAAAAAATTTTCTAAAGCGGGCAATAATTCTTTAAACCCTGAGAATTCCAAAAAGGCTTTTTCTGGAGGTATTCCAAGCTCATCAGCAAGGTCAAGGACAAAAGCTACCCATTTTCTTTTAGCTTTATCTCTTTTTATATCCTCAAGCTTTTTCCCCCTAATCAAATCTTCGTGGATCAACTTAAGAATGCTATCAACTGCAAATATTCTATTAGGCGGAATTAAATTGGCATATATCCTCCTTGCTTCATTTAAAAGTCGATCTTTTTCTTCAAAGTAAACAACAGCATGAGTTAGCACCTGAAATACCATATCCTTATTTTTCTTAGGAATTATTGTGGATACAAAATTTTTAAAAGACTCGGATTCAACAGGTTTTATTGGATGTATAAAAAGAATGGCGTTTGCCATATCAAGGTAGGAAAAGGCGATATCATAAACCCCACCCACTGCGTTTACGCCCGGCATATCCAAAAAGCGAACGTTTTCTAAGCCAATCCGAAAGGGATAACCAAGCTCAATCCTTGTGGTAATATTGTCAAGATTTCTTTTTTGAAGGTAGGAGCGTATTTTATCAATTTGCGATGAAAGATTGTCTAAGTTTGATTTTGCTTCCAAATAATGTATAAATTCATCATTAACCTCTGGGACCTCACCATGATCAAGTAGCCATTGATCAAGCACGCTTGTTGGAATATCCCTATATTCATCAGGTATCGCTGCTACCTCTTTTAACCTTTCTTTAAAAATCTCCTTCGATTCCTCTTCAATTTCTTCTACCCTGCCCGACGCATAAGTTATTTTCAAAAAAGGTCTTTTGCTGTAGAAAACTTCTATTATAGAAGAAGTAGCCTGTAAAACATCGGCAGGTAATATCTCTTCCCGAAGTAAGCTGTTTATGAAAGTTGATTTTCCTGCCTTTACTTCACCAGCAATCGCAACATAAAAAATATTATCCACGATGTTTTTGATCTTCTTATCAAGAAGGACTATGTTAATCCCATCATTATAATCTCCCCTAACACTTAAATAAGAATCGTAAATATTAACTAATTCTGTAACGAAAATTTTATACTCATGGAATCCGATTTTCTTTTCCATCATTGAAATTACTCGCCCCCTTCCCTAAGCATCTCTTTCAACTCATCTAAATCTAATTTTATACGTCTTAAAATAGCTCGATATTTTTGGAATAAAGAATCAACTTCACCTTCTTCACCTTTGTTAACTGCCTCAATAATAGATCTACCAAGACTAAATAACTGTTCCAAATCACTTTGTAATTTCTCAAAGTCAAAAGAAGAATAACGGATTCTGAAATTATTCCCCTCTTCCGAAAACCACCACTGACCAATTAAGGAATTTTTAAAATCACCATGCTTCATTGGATCAAGCTTATCAATTCCTTTTACATGAGCCTGCAATCTGAGGTAGTATCTATCGAGCTCCTTTTCTATAACCTCAGTTATCATTTGCTCTGTACGAGCAGTATATACACTGATAGCCTGAGCATGCAAATAAGAGGAAATTAATAACTGTTCATATGCTTCCTCACTTATTTTATCTATATATGTTGAAGTTTCCATTATCATACTCATTATTTCATCAATAGTTTTTGAAAGAACATTTTTACTTGTAGACAACTTTTCTATTCCCTCACTTATCTTTATCGTGTTATCTAATATGTCCTGGTAAAGCTTTTGAATTTCATCTAAAAATTGGTCCTTTTCCTCCCTACTTAATTCCTTTTCAGCGATGTAATCAATCTTAGCCTTCAGCTCTTTCACTTGATTATTAGCTTGTCTAACATTTTTTGACAAATCTGACCCAATAAAACCTATATCATCTATCTGCAAGCTGATAATTCCAAATTTAAGTGAAATAGTCTTTAGCTTATCATTTAATGTTTCAATACTTCTAAAAACATCATCTATCTGAGTAGTTAGTTTATTTGAATATTCAAGCGATTTATTAGCAAAAGACCTAATAGTATTAAATAAAGAGTTCACAGAATTTGCAACCAATCCTACTATATCAGATCTTTCAAGCAAATTTTTTGGTAGATCTATACCAAAATTACCTTTTGACGCTGCAATTAATAAATCCGAAAGTTTCTCTAAAGGATCGTAAAGAGATTTCTTGAATGAGTAACTCACAAGTAAACCAATAGTTATTAATCCGCCAAACCCTAAAACTAATACAATAATACTTATTTTACGCACTGTGTTATACATATCGATAAAAGGAATTGTAATACTTAATGCCCCAAGAGTATCTCCTGGAGATACATTTGAATGGCAAGATAAACACTCATCTTTTGCTTTGATTGGAACGATGGCTGTTTTATAAAATTCTTTTGTGAGAAATTGTGGATTTCCAGTAGTAAAAGCTTTTTGCTCTACCTCATCTTTTGGTTTTCGTGATAAATGCCCAAGCCCATACAGGCTCACGATACTATCGCTTACAATTATCTCTACCTTGACTTGTTGTTGGTTTAAGATTTTTTCCTTTAAATAGTTATAATAGGATCTTTGAGTTTCCAAAGGCACCTCACCTGACAATTGATATAATTGAGCATGGGTAGATAAAGGTTCCCAGACTAACTGAAAATTTCTTTTCCAATTAAATTCAAAATCTCTTTCAATCATATTTGAAAGCATGCGTTTTGATACCAAATATGCTAATAATGTTAAAATAAACATGCCTAAAACTATTATAATTAAAGTTGTTATTATATATTTCAAACGATATCTAAATTTTGTCCCTCTTTCAAATTCTTCTTTTAATATTTTCATCCCCATCCCCCCTTACTATTTATTTTTCATCTTAATAAATTCGCCATATTTTTTGTCTATATGGAATACATGCGAAACCCACCAGTTCTTAACGAATTTTAAAAGCTCCATAACATTCCCTTCATGAACCTTCTGTAAATAGGCTTTTAAAAATTCCTGATGTGCACTTTTATGAACTGCAAGTTCCTCTTCTGGATATTCTATGCTTTCCATCATTGCCTCCTCGGATGCAAAATGTTTTTGAAAATAATCGGTAAGTTGCTGGAAGACCTGCTCAATCATCTTTTTATCAAGCCGCCTTTGATAATAAATATAAATTAAATTGAGGATTTGGATCATTTTTTTATGCTGAAGGTCAAATTCCTCAACACCGGTTTCAAAAATTTCGTCCCATTCTGCAAAAGGCATTTTCCCCTATTCCTTAAAAAGGAATACAATTAATTTATAACCAATATTTACTCCCTGTCAAGTAATAATTATTATCTTTTTTCAAAATTTTTAAAAAAATTATCCCCATTTATTTTTAGTTATAAATATAAAGGTTGAAGTTTTCCTTGTAATGCCAATTCTTTATTGTTAACTAAAATTTTTCAGGTAAAATTGAGGAGATTTATAATTCAACGGGAAAGAAGGGGAATTATGGCTACATCTTTTAGATGTGAACTCTCTCATTCTCTTTAGTCAAAATTTAAACTGATCAAAAAGCCCAGGGTTACCCCTGGGCTTTGCTTTTTTTATGTATTATTTCTTTTCTAACACCTGAGCTTTCTTCTTCAGCCTTTCTAAACCTTTAACTCCTACATGGCAAGTTGCACACTTAGTATTTGATGCAAAGGCTGTCTGTCCATTGTGGCAGGCCCCACAGTATTTACCTTTATACAAAGAATCCATAATAAAATCAGGATTTCTCTGACTCTTAAATGCTTCCATCTCAAAGATAGCCGTATGGCAGGATTCACATGGTAGTCCTAACTCTTTAACATGAAGCTTATGACTAAACAGCACCCCCTTCACGGGCTTTGTGTATATTATTTCTAGTCCTCCTGCTTCTTCACTTTCTTGATATTTAACACCCTCCTCAGTTATCTCACTTAATACAAAGCCTGAGAGCCCCAAAATTAAAGTTGAGGCTAAAATTATTATTCTTTTCATTACCCCCCTCCTTAGCCTATAGTGTAAAACACATTTGGTTTAGCACCAGTTTCCGGTTTAAGAACCCAGACTGCTTTGCCCATTTGATGGACAATTTTATATACTTCACTGTTTGGGTCTGACAAATCACCAAAGATCCGCACCCCTGCTGGACAAGCCTCAGCGCAGGCGGTATTCTTCATCCCTTTAGATAACCTTGATTCCCAGCAAAAATCACACTTATCAATCGCCCGTTTTTCTTCATTAAAATATCTAGCATCATACGGGCAAGCTGACATACAAGACTTACAACCAATGCATTTATAGCTTGCCATCTTTACGATCCCAGTTTGTTTGTCCTTGTATGTTGCTTGAGTAGGGCAGGCTCGGACACAAGGAGGATTATTGCAATGATTACACAGAATGGGCATAAATTGTCTTTGTTGATCCACAGCTTTGGTGTCCACTCTTTCTAAAATCTTAGTCCGCCATCCATATTCTGGAACATTATTTGTTTGCCTACAGGCCTCAACACAACGTTCACAATCAATACATCTATCAACTCTAAAAACCATCGAATAGTGGGGTTTATATGGATATTCTTTACTTAGTTCCTCTGAAGTAGCCAACCCCTCAGCAACCACTGATACTACATTAAGCAAACTTCCACCTGCTGCCACTCCCGTAATGATCAACCCTATCTTCAAAAACTCTCTTCTTGTCTCATCGGGCACGCAACCTTGCTCTTCCGTTTTTAAATTCTTAAAAAATTCTTTCCAGTTCATCCTCCCCTCCCTTAGTGAATTTCAGTATGATGACCTTTAAACACCTTTTCTCCGATTAAAAATGAGAATACACAAAATGCGCAAGCTCCAATTATAAGCATAATTTCATGAAGCGTAGGTTTATAAGTCAAAATAACAGGAAAATCCGTTACTTTATACTCAAAGAAATGATAGACTATTTGACCGATAACTACCATGTCAAACCTCATAATGAAAATACCGATGAAAGAAAGCAAAGAGGCAGCGAACATCTGATTTAAGTTTCTAAACTTTGAAACAAAAAGTAGAAAAAAGGGTGTAATTAAACCGAGAAAAATTTCAAAAAACCAAAAGTTAGGGGCATATTTTCCAAACATCAATTCTCTAATAGCTAATCTTTGTGCCTCACTACCAACTAGACCAGTTATTATCTTCCAAAAGACAATAAATATCAATATTGCTAATGATAGAGCCCAAAGTTTACCTACAACTTGCAAAGCTAATTCCATAGATTTA
The DNA here is from genome assembly GCA_009903935.1 of Caldimicrobium sp. Classification (GTDB taxonomy): domain Bacteria; phylum Desulfobacterota; class Thermodesulfobacteria; order Thermodesulfobacteriales; family Thermodesulfobacteriaceae; genus WYEG01. The sequence goes on along the minus strand of WYEG01000001.1, from coordinate 17,466 downwards.
TCTAATCTCTCATTTCTAATACGATATCCAAGATAGGTGAAAAATATAATGGCTGTGCTGCCTGATGAAATTGCAGAGGCAATTAAATATATTGGTATAAAAGGACCATACCAAAAGTCTCTACCGTAAAGCATACCAAAAACAGCACCAAGATTACTTATAGCCAAAACTTTACTTATCAAGGTTAAAAAACCAAATATCGTAGCATATCGATGTTTACTTAAAAGAATCAATAAAAATTCAAATATCATAAATATCAAACTAATACCATATAAGGTTCCCATCCACCAAATGTTAGAAGTTAGATTGGGTGACAGTGCATTCCAAATAGCCATTCTAAATGGATTTTCAACATCGAAAAAGATTACCATAAATCCTGCAAATAAAGTAACTATTGATAAATAGACAGCTCGTTTACCAATTGGTATTAACGATTTTACTCCAAAGACATGACCAATAGAAGAAATAATTGACAAACCAGTCGATATAACAACGAAGAAAACATAGCCTGATATTAATATTCCCCAAGGAATCTCTCTATAAATTCCATATACATGACTATAGCCAACATAAATTGCGTTAACACCAAACATGGCTGATATAAAAACAATCAAACCAGAAAGAATTAATAAAATATAAAAGCCTTTAGAACCGGATAAGAATTCTGTAAGAAACTGCAACCAATTTTGAGTAAACTCTTCTTTGCTAATTACACCTTGAACTACTGGATTATTCTTTCTCTCCATCCTCCCCCCCTCTTATTATTTCGCTCTCAGAATTCGTATTTCTTTTTTTCTTACTTATAAGTTTGACTTTCCAAGTTCACTATTTCTCCGTTTGTATTGAAATTTAATAAGTTTTTCTAAGCTGTTTATCGCTATCACTTATTTATTTACCATTTGTATTTTTACATACTACCATTCCGTTCTCTTCTCTATGATTTACCATCTCTCAAACCCTTCCTTATACCAAATCTACTCTTTTGCTTCTTTAATACTAGGCACCATTCGTTAGTCAAGAGGAGTAAGCCTCATCTCTACTGCTTATTACAATAAATAGCAATCTTACTTCCATTTAATGAAGGTAAACTTTGCTTACGGGTTAGATAAAAGATAACCAATTATCCAGCCTATGAAAGAAACTAAACACTGCAAAAAATAATAAACTAATCATCCCTCGAATATTTAAGCTTTTTAGTCTTTTTCATAATACACTATCACCGTATTGAGAAAAACAAGGTCACATTTTGGCGCTATTGTTTTTTCAGCAAACCTGTCCCCTGCTATTTTAAGGCCTGCTTTCTTCTGCTTTTAGCTCAAATCTTGTGCCGACAATCCATCCAGCAATAGGTCCACCTAATACAAAAACCAAACCAGTAAAGATTACCGCTCCTATCATGCTAAGGGTTGCAAAGATACGAGGCAAAATACCAACCGCTGGGGCTCCCACAATCAATTCAGCGAGCTTAATCCCTACATATCCTCCCACCATAGCACTTGGGAAGAAACCTAAAAGTGCAAAAAGCACCAACCCAGCTGCTGTTCCAATGTAAAGCCCATTCTTTGATCCTTTATCTTTGAATAACATAATCCCACCTCCTTTCTAGCCCCCCCCTCTATGAGCTTAAAAAGTTAAAGCTTTTTTAAAACATCCTTATAATATAAGTCAAAAATAACAGCCGTTGTTCTAAGAACTAAATGAGAGAACTTCGAATAAAGCACTGATAAAAAAAGTAAGAAAACTGCAATAATATGCGCTAAATATATATAGCCAACATAATTATAATAAAAAGTAAAGATCCTTGATAATGGAATTAAAAATCCTGTAATACCGACCACAAAGATTAACCATAGTAAAAATGCATCTGAATATGTTGTTCTTAAACTATTCTCTAAAACTGCCTGATTTCTTCCAGTAATAAGCCCTATGACCCCATAAAGTAATAAAAGTCCACCGATATAACCAAGCCATTTAACAGGATGTGTGATAGGATTCCAAGGAGTATGCATTCCCAAAATGTCAGCCAGAAAGAAAACTGTTCCGGTAACGATGAATAAAATTATAAATCCAAACAGCAACATCTTGTGTGGATTTGCCCTCCAAGAATTTGCTCCACATTTCTCAAACCTGCTATGGGCAAGAATTTCTTTTAAAGCCGGAATTAAGTATGTTTTTATTACATCTATATATCCAATCCTGTAAGCCTGTGGAATTTTGTATGTTTCCAAATAACTATTCCACATTCTGCTTACGGCATTTGCCATGATTGCAATAATAAACACCGATAATGGCAAAAAAATCAAATCGTTCATCAATACACGAGCAGGCAAATCCATGAAACCTATTTTGTAATGAACGGGTGAATATGGGAATGAGGTTGGGTCGCTAAGTGATGGGACACCCTGAAAAGTTAAAAACATAATCGGAAGGATGATCGCCAAAGCTATTAGTATTAATATAGGTAAGCCCCAAAGATTGTTGTAAAGCGTATGCATAAACTTAAAAGGAACTAACTCTCTTGTCGCCTGAAGTCTTAACGAAGCTAATACATCACCAGGTCTTGCATTCCTTGGACAATACTTTGTGCAATCTCCACATTGGTGACAAAGCCAAATGCTTGGGTCTGAAAGTAACTTCTCTTTGAATCCCCACTGAGCAAGAAGCATCTGCTTTCTTGGAAAGGGCGCTTCATCTGGTGCTAAAGGACATACGGATGAACAGGTTGCACACTGATAACATCTTTTAACCGTATCTCCACCAGCTGATATGATTTGATTTACAGCCGCTAAGTTAGCATCTATCTTTGTTATATCCCCCATTCCTCTCCCTCCTACCATCCTTTGAATGGATTTTCACCATAGCTCTTTATCAATTCAACAAACTCGTTAGCTTTATTGATGATCTTATCTATTTCATCAATTGCCACTGTATCGATGGTTACTCTTTCCATCTCTAATGCAAGCTGTTGTAAAGTCTCTTGCACGTTTTCCATTCTTCTATTTGCAAGCTCACTTCCCTTGATGAAGTGACACTGATAGTTTTCACCAAATTTACAACCAAATAATAATATTCCATCAAACCCTTTACTCATGGCATCTTTAATAAAGGCAACATTAACCGCTCCCAAACATCTTACTGGGATAACCCTAATACTTACTGGCATTGACCTCCTTTGATAAGCCAACATATCTAACGCTGGATAGGCGTCGTTTTCGCAAACAAAGGCTAAAATTCTATACTGTTCATATCCCGGCTCAGGCATTACACAGGCTTTTATCATACTTGAAACCATGTCTATCGAGTAGTCTTTGAAGTTTATGATCCTCTGAGGACAAGCTCCAAAACAGGTTCCACATCTTCGACAACGGGTAACAAACGGAATTGGAAAACCCTTCTCATCCTCGTTTAAAGCTCCAAAGGGGCACTCTTCAGTGCATCTCTTACATTGGGTGCACATCTTCAAATCCCACTCTGGATAGGCAAAATCCCAGGTTCTTGGATGAACTGCATGCCCCATCTCAATTGCAGTCAAACATTGAATAGCTTTTAAAGCAGCTCCTCGAGCATCGTCGATAACTTGGTCAATAGTCATTGGTTGATGAACAGCTCCTGCTGCATATATACCCGTCCTTCTTGTTTCATAGGGGAAGCAAATGTAGTTAGAATCTGCATAACCATAGAATAACTCAAGCTCAGGCAAAGCAGGTCCTTGTCTGTATTCAAGATTAAGAATAGCCTCATCCTTGGTAGTAGGAACCATTCCAATGGCTAGAACAACAGCATCTACTTCAACCTCAATCTTTTCTCCAAAAAGAGTCTCATCTATCACCACTTTAACTTTTCCATTTTCTCCCTCAGAAACTTCTACTACCTTTCCCTTGGTTAAGAATACTCCAGGGTCATTCTGTAAAGTCTTATAGAAGTTTTCATAAATCCCCATGGTTCTCATGTATTCGTAAACGATGTAGGCTTTGCTCTCTGGGTCGGCTTCTCTTAAATATTTTGCTTGTTTTAGAGAGGCTAAACAGCAATAACTAGAGCAATAGGGTAAATGCTCCTCGCTTCTCTGTCCTGCACACTGAATAAAAAGAACGCTTTTTATGGGAGCCCCATCAGAAGGTCGAGTAAAATCACCCTTAGCTGCCTTTAACTCAAACTCTACATTAGTCATTACATTTGGCACAACACCATAACCCAAATGAGAAAGATTAGATGCATCGTATGGTTTAAAACCGGTTGCTAATACTACAGCACCAACCCTAATTTCTTCTTCTTTTCCACCCTGCTTAATCTTAGCTGTATAAAGCCCTGGTCCCCCAGATAAACTTGTAAGAGTGGCACCCTTGTAAACCTTTATAAGGTCGTTACCTTCGACTTCCTTTATTAAATCGAAAACGATAGGCTTTACCAGCTCAGTGTAGGGATAATTTGCTTGACATTGAGCCTTGAGCTTTGCCGCAAATCCGCCAAGCTCCTTTTCTTTCTCCACAAGAACTACAGGATAACCAAGCCTTGCACACTCCAAAGCTGCTGTTAATCCAGCAACGCCTCCTCCAATCACCAATATGGTTTTTGATAATTCTTCTTCTGGCTTGAAAGATTCAGGCAACTTGTAGACCCTAAGTTTAGCAATGCTCATTCTAATGTAGTCTTTAGCCAAAGCCATTAGCTCATCCTTAAAACTAACCCCGCTTGCTACCTCAATGCTATCTTCTAATATCTCTCCGTTTTCACCAACTGGAAACCTACTCCAAACAACACCTTCACGCAAGTTCACTCTATCAACAGCCACCTTACCAAAATTAAATACATCATAATTTACTCTGAAAGAACAAGCACAGATTGACACAGCATCTAAACCGTCTTCCTGAATTTTAGAATCAATAAAAGCTTTGCCTTCTTTAGAACAAAGGAATTCAGCAGAATACACTGAAGTAATACCCTCTTCCCTTGCAGTTGCCTCAAGCTCTGTTATATCAAGACGATTCCCTATATCACAACTTTTACAGATAAAAACGCCTATTTTTTCCATCCTTTACCTCCTTTTAAATTACAGATTGTTTTATTTAACACACTGCAACGCTTTAATCACGGCGCCTGTTGCCGTTTCATTAGAAGTCATAACATCTAATGGTTTCTTGGCACAACCAACAGGGATAATCCCCTCAGTCTCACGCACAAAACCGTATTCATCAATGGAGACTCCTGGTATGCTTATTCCTGCCATACTGGGTTGCATACCCATAGCTAAAACAACCATGTTAACCCGTTCTGATACTCTTTTGCCAGATATAGTATCCTCTGCCGTCACAATCAAATCTTTTGTATCGGGATCTTCCTCGATTTTGGCTACTTTTCCTTTAATAAAATTGATCTTTGCTTCTGATTGAGCCCTTCTCAGGAATTTTTCATAACGACCGGGCGTGCGAATATCTATGTAAAAAACTAAGGATTCTGTATCCGGGTTTTGCTCTGCTAAGTATAATGTATGCTTAAGGGTTGCCAAACAACAAATATACGAACAATATGGTAAATGATTTTCATCCCTTGAACCAGCACACTGAACAAATGCTACTTTATTTGGCTGAACTCCATCAGAAGGCCTTATAACTTTTCCGTTTGTTGGACCCCAAGGTGAAGCCATCCTTTCCACTTGCATGTTCGTCACTACATTGGTAAACCTTCCAAAACCCAAATTATCAAGCTTTGTGGCATCGTAAAGTTTCCATCCTGTAGCCCAAATGATAGCTCCTACCTCAAACTCTTTTATTTCTTCTTTCATGTCTGGCTCAATGGCATTATACTTACATGCGGCCATGATCCGATCTAAATCACCTGGCGCTAAAGCTGACTTGTCCAATACATACTTTGTTGGAAACGCCATTGGATAAGGCAAATATATGGCTTTAGTTTTTTTAAGCCCAAAATCAAAATCGCTAAATCTTTCACCCTCACATACCTTCTCACACTCTCCACAAGCGGTGCAATTATCATTAACATATCTTGGTCTAATTCTCACCTTTACCTTAAAATGCCCAGCACTTCCTGATACCTCCAAAACATCTGCCATGGTATATATCTCTAAATTTCCACGGGCTTTCATGCGTTTATAGTTTATCTCAAGTCCACAAGTAGGGGGACATAACTTAGGGAAATAATGCTTAAGCTGGGCTACCCTACCGCCTAAAGTCGGTGAAGATTCAACTAAAATCACATCGGCTTCCATTTCTGCCGCTTCAATTGCCGCAGTTATCCCACTTATTCCTCCACCAACTACTAATATCGGCTTCTTGAACATTAGCGACCTCCTTAATTATTAGCTTATACTTCCTTTAAAGGAAAAAAGTTCAAATATTTCCTTTAAAGGAAGTATAAAAAAAAGGGGGCTGATAAGCCCCCTTTATACATTCAAACTACTTACGGTCCAAGTGGATCAGGAATGATCTGCACATATGGATAGGTCTCTAAAGTCCACTGCTTAGTCTCAGGGTCCCACCTGGAAATGGTGAAACATCTCCAGTTAGCATCGTCGATGTTCATGAAATCTGCTCTATAGTAGTAGCCAGGATATCTTGTTTCTTCACGGAAGAGAACATGCAAGAGATGAGCCTCAGCAGTCCATACACGGTGCCTGTTCTCCCAAGCTCTCATAAGCTCGTGCAAGTCTCTAGCTGCAGCAAGCTCCATGTCCTCTTTAAGCATCCTCAAGAGTTCAAGACCCCTCTCGAGCATAACTTTGTTAGTCATGTAGTAAGTGGATGTTCCAGCAACATACTCGTCCATAAGCTTCATAAGTCTTGCCTGAATGTGTCTTGGAATTAGATAGTTGGGGTTAACTTCGTAAACAGTTGTTGCGGTCTTATACTGCTCAAACCTGTACCAAGGTCCATAGATCTCTTTCTTAAGCTCCTCAGGTGTCTCTTTTATAGTTGGTTTGTAGTCTTTATGGTCAAGAACAAATTTAACCATCGACTTAGCTGCTATACGCCCTTCAACATGAGAACCAGAGGAGAATTTATGACCACTAGCACCAACGGTGTCACCAGCGCAGAAGAGCCCTTTGACAGTGGTCATCCTGTTGTAGAGACCGATTTCTCTCCATGGTTTCTTATATTCTTCTGGGACCCAATCTTCATCTGGTCCGCAGCACCAAGCACCTGCACATCCGGCGTGTGAACCAAGGAAGTAAGGCTCGGTGGGCATGATCTCGGATGACTTTTTCTCGGGCTCAATGTTCAAGCAAGCCCAAAGTCCAGCTTGGGTTACGCACATGTCAAGGAAGTCTTCCCAAGCTTCAGCAATAAGGTGCTTAAATTCCTTCTTATCCATTGTCTTTTCTGCTTCCTGAAGCGCCCACTCAGTATGCATAAAGATTGGTCCACGCCCTTCCTTCATTTCAATGAGCATGGCATGGTTTCTCAAACAGGTGCCGACGACGGATGCCTCGCTGTAAGGAGCAAACTTCTTAAGCTCCTCTTTGTGCTTTGCTACGTAATCCTCATCAAAAGCGTTTGTTGCACGAGCTTTGAAGAGCAAGAACCAAGCTCCTACAGGTCCATATCCATCCTTGAACCTTGCAGGAACAAATCTGTTTTCCATGAGGACAAGCTTAGCTCCGCTCATGGCACACATGGCATATCCAGAACCTGGGTTCCACACAGGATACCAAGTCCTACCCTTACCCTCATCGATGGAACGAGGACGGAACACATTAACAGCACCACCTGTAGCAAGAAGAGTGGCGTTAGCTTTGATGATGAAAATCTTGTTCTCTCTTACTGAAAATCCAACTGCACCAGCGCACCTATTCTTTTCATTGGCATCAAGAAGTGGTCTAACGATAAAGCACCTCTCAATGTATTCTGCCTTATCGTAGGAAGCAAGAGCATTCTTTGCAGCTTCAGCAACGATGACCTTATAGGATTCACCGTTGATCATGATCTGCCAACGACCAGAACGGACAGGCTTTGCTCCACCCTTAAGGGTAAGCCCTCGAGCCTTTGCTTCGGCTCCATCAAGAGTCTTACCAGTGTTGGGATCCTGCTTCCAAATAGGAAGACCCCATTCTTCAAAGCAGTGGACAGTATCATCAACATGACGACCGACATCAAAGGAGAGGTCCTCACGGATAATACCCATAAGGTCGCAACGAACCATTCTCACATAATCATCAGGCTTGTTTTCACCAATGTAAGTGTTAATAGCTGAAAGTCCCATAGCCACTGCACCAGACCTTTCCATAGCAGCCTTATCACAAAGCAAGATCCTAATGCCATGGGGTTTAGCCCAGCGAACGGCTTCAACAGCGGCTCCGCAGGCAGCCATTCCGCCACCTACGATAAGAATATCGGTTTCCTTCTCAACAATCTCTGGTTCAGCACATGGTAATCCAAAATTATAACTCCAAATTTTAGGCATATTGCCACCTCCTTTTGTTTTTTAATTTTAGATAGTCATTGTCTTGTTAGTGCAAGGGAATACTTTGTTCAAAACTGCTTCTGGCTTCTTTGGTTCTACCCCATCAACTGCCTCGGTGAAGAGTTGATTAGTGTTGATCTTTGCCGGGTCAGGCTCCTTCCCGCCAAGCGTTGGGTCAGCAGAACCTTCGGGGGTTGTCCTGATAGGATACTTAAAGCGAATAACGACACCATTCCTGAATTTAATGGTCCACATGATGTCGGTCGTTCCGCGCATGGGCTGACAAGTACCGTTTAATGGAGCAAAGTCAGCATAATGCCTTACAGAAATAGCGCCCTGGGGACAGCTCTTTACGCAGGAGTAACATTCCCAGCATTGATCAGGCTCCTGGTTGTAAGCTTTCATGGCCTCTGGGTCAAGGATCATTAGGTCGTTAGGACAAATGTACATACAAACTGTTCTGTCGCCACCCTTGCAACCGTCACACTTCTCAGGGTTTACATAACTTGGCATAGCCAACCTCCTTTGTGTTTTTTGTTTTTACTTTATGTATAAGCTTCTTTTAGTCAACTCTTGTTTTTTCGTGCTTACCTTCATTTTTGTTAATCCGCTTAATTTTGCTCATCTTTCTTTAAAATTTCTTAACCAAACTTAATCAGTCTCAATATCTGGCGGTGGAAGATACTCAGATTCCTTAGCGGCAAGCTGTTTTATCTCCTCTATTTTAGCAAGAACTGCCTTGACCACCTCTTCACCCAGGCTTTTCTGCTTAGCGATTTCCTCAAAAAGTGCCCTCTTGAAAGCAACGGGTGTGTCAGTGATGCAAGCACGGGAATCGATCCTTGCCGTTTCAAAGGCTTTCAAAATCTCATTCTTCACCTCTTCACCAACCTTAACCCTTAGGACCTTTAACTCTCCACCAAAGATAGCCTCAATGTTTTGTTCTACTGGTGAACCCTTAATCTTATTTAGTCTGTAATCATCGAGGAAAACTTCTAAAATGTATTCCATCTTTTCACCTCCAGTATTTTTTTGTTCTCAATTAATAATTAATCAAGGTCAGGAAGGTCAACTTCAAGTTCCTCTTCCTTCCACTGCACATACTTTTCATTAACAAATGGATAACCAAACTTCTTCCACCATTTAACCACAACCTTGAATACCTCTGGCCTCATGATAACTGTAGGTGGCTGAACGCCCTCAGCAACCAACCCACGGATGAGACTACCAGAAAGTTTTTCCTTTTGCTTCGAGTGATTGCAGTTTTCACTGTAAGCCATTTCTTTACATACCGGACAATACCAGAATTCCCTCATGTTCTGTGGTCTAATCAAAAGTCCACCCTCCACTTCGTTAACAGGCTTATCAAACCCATAGCTTGGAATACCCTTAAGCCAAAGGATCTGAGTTGCAAACTTATCATAGTATTCACCAACAGCTGCATGGTCACGACCAAACATATGATGCGTGCAGCCCATGTTCTGCCTTATAATACCATGGAGCAAGCTCTCAAGAGGATTACCATACCTCATGTCCCAAAGGGTAAAGGTGACCATATGTCTTTCAGGTTTAATGTAACCTGCCTTGTGCACTGCCTCGTGAGCTTCCAAAATTGCCTCATCTGGATAGTCACCACGCCTCTTCACACCGATGATGGCATTAACCAAAATTCCATGACAGGGTTCAACATCGCCCGTATAAGCTGCGTTCTTCATCAAGAACTCATGTCCAACATGAGGAACATTTCTTGTCTGGTGAGCGATTGCGGTTCTCCAACCCCTTTGCTCAAAGATCTCTCTGCATTTTCTTGGTGGAACCCAGAACCTGTCAAAGGGTGGCTTAAAAATAGGCTCATTGATGATAGTATATTTACCAGCTAAAATGATTGGCTGATGGGACCTGTAGATAACCCAACCAGGGTGCTTATCGTCAAATTTTTCCTGAACAACCTCTGGATTGGTCTCTGGAGAACCAAAGGTTCTATTAGCAAGCTCTTCTGGGTCTATTTCGTAGATCTCCTCAATGTCTAACATAGCAAAGGGCTTTCCCTTAAGCCTAAGGATAAGCCTATCTCCCTCGCTCACACCTAACCTCTTAAAATCCTCCTTTGAGATGTCAAAGAGAATTGGGTAAGGGAACACCCATCCGCTCAAAAGCCTCCTCTTAGTTAGAACTGATTCCAATTCTGCTGAGGTCATCGAACCCTCAACGGGGCTGAAGAACCCATAACAGACAGACATGATCTCGCGGTAAACATTCCGGACAGGGACACCTCTCTTGTAATGAAGAGTTGGCTTAATGTCATAAACAGCGCAATACTTCTCGCAAGCCTTGAGATACTTTTTTGCTACCTTCTTATCGGTAATGACCCTTTCAACAAGCTTACCACCGTGTGGCATGGGTCTTTTGAAGTAAAGCTCTGACATCATGCACCTCCTATGATTTAGGATGAATTTACACCTTGATTTTAATTATCTTTAATAAAAGTCAAGGGAAGAAATTCCTAAAAAATCTTACCAATCCTTTTTTTTTATTTTTTTTCTTCAAGATTTAAAAGTTTTTTCATGGTTAATTCTTGAAATATGAACTATCAACTGAATAGCATTTCTGAATTTATTGATTATATTAAAAGCAAAGCATCTAAGACCTGGGAGGCTTTCATGGGTATAAGCATCGATGAAGTAAAAAAGATCGCCCATTTAGCAAAGCTTGAATTACCTGAAAAGGTAGCTCAAACTTACACCGAGGAGCTTTCTAAAATACTCGATTACTTTGCTTCGTTGAAAGAGGTCGATACTGATAATGTTCAACCAACCTTTCATCCTTTTACCTGGGATACGCCCATGAGGGAAGACGAAGTAAAACCCTTTGAAGATATTCAAGCTATTTTAGCTAACGCGCCCGAGCTTTTGGAAAATATGATAGTCGTTCCCAAGGTAGTAAAGGCACCTTAAAGCAATATTACCGTTTGGAGGAAGGATAGATGAATTCCCTTAACTTAAACAGGCTAACCATCAAACGAGCCCTTGAGCTTTTAGATGAAGGAAAGATTTCATCCGTTGAGCTTACTCAAGCTTGCCTTGAAAGGATTAAAAAAATAGACCCCGAGGTCAAAGCTTATCTTTATGTGAACGAAGAATGGGCTTTGGAGCAGGCAAGGCTTGCAGATGAAAAGAGGAAGGCTGGGGAGCATGGAAAGCTTCTTGGTATTCCCCTTGCCATAAAAGATAACATCTTGATTAAAGGGCATCCAACAACCTGCGCTTCAAAGATCCTGCAAAACTACATCGCTCCCTACGATGCAACCGTTATTCGCAAGCTTAAAAAAGAGGGGGCAGTGTTTCTTGGTAAGACAAACCTTGATGAGTTTGCCATGGGGTCATCTACTGAAAACTCTGCCTTCTTTCCTACTAAAAACCCTTGGGATTTGGAGAGGGTGCCTGGTGGTTCTTCAGGTGGGTCAGCGGTTGCTGTAGCCTGTAGGATGGGCCTGGGGGCTTTAGGCTCTGATACTGGAGGTTCAATCAGACAGCCTGCCTGTTTTTGCGGTGTGGTTGGGATGAAGCCAACCTACAGCCTGGTTTCCCGTTTTGGGCTTGTAGCCTTTGCCTCATCCCTTGACCAGATCGGACCTTTTGCTTTAAATATTGAGGATACAGCCCTTCTCCTTAAGGTAATCTCAGGACATGACCCTTATGATTCCACCTCAGCGCCAAGGGAAGTCCCATCTTTTACTCAAATCCTACAAGAAAATGCAAATACTAAATTCCGTGTAGGTATACCGAAAGAATACTTTGAGCACGAGCTTCATCCTGAAGTTGCGAAAAACATTGAAGAGATGATTTCGCTTTTGAAAAGGCTTGGACATGAAGTAAAAGAAGTTAGCCTTCCCCATACAAAGTATGCCATCTCAGTTTACTACATTATTGCTCCGGCAGAAGCAGCATCAAATCTTGCCCGCTACGATGGTGTAAAGTATGGACTTAGGGTTGAAGGGAAAAGCCTTATAGAAATGTATAAAAAAAGCCGAGCTGAAGGATTTGGGAGGGAAGTAAAAAGGAGGGTCATGCTTGGAACCTATGCCCTCTCTGCTGGCTACTATGATGCCTTTTATCTTAAAGCAAGTAAGGTCCGCACCCTTATCAAACAAGACTTCTTAAAAGCCTTTGAGGAGGTAGACCTTATCTTAACCCCTGTGTCCCCTACCCCAGCCTTTAAACTCGGAGAAAAGACCTCTGACCCCTTGCAGATGTATCTTTCTGACATCTTTACCATTCCCGTAAACCTTGCCGGTCTTCCAGGTTTAAGTCTACCAAGCGGGTTTACGAGAGAAAGTTTACCCTTGGGTGTCCAGGTCATTGGTCCTCATTTTAGAGATGACCTTGTGCTATCTCTTGGTTATCAGATAGAAAAAGAACTAGACTTAGAGACCATTCCCCCTATCGTAAAGGCTCTATGAATAAAAAGAGCCGACTTGGAAGAGGGCTTTCAGAGTTAATCCCCGAACTAAGCGAAAAAGAAGCTTTCCAAAAAATCTCCGTTGAAAGCATAGTTTTTTCTTCCTTTCAGCCAAGGATAACCTTCAAGGAGGATGAGGAATTTAGGGAGCTTTTAGCTTCGATCGAGAAGGAGGGACTTTTACAGCCTATCCTTGTTCGACCTTTAGGGAACGGGCTTTACGAATGCGTAGCTGGTGAAAGAAGGCTTAGGGCAGTTAAAAAGCTTGGTTGGAAGGAAATTCCAGCAGTAATCAAAGAACTTGATGACCGCTCGGCGCTTCTTATTGCTTTGATTGAAAACCTCCAAAGAAAAGACTTAAACCCCATTGAAACTGCCCTTGCCTATCAAAGTTTGATGGAAAAGTTTGGATTTACCCAAGAGGAGGTTGCGGAAAGGGTTGGCAAAGACCGAGCAACGGTTGCTAATCTTCTAAGGATACTAAAACTACCAGAAGAAATTAAACAAGACCTTTTAGAGGGTCGCTTATCTGTTGGACATGCGAAGGCTTTGCTATCCCTACAGGAAGTTGATAGCATTTTACAAGTAAGAGAGCTTATTCTAAAAAAAGGGCTTTCGGTAAGGCAGACAGAGGAACTTGTTCGCAAAATCCTCGAAGGTAAACCGCAGAAAAAAGAAAGAAGAATAGACCCTGACCTTGCCTATTTATCCGAAGAACTAAGCAAGCTTCTTGGGACGAAGGTAGAGGTAAAGAAAAAGAGGAAGAAAACAGTGTTTGTCCTTGAGTTTGATGAGCTTGAGAGGGCAGAAGGATTTATAAACCTTCTTAAAAAATCCCTGCCCTCTGCGTAAGATGCTTTCTATACTAAAGCTCAGAGTTGCTAAAAAATTCTTTATCTATCTAAACCTGTTTTATTTTGTAGCCCTTCTTATTCCAACCATTTTAATCTTTTATAAGTTAGAAAGTTTGCTATATGACCAGGTGAAAAACAGGCAGAAAGTAAATTCTTGTTAAGATTAAAAATTTTAGGAATTGGGCTAAAGACCTAACATACTAATCAAGTTATGGATTTAAAAGGTAAGACAGAAGGATTGTCTCCTAAAATATTTTTGTCTCTCCCAAGCTCCCCTTAATGTCTCCCCGAACATCCTCTGTCACCCCGAGCGAAGCGAGGGGTCTCACCCTATGAAACCGTCCCGAGCCCCCTTTTTGTCGCCCCGAGCCTGCTTTTCTGTCGCCCCGAGCGTAGCGAGGGGTCCCTCAGCGCTTACACGCCTCGGAGGACATCCCGAAGCGTCATCCCGAACCAAGTGAGGGATGTCTCGCTATCGCTCGGCACGACGGAGTAAGGGACTTTTTTGAAACATCCACAAACGGGCTTGCAAATTTTAAAATATGTGCTAATTTTATTTTGAAAAGTTTGGGGCTGTAGCTCAGCACGGTCAGAGCGCCTGCCTGTCACGCAGGAGGCCGCGGGTTCAAGTCCCGTCAGCCCCGCTTTTCACTTCAGTTTAGCAGTAGCTCAGCTTATCCCAAGCAATAGAATTCTTTGCAAATTCTTCGTAGTTAGCCATAACATATTTTGCTTTCGGCAATTGTGCAATAGATGTCTCCGTCCTCTCTCTCGTCAGGCAAGGGGGCCCTACCAGCCTATCACCCCTGAGGAGGTCTCGCTAACGCTCGGCACAACAGGGCGGGAGGATGTCATCCCGATGCGCCAACCGAGAGGTCTTCTCGTGAGACGCCGTCATGAACTAAGTGAGATGGCTCGCTTGACGCTCGTCAAGACAGAGCGGAAGGAGGTGACCTCGAGCCCCTTTTTTGTCACCCCGAGCGCAAGCGAGGGGTCCCTCTTTTCTCCTTCCCCTGGAAAGAGAGAGGAGATTTCTCGCTCCGCTCGAAAAGACAGAGTAGGGGTAGCCTGAGCGAAAGCGAGGGGTCTCTCTGGGGACGCCGTCCCGAACAAAATGAGGGATGTCTCGCTAACGCTCGGCACAACAGGGCGGGAGGATGTCATCCTGATGCGTCAACCGAGGAGTCTTCTCGTGAGACGCCGTCCCGAACCCTCTTTTAATTACTTCTAATTTAAAGTATAATCTTACAAATGCTTTACCTCATTTTAGCCTTCTTAGCGTCCTTTTTTACTTGTCTCCTTCTTGTTAAAAGGGCAAGCAGCGCTTTCCTGGACTCTCAAGAAGGGGTCCAAAAGTTCCATCAGTGGAATGCGGTAAGAATAGGCGGGCTATCCTTGATGGTTTCTTTGATAATCACCTCTTTATCCTTTGCTTTATCCCAAAAGGATTTTTCCAAAAACTACTTCCTTTTAGTCTTATCCTCCCTTCCTGTTTTCTTAGGGGGCTTTCTTGAAGACCTAACCAAAAAAATCGGTCCTAAGCTCAGGCTTCTTTGCGCAATGTTCTCTGGATTCCTTGTCTATCTGCTTTTAGGAGAAGCCTTAAGCCGAGTCGACCTTCCTGGCTTTGATTATTTGCTTAAAAATTACGCTCTTTTTTCTCTCCTTTTTACCGCCTTTGCTCTTGCGGGAGTTGCAAACGCCATAAACATAATTGACGGGTTTAACGGGCTTGCAAGCGGGGCGTGTTTGATGGTCTTTCTTTCCTATTCCTATGTGTCTTTCATAGTAGGAGATACCTTCTTGCTCTATACCAGCTTAACCATTGCCTCAGCCATCCTTGGTTTTTTCTTCTGGAACTTCCCGTTTGGCTATATTTTTCTTGGCGATGGTGGAGCCTATCTGTTAGGTTTCTTAGCAGGAGTCATAGGAGTTTTATTGGTTGAGCGACATCAAGATGTTTCAGCTTGGTTCCCATTTTTACTCCTTTTATACCCAATTTATGAAACCATTTTTTCTATAATCAGAAAAAAATTTATGAGAAACACATCTCCCTTTGAACCTGATGCCATACATCTTCATATGCTAATTTATAAAAGATTAATAAAGCTGAATGTTGGTAATACTTTACCTACTTTTTTAGCTAATTCTCTTACTTCTCCTTATCTCTGGTTTATGGAGCTTCTTTGCGTAGTCCCAGCCTTACTTTTCTGGAATAATACCTATCTATTGATGCTTTTTAGCTTGCTTTTTATATTCTTTTATACCTGGCTTTATTTTAGGATCGTAAGATTTAAAACACCCAATCTGATGAAAATTTTGCTAAGAAGATTTAAAGAAGAAGCCTAAGTTTTTGCTTTACTCATGAAGCATTCCAGAGATGCCTCGCTACTGCTTGGAATGACATCTTTACCCTGTCGTTTCGAACGGAACGAAAAATCTCCACAAACAAAAGCTTTTTTAAAGAGCGAGCAACCGCTTGTCACTACATGTTTTTTGTTTTATAACTAACTAGGAGGAATCTGTTAAGCAATCGCTTAAAATTTCCAAGCTTCATCTCTGGGGCACGCTTAGTATGGCACTATATAGGCAAAGAGAAAAAACAACCTTGGCTAAAACCTAATTTAAAGATTTTTCATTTTTAACACTTCTTCTATAATCTTTATATATTCACTAACTATTTTTGATATCTCATATTTTTGCTCAACGATTTCTCTTCCCTTTTTCCCCATTTTTCTTAGTTCTACTTCCCCCATTTCTACGGCTTTTTTCATGGCTAAATACAAACTTTCAACATCCCTTGGTTTTACTAAAAATCCATTAACCCCATCAACGCATACATTTTTGCAACCGGGTGCATCGGTGGTTATTATGGTCTTTTCCATAGCCATGGCTTCGAGCAAAACTCTCGGAACGCCTTCTCTGTAGTATGATGGCAGAACTACACAATTTGCCATGCAATAAAAGGGTCGGACATCTTCTTGGAAGCCATGCCATTCAACCAAACCTTCTTTCATCCATTTTTCAAGCTCTCCTTTACTAATTGAATTGGGATTTCCCTCATCCGGACTTCCAACGATGATAAGCTTTACCTTTGGCTTTTCTTTTTTCAGCCTTTCAAAAGCCTTTATTAGTTCATAAATTCCCTTATCTGTTAAGAGCCTTCCCACAAAAAGGAAAGTAAATTCATCTTTTTTTGCTTCTTTGCATAATTCAGGGTCAAAGTGCTTTAAATCCACCCCTGAGCTTTCAATAAGAAGACATCTTCCTTCGCATAGGTTTTTAAGAGTTTTCATATCCTTTGAGTTCTGAAACACAACCGCCCTATTAAATCTAAAAGCCAGCCAGTATAAAAGTTTTACCAGCTTAGTAAGCCAGCTTTCCCTTATAAACACATACCCAAGCCCAGTTATTACACTTATTGATGGGATACCCAGCAAGCCAGCGGATATGGAGCCATAGATGTTTGGTTTTATGGTAAAGTTAATAACAAGGTTTGGTTTTAGCCTTCTAAAAAGCAAAAAATACTCAAAAAACAGCTTAAGGTCTTTAATAGGATTTGTCCCTTTTCTGTCTAAGTTTTTCACTGGAAAAAAACTAAATTCCCTTCTCAACAACTCCGAATACTTCCCATCCTCCGGAGAGATTGCCATAACTTCATAACCTTTCTCTTTTAAAGCCCTCATCAAGTGAAGCCTAAAGTTGTATAGACTGAAGGCAGTGTTTGAAGATAAAA
>WYEG01000052.1 GCA_009903935.1 Caldimicrobium sp. | reverse complement strand
TATTTTATCTGGCAAAGGAGCTAACTCGATGCTTTGACCTTGTGATCTTCCTCTTTTCCTTTTTTACTACCCAGATTTTTGAGATTTTCCCTTTGATTGAGAAACTGAGGTCTTCTTTGCCTAAGGAAAAAGTTCTCTTTTTAGCAGGGGGACCTCATCCAACTGGTGACCCCTTTGGCACCCTGATGGCAGGCTTTGATCTTGTGTTTCTCTTTGAAGCGGAAGAAAGCTTACCCAGCTTCCTTAAAGCCTACCTTGGTTCTCAAGAGTTTAAGAAAATAAAAGGGATCGCCTATCTTGAGGAGGGGAGGGTTGTTTCTACGGGAAGACCTGCCCCTATCGATTTAAACAATTTTCCACCCTTTGCGGAGAGGGCTGGCAAGATAAACCCCGTTGAGATAACGAGGGGTTGTCCCTTTGCCTGCTCCTACTGTCAGACCTCAGCCCTCTTTGGGATAAAACCAAGGCATCGGTCTCAAAAAGTTGTTTTTCATTTTGTGGAAAAGCTTCTATCCCGAGGCATAAGGGATATAAGGTTTATCACCCCGAACGCCTTTTCTTATCTATCTACCGATGGAAAAGAAGTTAATCTTCCTGCTCTTAGCTCTTTTCTTAAGGAGCTAAATAAACTTGTAAAAAGCAAGGGTGGTAGAATCTTTTTTGGCACCTTTCCTTCTGAGGTGAGACCAGAGCATACGAGGGAGGAGACTGTAGCTCTTATCAAGGAATACTGCGCAAACGATTCGCTTGTCGTTGGTGCCCAGAGCGGAAGCGAAAGGATCCTAAAACTTTGCCGTAGGGGGCATACGGTTTCTGATGTGGAGGAAGCTGTTAAAGCTTGCCTTAAGTTTGGAATAACGCCGAAGGTTGACTTTATCTTTGGACTACCCTATGAGGGAGCAGAGGATGTGAAAGCAACCGTAGAACTTATGAAAAGGCTTGCTAAGATGGGAGCGATAATTCATGCCCATACCTTTATGCCCCTTCCTCAGACAGCCTTTCAGAATAAGCCAGCCGGTAGAGTCACACGAGAGGTCTTTGAGGCTATAAAAGAGCTTCTCCCGAAAGGAAAACTTTTTGGGGCTTGGGAAAGGCAGATGGAGTTTGCCAAGAAAATAGAAGAATATATAAAAAATCGAAGAATTTTAGGAGGTCGAGTTTTGAGTAATAAGAATATGTTCTGTTAGGTCTATAAAAATGGTTCGTTGGTTTTGTCCTTACTGTTGGAAGGAGGTTGACGAAAGGGATAGGATTTGTCCTTACTGTGGTTCAGATCTAAGTAAGTTTAGCACCCTCGACTACGAAGAAAAGCTCATTCTTGCTTTGGATAGCCCTATCACTCAAAATAGGGTCTTTGCGATAGAGGTGCTTGGAAAGAAAAAGGTAAAAAAAGCTGTGGATAAGCTTTGCAAGATGCTTTTTGAGGAGAGAGACACTCTTGAACTTATTGAAATAGCTATAGCTCTTTTTAACATAGGGAGCAAAGAGGCGTTTGAATGCTTAAATAAAAGAAGTAAGATTAAGGATAACAAACTACTTAACAAAACATTAGAAAAGTTTTTAGATAGGATCAATGGCCAATCCTTGGTTTGATAGTTGGGCAAAGCTTGCTAAGGAGAAGGGATACCCTGCTCGTTCAGTCTTTAAGCTTAAGGAGATAAACGAGAGGTTTAAGGTTCTTAAGAGAGGAGATAAGGTGCTTGACCTTGGGACAAGCCCTGGCTCCTGGGCAAAGTATGCTTGTGAGGTTGTAGGAGAGACAGGGTTTGTCGTTGGCATAGACCTTACTCCCCCTAAGTTTTCAGGAAGGCTCTACCGGTTTATTCAGAAGAATGTTTTTGAGGTTGAAAAAGAAGACCTTATCTCCCAAGATATCCCATACTTTGATGTCATCCTTTCTGACCTTGCTCCAAAGACAACGGGCATAAGAGACATGGATCATCTGGAATCGGTTAGGCTTGCAGAAAGAGCTCTTCAGCTCTGCGAGATGGTCCTTAGAAAAGGGGGAAACGCCGTCGTAAAAGTCTTTGAAGGACCTGAGTTCCCAAGACTTCGCAAGGAGTTTGAAAAAAGGTTTAAAGATGTTAAACTCTTTAGACCAAAGGCGGTCCGGAAGGAAAGTAGAGAGGTCTATGTAGTTGCTTTAAACTTTAAGGGTTAATGGATACTTGTTGTCGCAGTTCAAAGAGGGAAGATAGAGGTTTTAGGAGACCCCTTCCTTCGGTCGGGGTGACAGAAAGGTGTTAATGCGAATACTTCTTACTTCCGATTGGCACATCGGGAAGACCCTCTTTTCTAAAAACCTTCTTGAGGAGCAGGCTAAATTCTTTGAGGATACCTTTTTTGCTTGCTTAAAAGATGTTAAGCCTGACCTTCTTATCAACGCTGGAGACATCTTTGACCGCCCTATTCCAGACCTTGATTCATTGAGGCTCTTTGAAGAGCTCATAAAGAGGCTTTTTGAGGTAAAAGTTAAGTCCCTTTTTATCCTTGGGAACCATGATTCAAGAAGGGCAAGCATTCATAGTGATCTGTTAAGGATGGTCGGCATAGCCATTGCTCGGGACCTCACCTATTTCTTCAACCCTTTAACGCTTGATAGCTCGGGGACCAAAATATATCTCTATGTCCTCCCCTACCTTTCTCTAAGGGAGTATGAGGAGGAGGTTGAGGGGCAGGGCTTTGAGAACACCGCAGATTTTATTAAAAGCTTACTTAAAAACTGGATAAGCCACATCAAAAAGCCGGCTATCCTTGTTTCTCACCTTGCTGTGTCAGGCACGATTTGGACTGATGAGGAGCTTCCTTTGAAGGGTTTAAGCAGGGAATATCTCCTTCCGCTTGAATGCTTTTCAGCCTTTGACTTAGTTCTCCTTGGGCATCTTCATAGCCCTCAGGTTCATCAGAAAAAGTTTATCTACCCTGGCTCCCCCCTTCCTTACTCCTTTGACCTTTTAGGAAAGGAAAGAGGGGTCACTCTTCTTGAGATAAAGGACGGTAAAGTTTCACATCTTGAAAGGATTAATCTTCCCTCCCCTTATGAGCTAAAGGTGTATGTAGATTATTTTGAAAACTTGAAACGCCTTCCTCGAGATAGGGCATTGGTTAAGGTAATTCTTAAGGATAAACAGCCGATATACGAGGTTGAAAGAGAATTAAGAAAGGTCTTTCCTAATCTTTTGACCTTAGTTTACGAAGAGGATGAAAGGAGAGAAAATTTTCTAGACTTTTTGTCTTACCTGGATGAAGATAAGGCAACTCCTTTTGAGTTAGAGCCTTTGAGTGTTTTTAAAAATTTTTATAAGCATATACTCGGTAAGGAGCTTGAAGAGGAGGTTTGGCAAGTTTTTAATAAATACTATCAAAAATTTGTAGGGGAGGTTGAGAGGTATGGCTATTAAGGTGGTCGTTGCCGGATGCGCTGGAAGGATGGGGCAGACTATCTGCAGACTTATCCTTGCTGATAAGGAGCTTGAGCTTGCTGGCTGCTTTGAAGCTAAAACAAATCCTTCTGTGGGCAAGGATTTGGGGGAAGTTTTAGGGATGCCAGCTCTTGGGATTAAGGTTAAGGATTCTTTGGAGAAGGTGATCGAAAAGGGAGATGTGATAGTTGACTTTACTTTTCATGCCGCAAGCTTAGAGCATGCAAGAATAAACGCCAAGTATAAAAAGGCTATGGTCCTTGGGACAACGGGTTTTAGCAAGGAGGAGCTTTCGGAGATACATGAGCTTGCGCGGCAAAACTTTCCGCTCGTTCAGGACTACAACATGAGCACAGGGGTTAATCTTCTTGTGAAGCTCTGCGAGATAACAGCTAGGGTTCTATCTCAAGGTTATGACATCGAGATCCTCGAGGCGCATCATCGGATGAAAAAGGATGCCCCAAGCGGAACAGCCTTAAAGCTTGCCCAGGCAATCGCTAAGGTCCTGGGCAGGACGGATAAGGACTTTAGGTTCTGCAGAGAGGGCATAATCGGCGAGAGGTCGGAAAGCGAGATCGGTATTCAGACGATAAGGGGTGGGGACATCGTTGGGGAACATACCGTTCTCTTTGCTGGCATTGGAGAAAGGATAGAGCTAACTCATAGGGCAAGCTCAAGGGAGACCTTTGCCAGAGGAGCAATAAGAGCTATAAAATGGGTATACGGAAAGGAGCCCGGTGTCTACAACATGCAGGATGTCCTTGGTTTGAAGGACCTCTAAGACAATGCGGTTTAGCTTGAAGCTTATTCTACCCATTTTGCTTTGGTTTTTGTTTAGTGTTCGCTATTATCCAAGCGACTTTGGGAAGACGGTGATAGAAACGGCTAAGGTCTTTATCGGTTCTGGGCTTTGGAGCCTTGGAACGGTCCTTGTTGTAAACGGTCTTTTGCATCGTTTTAGCAAAAGAAGCCTTGAGCCTGCGACGATGCTACGCTGGGTCCTTTGGCTTGCTGTCATCACCGCCATCTCTGCAAGCTTTGAACATTACTTTGGGCTACGCAGATGATAGGGGTTTTTGATTCCGGTCTTGGGGGTTTAACAGTTGTCAAGGAGCTTTTAAAGCGCCTTCCCCAGTATAAGATCGTCTACTTTGGAGACACGGCAAGAACGCCTTATGGCACAAAGAGCGCAGAAACCGTCATTCGCTATGCCATCGAGGATACAAAGTTTTTGCTCAGCCTTTCAGCAAAGATAATAGTCGTTGCCTGCCACACCGTCTCAAGCACCGCCATGCCAACCCTTCGGGAACGCTTCCCGAACATCCCTTTTTTCGAAGTGGTAACCCCATCGTTTAGAAAAGCCTTAAACTTAACTAAAAATAAAAAGGTGGGTCTTATCGGCACAAGGACAACCGTTGAAAGCGGGATCTATGAGAGGCTTTTTTCTGAAGCCGACCCAGAGATAAAGCTTTACGCAAACCCTGCCCCTCTCCTTGTGCCCTTAATCGAGGAGGGCTGGATAAAAAAGCCCGAGACAAGAAGCATCGTGAAGAAGTATCTAATTCCCCTAAAGATGAGAGGGATCGATACCCTTATTCTTGGCTGCACTCATTATCCTTTGCTCAAAAAGGTAATTCAAGAGAAGGCAGGAAAAAGGATAAAGCTTGTTGACCCGTCCGAGGAGGTTGCTCTGCTCGTTAAGTCCTACCTTGAAGAAAATCCAGATGTTGCGTGTCATTTCGAGCGAAGCGAGAAATCTCCAAACGGAGAGCCCGAAATATATGTCTCTGACTTAACGCCAAACTTTGAACGGATGGCTAAGCTTTTCCTTCAGCGGGATATTAAGCTACGGAAGGTTGACCTGGAATCCTATCTTGGTAGCCGTGAAGATAAATGAAGAAGGAGAAAAGAGATGGCGTATATCGTAGAGATGGGAGAGCTTTATCTTGCTCTCAACTATAAGCGTATACCCTTAGCCTTTGTCCGAGGTCAAGGGGCAAGGCTTTTTACCGAGGATGGAGTTGAGTATCTTGATTTCACTTCAGGGATTGCCGTCTGCAACCTTGGGCATACTCATCCTCGCCTTGTTTCAGCTCTCAAAAAACAGGCCGAGCTACTTTGGCATACTTCAAACCTTTTCTATACTGAGCCGCAAGCAAGGCTTGCCATGAAGCTTTCTGAGCTTACCTTTGCCGACCAAGTCTTTTTTGCAAATAGCGGTGCAGAATCTGTTGAGGCAGCTTTAAAGCTTGCAAGAAAGTATGCTCAGGACAACTTTAGCAAAGAAAAGTATATCTTCATCGCCCTTGAAAACTCCTTTCATGGAAGGACGATGGGTGCTTTATCTGTGACCGGTCAACCAAAATACTGGCAGGGCTTTGAGCCCCTTGTCCCCGGAGTGGTTTTTGTCCCACCAAACGATATGGAGGCTTTGAAATCAGCTTTTTCCGAAAAGGTTTGCGCCATAATCCTTGAGCCCATCCAAGGTGAGGGTGGGGTCTACCCTTTGCATAAAGAATTTATCCTTCTTGCAAAGGAGCTATGCGAAAAGCATAAGGCTCTTCTCATTTTTGATGAGGTGCAGACTGGGGTCGGGAGGACGGGAAAACTTTTTGCCTATGAGCACTTTGACCTTGAGCCAGACCTTCTTTGCTCTTCAAAGGCTTTGGCAAACGGTCTTCCCTTGTCTGCTCTTCTTGGAAAAAAGGAGGTTATGGCTCATCTCACTCCGGGGTCTCATGCCTCAACCTTTGGTGGAAACCCCATCGCCTGCGCCGTTGCTATAGAAGTTTTAAACATCGTCTCTGAAGAGGGTTTTCTTGAAGAGGTGGCTTTGAAGGGCAGGGTTTTGAAAGAAAAACTTGAGGGGCTGGCAAAGGAGCATGCCAATATGATTAAAGAGGTGCGCGGGATAGGCTTGTTATTAGCCATAGAGTTTTATGAGCCTGCTGAGAGAATTTTTAAAGGCTTGTTGGAAAAGAGGGTGCTTGTTACCATGCCAAAGCCTAACATTATAAGGCTTACCCCGCCCTTGACCATAAACTACCGTGAAATAGATTATTTCGTGGAAGC
>WYEG01000066.1 GCA_009903935.1 Caldimicrobium sp. | reverse complement strand
AAAAGAGCTTTTTTATCAAGACCTTAGGATGTAAGGTAAATCAGGTTGAGAGCGCATGCCTCCATGAGAGGCTTTCTGAGCTTGGTTTTATCCCAACATCTGAAGAATCTGCTGAGGTTTTTATTCTAAACAGCTGCGCGGTAACGGAAAAGGCTGTCTCGGAGACAAAAAAGGTCGTCAGGTCCTGGATTAAAAGAAAGCCAAAGCTTATCGTTTTAACCGGGTGCGCGGTGATCCCAAACAAGGAAGATTTTCTTAGGCTTTCAGAACAATTTGATTTTAAAAACCTCCTTTTGCTTGGGCAGAGGGCAAAGCTTAATCCAAGTCATATTACTGCTTATTTAGAAGCTCCGGTAAACGATTTGCCAAGGTTTTTAGAGGATGAAGAGGAAGGCCTGCCGGTGCTTAAGAATTTCTACAACCGGTCGCGAGCCTTTTTAAAAATTCAAGATGGGTGCTCAAGCTTTTGTTCCTACTGCATCGTGCCCTATACCCGGGGACCTTCAAGAAGCTACCCCCTTTCTCAGGTGTTAGAGCAGGCAAGGCTTTTTATCGAACATGGCTACAGAGAGATCGTCATCACAGGCATACACATCGGAATGTGGGGAAAAGACCTAAGCCCAAGGAGCTCTCTTGGTCGGCTCCTTGAGAAGCTTGAAGAGGAGATTGAGCAGGCATACGCTAAGGTCTTGCTTAGGCTCTCCTCTGTAGAGGTAACTGAGTTTGACGAAGACCTTTTCGCTTACCTTAAAAGCTCAAGGTACATCTGTCCCCACTTTCATGTGCCCTTGCAGAGTGGCTCAAACCGTATCCTTAAGCTTATGAATAGACATTACACGAGGGAGGAGTATATCGAAAAATTAGAGCAGCTAAAGGAGCTTTTCCCTTATGCTACATTTGGTGCCGATGTGATCGTAGGCTTCCCAACGGAAACGGAAGAGGACTTTGCTCAAACTTTTGAAGTGGTAGAGAAGTCGCCCCTAAACTGGCTTCATGTATTTCCCTATTCCCCAAGACCTGGGACACCAGCTGAAAAGATCAAGGAAGGGGTGCCAGAAACTGTGGTCAAACACCGCTCAAACATGCTAAGAAGGCTGATAGAGAAGAAAAGAGAAGATTTTTACAAGGAACTTATAGGGAAAAGCTTTTATGCCATAGTGGAAAAGATAGAAGAGGAGCAAACAATCGTTCTTACTGAAAACTATGTTCATGCCCTTTTGGAAGATAGTTTCAACAAAGAGCTCTTTTCCCAGGGTGAGCTTATTAAGGTAAAGGTAAGCAAATTAGAGGGTGGGAGGGTTTTTGCTGAATTAGCTGGGAACTAACCACTTAAAAAGTTAAAAACAACCACAAGGAGGTGGGAGCATGTTTGAGAAGAAGATTAACATCTACGATGTGTTCGAGATTAGGGGAAGGTTTACCTGCTATTTTGGGGTTGGTGCTATAAGGAAGATGAAAGACATTGCTGAGTATCTCTCTAAGAATGGGGTCAAAAAGGTGCTTATTGTTACTGGGAAGAGCTCTTACAAGGAATGCGGAGCTTGGGATGTGGTGGTTAAGTATCTTAAGGAAGCGGGGGTTGATTATTCCCATTATGACAAGATAACTCCTAATCCAACGGTTGAAGAGCTTGATGAGGCAACGAAGCTTGGGAGGGAATTTCCGGCTCAAGCCGTAATCGGAATAGGTGGTGGAAGTCCGATCGATAGCGCAAAGGCTGTAGCCATCCTTCTTGAGCATGAAGGAAGGACGGGAGAAGAGCTCTTTGAAGGAAAGTTTGTTCCTTCAAAAGCAAAGCCTGTCATCGCCATAAACACAACCCATGGAACAGGAACCGAGGTTGATAGATACGCTGTTGCTTCCATCCTTTCCAAGGGGTATAAACCTGGCATCGGTTATGAAATAATCTATCCTCTCTTTTCTATTGATGACCCAGAGCTTACCCTTACCCTTTCCTACAAGCAAACGCTCTACACCACGATCGATGCCCTAAACCATGTGAACGAGGCTTCAACCACTTTAGCGAGGAACCCCTATACCATCCTTTTAGCTAAGGAAGCGGTAAGGCTTATTGCCCATTACCTACCCCAGGCATTGAGCCATCCTAACGACCTGAACGCAAGGTATTATCTTCTTTACGCCTCAATGCTTGCCGGTTTAGCTATAGACTATAGCTACACCCATTTGACGCACGTCCTTGAGCATCCTCTTAGCGCACTAAATCCGGACCTTCCTCATGGATTAGGGCTTGCCATACTTCTTCCTGCGGTGGTAAAGGAGATTTATCCGGCAGTTCCTGAAATACTCGCCAGTATTTACGAGCCTATTGTTCCCGGGCTTAAAGGTGTGCCTGGAGAGGCAGAAAAATTAGCCTGTGGAATAAAAGATTGGCTTGAGAATCTGGGGATAAAAGAAAGGCTTGTTGATGTAGGCTTTGACGAAAGCCAGGTTGAAAGATTGACAGACCTTGCCATGAGCACACCCCTTCTAAGCCAAATGCTTTCCCAAGCACCCGTAAAAGTAGATAGAGAGCTTGTAAAAAGAATATACCTCAACTCATTGAGGTAGTGATTTAGGTAAAGGGTTGTCCTTAGGGCGGTCTTCCCCCTCGCCGGGGGAGCCGTCTTTAGATGGTGCTTCTTCGCTTTCTTTTTCCGGAGCTATTCCCGGAGCTTTATCCTCTGTTTGCGTTTCTTCTTTTCCCTCCTCCTTAAACTCATCCTTTGGCAAGTCCTGTTTTAGCTCCTTTAGCTCCTCCTTTAAAATTCCCCGTTTTTTAAGGAGGGTCAAAAGGATCCTACTTCTTTTTTCCACGAAAGGCTCATGGCTTAAGGGGTTGTATTTTAAAGGATTGGGAAGGACTGCGGCTAAACGAACAGCCTCAAAGGGAGACAGGGCTAAGGCGCTCTTTCCGAAGTAGTATCTACTTGCTGCTTCGGCTCCAAAGACCCCTGGACCCCATTCGGCAATGTTTAGGTATAGCTCAAGGATCCGCCTTTTGCCAAGAGCCTTTTCTAAGCGAACGGTCAGGATGGCTTCTTTTATCTTTCTTATCGGATTTTTGGAGGGTGAGAGAAAAAGGTTCTTAGCAAGCTGTTGAGATATGGTGCTACCGCCATACTTTATTTTTCCTTCCTTTAAGTTTTTTTCCAAAGCCTTTTGAAGGGCATCCCAATCAAACCCCTCATGACGATAGAATTTATCATCCTCGGCTATGAGGACTGCCTTCACCAAATAGGGAGAAATCTTGTTTAAAGGGACGGGATAGTATCTTAAGATAAAGGGTTTTCCTTCCCTTTCAAACTGTTCTCTTCGGTATTTCATCATAGCCGTCTCTTTCGGGAACTCCTTTTTAAGATGGGCAATCGGTATGAGCAAAGGATGAACAAAGGTATAAACGAAGAGGGCTAAAAGACTCAATATAGTTAACCATTTGGCTAATTTTTTAAGCATGAGAAAGCATCCTTCGAAAGCTAAGGATGTAGTGTAATCCGGAGGTAAGGGTTAAAAGGATGGTTATGTTGATGACAAGGCTTAAGAATAGCTCTGGGAGAGAATAAAGGAAGTAATGCATAAAAAGAAGCATAAGGGTTATAAGCTGGGCAACGGTTGTTGCCTTACCAAGGATAGAGGGCGAGGGGATAGCCTTACCCTTGGTCAAGAAGATGAGGTAGAGGGCTCCTATGAGGATCAAAAGGTCTCTTACCAGTATAACCATTAAAAAGCTTAGAGGGATGACCTTTTCATAATAAAAAAGAAAGAAAAGCATGTTTATGAAGCTTTTGTCTGCAAGGGGGTCTAAGATTTTGCCAAGGTTTGAGCGTTGATTTAAAAGCCTTGCCAAGTTTCCGTCTAAAGTATCAGAAAGGGCACCAAAGACAATCAGGGCATAGATGATGTCTGAAGAGGTTTGGTTCACCCAGAGGATGGGTATAATGAAAGAAAGGATTAGCCGGCAGAGGGAGATAAGGTTTGGAAGATAAAAAAGCTCTTTTATGCTTTGGTTCATGGTTAAAAATCTTAAATTTTTATTAGTTGTTGGTCAAGAGAAATGGTCAAGAGAAAAGCTAAGGGACTGTTTCAAGGCGAAAAGTCTCCTTGTGAGATGCTCTCCCGAACTAAATGAGGGATACCTCGCTAAGCTTGCCACGACAGGATGAGAGTTTTTTTTACACAGCCCTTGGAAAGCTCTTGACTTATTTTTAAGGTTGAGTATTTATATATAGAGGTTATGGAGAAGAAAAGGGTCAGGGTTTTGATTTCAGGAATAGTTCAGGGAGTTGCCTATAGAGCTCACACTAAGGAGATGGCAAACCGTCTTGGGGTCAACGGTTGGGTTAGAAACCTTCCTGATGGAAGGGTTGAAGCCCTCTTTGAAGGGGATAAGGATAAGGTTGAGCAGTTGGTTGAGTGGTGCAAAAAGGGTCCGCCTTTAGCTCGAGTAGACAAAGTTGAAGTAGAAGAAGAACCCTACAAAGGAGAATTTTTTGACTTTTCCATCAGGTATTAAAGAGTGATCGACCCAGAGCGCTTAATCTTAGAGTTTAAGACCCTCCTCAGTATAGATAATCCTTCTGGAAAGGAAGCAAGCCTTGCCTACTATCTTTCAGACCTATTTTCTGCCTTAGGCTACCGTTGTTTCTTTGACCGGTCTGGGGAGCATACCGGCTCAAATGTCGGGAACCTTATCGTTCATATTCCGGGGACCATCCCAGCAAAGCCCATATTTTTCTGTGCCCATCTTGATAGCGTGCCTCCTTGTGAAGGGGTTGAGTATATCGAGGAGGATGGTCTTATAAAGAGCGCTGGAAAGACCGTTCTTACTGCAGACGATAAGGCTGGGATTGCCGTCCTTGTTGAGCTGGGCAGAGTCCTTGCAGAAAACAAATTTCCCTATCCTCCTATAGAGTTTATCTTTACCACCTCTGAAGAAGTGGGGCTTCTTGGTGCCAAATATCTTGATTATACTTTAATGTCAGCTGATGAAGGCTTTGTGTTAGATTCTGAAAATCCAGAGGAAGTAATAAATCAAGCCCCCTCTTCCTACCAATACAGGCTTGTAGTAAAGGGAAAATCAGCCCATGCTGGGCTTGAACCTGAAAAGGGGATAAACGCCATAAAGATCCTTGCCTTAATCCTTAGCAGTTTACCAACGGGTAGGATAGACCCTGAGACCACAGCCAACATCGGGAAAATCCAAGGTGGAACAGCGGTTAACATCGTTCCTGAGTTTGCTGAAGCTTTAGGGGAATTCCGTAGTCACAGCGAAGAAAAGATAGAAGAGCTAAAAAGGAGTATTGAAAACACAGTCAAGGACATCTTTGCTAACCTTCCCAAGTCTGAGGATGGGCTACCTAAGTATGATCTTAAGTTTGAGAAAGTTTTTCAAGGTTTTCACATCCCTGAAGATGACCCTTTGTGTCAACTTGTCAAAAGAGCGGGGGAAAGGATTGGGCTCTTACTAACCTTTAAGAAGAAGGAAGGAGGCTCTGACGCCAATGTTTTTAACGCAAACGGCAAGCGCTGTCTCATTCTTGGTGTAGGCATGCAAAAGGTTCACACCAAAGAGGAGTTTATACGAAAAAGAGACCTTATCAACTCGGCAAGGCTTGTTCTTGAGATAGTGAAGCTAAAGGGTGAGCTTAGCTCTTAAGGTTCTTTCCTTTTTCTTTCCTGAGCTTTGTCATTCCTGTGGAAATCCTTTAAAACCTGAAGAAAGTCTTTTTTGTGCCGAATGCCGAAAAAGTCTAAAAAGAGTAAGGGTGTATTGCCGAAGATGCGGAGAGCTCTTTTCTGAGGAGCTTCCTTCTTGGCTTGAAGAAAGGGAGCTTTTTGGTTGTAAATTCTGCGAAGCTGAGAAGGTCTATTTAGACCGAGTATTCTTAGGTTTTCGGTATGCCGAGCCTATCTCTCAACTTATTGAGAGGGCAAAGTTTGAGGGCGACTTTGTTCTTGCCTACAAGCTTGGAAGGCTCCTAAGGCTTGCGTTACCAAGCTTGCCTTTTGATTTTGATTTAGCCTGCGCGGTTCCTCTCTCAGTTGAAAGGCTAAGAGAAAGGGGCTACAATCAAGCTGAGCTTATGCTTTGGGGCTACCTTGGAAAGCGTCCAAAGTCAAACCCATTAAGAAGGGTTAAACACACCCGCCCGCAGACTGAGCTTAGCCGAAAAGAACGCTTAGAAAATGTAAAATCTGCCTTTAGCGTTGAAGAGAATGTGGCAGGGCTAAAGGTTTTGCTCTTTGATGATGTTATGACAACTGGGGCTACTCTTAGAGAATGCGCAAAAGCTTTGAAAAAAGCCGGAGCAAGAGAGGTCGTAGCCATAGCCTTGGCAAGAGCCTAATTGAGAGAGAGCCCTGACCGATGAAGATAGCCCTCTGCCAAACTCAGATTTACGATACCTTAGAAAAAAATTTAGAAGAAATTTGTTCAATCCTACGGAGCCATTCTGCCGACCTTTACATCTTCCCTGAGCTCGCCTTAACAGGCTACGGAGAAAAACTGAGAGAGTTGGTTAAATCGGAAGAGTATTTTGACGCACTTCAGGTCTTAAAAGAATACGCCAAGGACAAAAACTTTCTCCTTGGTGCTCCCTATCTTCGTGAGGAAAAGCTTTACAATTCTGCCCTTCTTTTTAGGGATGGAAATTTTAGAGTTGTTGCGGAAAAGGCTTCCCTCTTTCCAAACCTTGATGATACCGCAGGGTTTAGCCAAGGGATAAAAAGGGAGGCATTTTCTGTAGGCTTGGCTAGTTTTTATGTGTTCATCTGCTTTGAGCTTCGTTCAACGGAGTTGATAAGGAGGTTTGCCCTGCAAGGGGTAGATGCCCTGATCTTTATTGCCCAGTGGCCAAAAGCTCGGAAAGCCCATTGGGAAGCTCTCCTTCCTGCAAGAGCCATAGAGAACCAAACCCTTGTCCTCGGAGTAAACGCCGTAGGTAGTGCCTTCGGGACCCCGCTTTGCGGCTCAACAAGGGCTTTCTCTTATGACGGAAGCATCATCGCTGAGCTTAAAGAGGATATAGATGTTATTACTCTTGACCTTTCTTCTTTTGAGCCTAAGCTTCCCTATCCGAGAAGGGTTGTGTTTCAAGAACCTCAAAAAATCTTACCGTTAGACAAAATTCTCTCCATTCTTGAAAAAAGAAGAAGGCACGGAGAAAAAGTAGTTTTTACTAACGGTTGCTTTGATATCCTGCATGCTGGACATGTGGACTACCTGCAGAAGGCAAGGGCTCTCGGCGACCTACTTATTGTTGGCTTAAACAGCGATGCCTCAGTCAAGAAGATAAAGGGCGAAACCCGTCCTATCAATCCTCAAGAGCAAAGAGCCAAAGTTTTAGCAAGCCTCTCTTGCGTAGATTATGTGGTCATCTTTGATGAGGAAACCCCAGAGGAATTGATAAAGAGGATTAGACCGGATGTCTTGGTTAAGGGTGCAGATTGGGAAGAGGATAAAATCGTTGGGGCAAGCTTTGTTAAAAGCTACGGTGGAAAGGTGGAAAGGATCCCTTTTACTTATGATATTTCAACGACAAAGATTATCTCTAAGTTCAAAGAAGCTTAAGCCATCTCGGAAAGAAGGGTTCCAACCATGGCCCGAGCGATGGCTCTGTTAGAAACCTGATAGGTTCCGCTCTCAATCTTGGCTTTAAGTTCAGTTACCTTGTTTTCTCTAACCTCAGGCATGGATTTAGCTCTTGTCCTTGCCTCCTCAACAAGCCTCTTCGTGGTTAGAGAAACTTGGTCTGAAACCCTTTGAGGGGCTTCTTGCCTCTGCACCGGAGCTCCTTGAGCTGCAGGAGCGGGATTTTCTTTTCTCCTAACTTCTTTCTGCTTTACCTCTTGAGGGTTAACTGTTTTAATGTCGTTGATCTTCATATACATCACCCCGGCGTTGTTATTTATATTATTAATCGGCATAACTCACCTCAACTTTAATTTTTCTTTTCTTAGATTATAGTAAGCACCTTATGAAATTTGTCAAGTATGATCCGTGCCCCGAATGCTATCCCGAACTAAGGGCAGGATCTCCCTATGAGACGCCGAGCCCTCTTTGTCTTCCCAAAGGTTAAATCGTTATGAAGATTAAAACCAAGCCTGAAGATTTTGTCGTCTCTGAAGTAGCAGATATTTCTCCTGAAGCTAAGGGAGACTTTGCCCTCTACCTTCTTAAAAAAAACAACATAACTACCTGGGAAGCCTTGGGTAGGCTTGCCAAACATCTGCACATTCCGTTGAGCAAGGTTGGCTATGGAGGGCTAAAGGATAAAAGAGCTGTGTCCCATCAATACATAACCATCTACCAAGGACCTAAGAAAGATTTAAAGTTTGACCGTTTTGAGCTAATCTACCTTGGACAAACTTCAAAACCCATGGACCAAAGCAGGCTCCTTGGAAACAGGTTTGAAATCACGGTGAGGGATGTTGAGGTTTGCGATAAAGCCTTAGAGGAGGAGGTTGAGCGGGTAAGAAAGTATGGCGTCCCAAACTACTTTGATGAACAAAGGTTTGGTTCAGTTAAAGGGGCCAAAAAACCTGAGTTTGCCGCAAAATACATCATCAAGGGCGACTATGAAAGGGCGCTTTACTTAGCTTTGGTCTACGCAAGCCCAGATGAAATTCAAGAAAGCAGGAAATTTAGGGAATGCCTTAAGAAAAACTGGCGAAAATGGGAAAACTGCCTTCCCTTAGCAAGGCTAAAATGGGAAAAGGAGCTTTTAACCTTTCTAACCCTTCATCAGCTAAGTAAAAAGACCTTTAAAAGGGCTTTGCAACTTATGGACAGAGAGTATCTTTTCTTTTTAGGGAACGCTTACCAAAGCTACCTTTGGAATGAGGTGTTGAAAAGGGTTTTAGAAAGGCTTTCGGCCGTGGATTTTAAAGTTCCTTATGCCTTGGGAGAGCTCTACTTTTATAGGAGCCTTGATGAGGAGAAGCAGGAAAAGTTAAGAGGGCTAAAGATACCCCTTCCAGCACCAAAGCTAAACCTTGAAGAAAACGAACCGGTTGTTCAGGCTGCCTTTAGGGATGTGCTTTTAGCCGAGGGCTTAAAAGAGCTTAAAGAGCTTAGGAGCCTTGTCAAAGGGCTTATCTTTAAAAGCTATCCGAGACCAGCCGTAGTGTTTCCTCAGGAGCTCCGTTTTGAAAGACTGGGAGAAAGGGCAGTTAAACTTTTCTTTTTTTTAGAAAAGGGCTCTTACGCAACCCTAATAGTCAAGCGGATTTTTTATGCTTGTGCGAACGCCTAACTGGCTTGGAGACGCCTTGATGGCAACTCCTGTCTACTACAACTTATCCAAGTTAGGAAAGGTGTATCTTTTCGGACATAAGAATTTTATAAACCTCTTTTCTCATTTTCCTAACGCTGCGACCATCCCTTACGACCCATCAGATTTCTTTAAAAACATTAAAATTCTGCGGGAGCTTATAGAAAAGGAAAAACTTACGCAGGGTTTGCTCTTAACCAACTCCTTTTCCTCGGCTTTTATCTTTTTTTTGGCTCGAGTGGAAGAACGGATTGGTTATAGAGGAGACTTGAGGGACCTTTTTCTAACCAAGGCTATAGATAAGCCGAAAAAGCCCGTTCATCAGGTAGATTACTATCTTTATCTTTTAGAAGCCCTAGGGATACCGATAGTGAGCAGGGACCTTTATTTTTTAGTCAACGAAAGCTTGCTGGCAAGGGCTAAAAAAGTGCTTACGGAATTAAAGCTCGATGAAAGAACACCCTATGTAGTTTTTGCGCCGGGTGCAGCTTATGGTCCTGCGAAAAAGTGGCCCTTAGAGTATTTCAAAGAGGTAGCTAAAGAGCTTTCTTTTGAGGGAATATCTGTTTTGGTCGTAGGGGGGAGGGCAGAGTTTTCAGACGGAGAGTTTATTATCTCGGAGATAAACAGAGGATACAACCTCTGCGGTAAGACCTCGATCGAGGACTTGCCTGGGCTCTTCCTCGGAGCTAAAGCTTTGGTATCAAACGATTCTGGGCTTATGCACCTTGGAGCCGCCTTAAAGGTCCCTCAGGTTGCCATCTTTGGCTCCACCTCTCCAGAGCTCACAGGACCTAAAAACCCAAGGGCTATCGTCCTTAAAAAAGATTTTCCCTGCTCCCCCTGTTTTCGCAGAACCTGTAAGCATGAAGACTACCGCTGTCTTAAAAGCATAACCCCAGATGAGGTGCTAAAAAGTTTAGCTAAACTGATGAATTTTTAAAGTTTGGTTTTAATATATAAAATGCTATGGACATAAAAAAGTTTCTTAAACCCCAAGCTATTCACGCAAAGATCGGAGATTTATTAGAAACTTTGGAAGAAATTATTGTCTTTATTCTTACTATTCTTCTTTTAATACTTAGCCTTCGTGCTCTATACGATATTGCAGTTGATTTATTTGTAACAGATATTTCTTTTATTTCATTAATTCCTAAGTTTATATATGTGTTTATACTGATTGAGCTTTTCAGACTAATGATTGTCTACTTATTGGAAAGGCGCCTTGATACTTCGTTGATAATAAAGACTACTTTGATTGCTATCTTACGAGAGACGATCATAAAGGCTCCCCATTTAACGCTACACGATTATATTGGTCTTTCTTTATTATTAATCGTTTTAGGGTCTATGTATTATATTCCAAAGTATGTTTTTAAATCCCTTTATGAAAGATTAGGTCAACATAAAGAGGAGAAGAGTTTCGAGGATGAAGCTTAGGGTAGGGCTTGTAGGCTTACCAAATGTGGGAAAATCAACCCTATTCAATGCTCTCATAAAGAAAGCTAAGGCTGAGGTGGCAAACTATCCTTTCTGCACAATGGAGCCAAACATTGGGAGAGTTGCCATCCCTGACAAAAGGCTTCAAGAAATAGCAAGAAAGGAGAGCTCAAAAGAGGTTACTCCGGCAACTATCGAGTTTGTAGACATCGCTGGGTTAGTAAAAGGGGCAAGCAAAGGAGCAGGTCTTGGGAACCAGTTTTTGGCTCATATTCGGGAGGTGCCAGCCATAGCATATGTTTTAAGATGCTTTCTTGATGAAGAGGTCATCCATGTTGAGGGAACGGTTGACCCAGTTAGGGATGCAGAAATCCTTGACCTTGAGCTAATCCTTGCTGACCTTGAAAGCATAAAACGAAAAAAAGAAAAGGTAGAAAAATTAGCTAAATCCGATAAATCAGCAAGAGCCGAGCTTGATACTTTAAACAAAGCAGAAGCTTTTCTTGAAGATTTTAAGCCCCTTCGCTTGGTGCTTGATGATTTTACCGAAGAGGAAAAAGTTTATCTGCAGAAGACCCTTTGTTTACTCTCCGTAAAGCCTGTCATATATGTAGCCAATGTTAGCGAAAAGGATTTAGCCGAAAAATCAAACCCTTTGGTTAAGGCTCTTAAAGAAAAGGCAGAGCTTGAGGGGATACCGGTTGTGGAGGTCTGCGCTAAAGTTGAGGCTGAGCTTGTAGAGATCCCAGAGGAGGAAAGGGAAGATTTTCTCAAAGCCCTTGGGATAGAAGAGCCTGGTCTTAATAAACTGATAAGAGAGGGGGCAAAGCTATTAGACCTTATCACCTTCTTCACAGGCAGTCAAAAGGAAGCTCGAGCTTGGCTTATAAAGAAAGGGACCAAAGCTCCTCAAGCCGCAGGGGAAATCCACTCTGACATGGAAAGAGGTTTCATCTGCGCTGAGGTCATCTCTTACGATGATTATCAAAGGGTCAAAAATCTTCAGCAGGCAAAGGATTTGGGTTTAGTTAGGCTTGAAGGAAGGGACTATGTGGTCCAAGATGGTGATATCATCTATTTTCGGTTCAATGTTTAACATACTCCCGCAACACCTTTGCTGTCTCGGTGTCTTGCTCCAAGAATTCATCTATCGGTCCGGAAAAGAGTAGCTCCCCACCTTTATCTCCTCCTTCTGGACCAAGCTCTATCACCCAATCGGCATGCTTGATGAGCTCTGGGTTGTGTTCAATGAAGACAACCGTATGACCCTTTGACACAAGACCCTGTAAAACAGAAGCAAGCTTTTCCACATCCAAAATGTGAAGACCTGTCGTTGGCTCATCAAGGATGTAAAGGACGGGCTTTGAATGGCTTTTTCCAAGCTCCTTAGCAAGCTTTATCCGCTGAGCTTCACCCCCTGAAAGGGTAGGACTTGGCTGTCCTAAAAGAAGATAATCAAGCCCTATCTGACAGACAAGCTCAAGCTTCCGCTTAATCGCTGAGTAGTTTTCAAAAAACTCCAAAGCGGTTGCAAAATCCATCTCAAGCACATCGGCTATGCTTTTCCCTTTAAGCTTTATTCTCAAGGTCTCTTGATTGTAGCGCTTCCCTTGGCAGTATTCACAGGTCTGATAAAGGGTAGGGAGAAACGGTATCTCAACCTTTATTACCCCATGCCCTCGGCAATGAGGGCACTGACCCTCCTCGTTGTTGAAGGAAAACCTCCCCTCATCGTAGCCCAACTGTTTTGCTAAAAGGGTGTTTGCAAACACTCGCCTTATGTCCGTAAAAACATTGATATAAGTTGCAGGAATGGAGCGAGGAGTGTTCCCAATGGGTGAATGGTCAACAAGATAGACGGAAGAAAGCTCCTCCCACCCTTTAATGTCCTCTAAACCGAAGAGCCGAGGGACCCCTCCCTTGCGCTCGGGGAGACAAGAGGGGCGCTCGGGGTTATATAAAAGAAGATTTTGTAAGCTTTGATACAGGGCTTCGCAGATGAGGGTAGACTTTCCTGAGCCAGAAACGCCAACCACGGCAACAAGAACCGCAAGCGGTATCTCTACATCAAACCCTTTAAGGTTTCTAAGCTTTGCCTTCTTTAAACGAAGAAACTTCTTTGGCACCCTTCTTAGACTAAAGATCTGCTTTCGCGAAAGGTCTTTTAAAGCCTTTGCGGTAAGCGAATTAAACTTAAGAAAATCCTCCTTTGAGCCAGCAAAGAGTAATTCTCCTCCCTTTTTTCCTCCGCTCGGTCCAAGGTCAACGATAAAATCGCCAGCCAGTATTGTCTCCTCATCGTGCTCAACCACGATAAGAGTATTTCCTTTTCCGCAGAGCTCTTTTAGTTTTTCTAACAGCTTTACTGTATCCCTTGGATGAAGCCCTATGGTTGGCTCATCTAAGATGTAGGCAACTCCTGTGAGATTGCTCCCTACTTCTGCTGAGATCCTTACCCTTTTTGCCTCGCCAGAAGAGAGGGTGTCAGCTGAACGAGAGAGCGTGAGGTAGGATAAACCAAGGTCGATAAGGCATCTCAGCCTGCTTCTAATCTCTGCCACAAGCTCTTCGGCAATTTTCTTTTCCCTCCCTTCAAACTCTAAGCTTTCTATAAATTCTAAGGCTTTATCGATGGAGAGGTCGCAGAGCTCTGGCAAGGAAAGCCCATTGATCTTAAAAGCCCGGACCTCATCCCTTAGCCTTGAGCCTTGACAGGCAGGGCATACTTCTTCCTCAATCCTTCCTAAACCTTCGCAGGTTGGGCAGGCACCAACCTTAGTATTGAAGGCAAAAAGAAGGGGGCTTGGCTCAGGCAAACTAACTCGGCAGTTTAGACAAGTCCTCTTCGTTGAGAGATAAAACTCGCTTTCCCCAAGGTCCAAGGTGGCTTCTCCCTTACCCTCTCTTAAGGCAAGCTCAACAAGGGAAAGGAAATGCTCCTTTCCCCTTGGGCTTCCAAGGTTTAGCTCTATAGTATGCTCCTTATAGCGAGATAGCTCCCGTATGGGTGGAATTTCAATGTATTCTCCATCAACCCTGAAGGAATGATAACCCCTTTTAAGATAGCGTTCAAAAAGGGGACGAAAATGCCCTTTTCGATGCCGAACAAGGTTAGCAAGAACTTTTATCTCTTTGCCTGAATGCTTAGGGTATAAACTTTCTGCCAGGCTAAGGAGCTCTTCTTCGGTCCTTGGTTCGATGAGTTTTCCGCAGGATGGACAGAAGGCTTTGCTCACTCGGCTATAAAGGAGCCTTAAATAGGGAAGGACTTCAGTTAGCGTGCCAACCGTTGAGCGAGGAGAGAGCTCTCCAGACCTTTGTTCAAGGGCAACGGTTGGAGGAAGCCCGGTTATCAGGTCAACGTTTGGCTCTTCATGCACCTTGATAAACTGCCTAAAGTAGCCGGGTAGGGTCTCAAGAAAGCGCCTCTGCCCCTCAGAAAAGATCACATCAAAGGCTAAGGTAGACTTTCCTGAGCCAGAAACCCCAGTTACAATGATCAGCTTTTCCCGTGGAAGGTCAAGGTCAAGGTTTTTTAGATTGTGGTGCTTAACACCCCGAAGAGAGATGACCTTTTCCTCTCGGCTTTTCTCAGGAAGGACGGGCTTAGCTTCTTTCAAATTAGTAAAGTGGTGAGGAGACAGATATTCTTTTAGAGCCTTCGAGGTTGGAGTATCAGCTTTTAGGAGACCCTTCAAATCCCCCTGATACAAAAGATAGCCTCCATTTTCTCCTCCTTCGGGACCAAGCTCCACGATGTGGTCTGCGCAGAGCATGACCTCAGGATGGTGCTCAACGATGATGATGGTATGTCCTTCTTCCCTTAGGAGCTCAAAAGTGTGGATAAGATGCTTTACATCCTGAAGGTGAAGACCAACGGTTGGCTCATCAAGGAGGATAAAGTCCTTCCCAAACTTAACCTTGATCAAAAGTTCGGCAAGCCTTAGGCGTTGAGCCTCCCCGCCTGAGAGGGTAGAAAGGGGTTGCCCAAGCTTGAGGTAGGAAAGCCCAAGCCGGTCAAGCACCTCAAGGGCTCGCCTAATCTCCCGATGTCCACCAAAGAACTCCAAAGCTGACTGCACAGTAAACTCAAGGATCTCAGCTATGTTCTTCCCCCTCCATCTGACCTCAAGGATTTCCTCTCTAAACCTTTTACCTTGGCAGACCTCACAGGGTATGACAAGGTCAGATAAAAACTGAAGCTCAACCACCTCATACCCAAGACCTCGGCAGTTTTGGCACTGAGCAGAAGGAGAGTTGAAGGAAAAATGTCCTTCAGTGAAGCCAAGTGATTTTGCAGCCTCAGTGCTTGCAAGGAGCTTCCTGATATAGGGATAGATGTCAATGTAGGTTGCCACTACGGCTCGTGGAGACCTGGCTAAGCTTTCTTGAGTAAGAAAGTGAACATTCCAGAGAGGACCGACCTTATCTATTCCCACTACTTCTTTACAGTTAGACGGTCTTCCCCCTTCTTTTACCTCAAGGAGCGTTTTTGCAACCACCTCTTCAAGAAGCGTAGATTTCCCCGAGCCTGAAACACCTACGATCACCGTTATGCCTGATAGGGGAACCTCGAGGTCAAAGCCCTTTAAGTTTTGAGCTCGACATTCTTTAAAGGTCAGGTATTTTTTTGTCTTATAAGAGTTTTTTTGTTTTTCAGATGGTATAGACCTATTTTCAGCAAGCTCTCTTAGGGCAACTCCTGTAGGGGTTTCAAGCTCCAAGATCTTTTTTGGGTCTCCAGCATGGAGTAAGTATCCTCCCCCTTCCCCACCTCCTGGTCCAAGTTCAACGAGGAAATCGGCAGACAGGATCACCTCCGGGTCGTGCTCCACCACAACCACAGTGTTTGACCTTTGGACAAGCTTTTTCATGAAACCAAGCACCCGGGAGGTATCAAGAGGATGAAGCCCCGTCGTTGGCTCATCGATAAGGTAGAGCGTTTCTGCAAGGTCTGAGGATAAGGCTCTTGTTAGAAGACAGCGAGAGACCTCTCCTCCGGATAGGGTTTTGCTTGCCCTTCCAAGGGTTAGATAGTCTAAGCCTACCTCTTGTAGATACTTAACCCGCCTTAAAACCTCCCTTGCCAACCTCTCCTCAGCATAGGGCAAGCCATCTTGGACAAAACCTTCAAGAAATGAGATAAGGTCCTTGACTTCAAGACGGTAGAAATCAGCGACAGAAAGCCCTTTTATCCGAAAAAGAAGGGCCTGAGGATTAAACCTTGTGCCTTTGCAGGTTGGGCAGGTGACCTCTCTTCTTAGCTTGGCTAAAAGGATGCGAAAGTGGGGCTTATACCGATGGGCATACAGCCAATCCACAACCTCCTTAAACCCATACCATTTTCCCTCTCCCTCAAAGATAAGCCTCTTAACCTCTTCAGGATACTGAGAAAAAGGGATGTCAACGGGTATTCCTTTTTCCCGTAGGTAGGAAAATAGGTCAAGCTTTACCTCGGTCATGGCTGGATAATCAAGGATAGGGATGGCTCCCTTGGCTAAAGACTTCCGAGGTTCCTTGACCAAAGCTTCAAGGTCAACGACAAGCAAGCTCCCAAAGCCTTTACATTCCGGGCAGGCACCCTGAGCCGTGTTGAAGGAAAATAGGGCAGGCGTCTTCTTAGGAAAGATATAACCGCAGTTAGGACATTCCTCCTTTAATGCGTAAGCCTTCTCCTCTCCGTAGACAGTTCTTATTTTTACCTTGTCTGAAAGCTTAAAGGCAAGCTCAAGAGAAGAAATGAGCTCTGATTTTGTCTCCTCTCGGACGATAAGCCTATGGAGCACCACCTCAAACTCTTCAGGAAGGCTCTCTACCTCTTCAAGTTCACAAACTCGCCCGGAGATGAACACCCGAGAAAACCCCTCAGCCAAAAGTCCTTGCTTTAGGTATTCTGCTGAGGTTTCTTTTCGAAGAGGTGCGAGCACCAAGACCCTTTGCCCAGGAAAGCTCTTTATTATATCCTCGGCGATTAGGCTTGGATTGCTTGGCAAAACTTCTCTTTTGCAGATTGGACAGAAGGGTTTTCCTGCTTGATAGAAGAGCATCTTTACGAAGTTGCTAACTTCGGTAAGGGTTCCTACAGTTGAACGGGAGGTGCGGATAAAGTTTCCCTGAGGGAAGGCTAAGGCTGGAGGGATGTTTAGGATTTCTTTAACCCGAGGTCTTGGTAGCCTTTCAAGGAATTGCCGAACATAGGAAGAAAAGGTCTCAAGATACCTTCTTTGCCCTTCAGCGTAGAGGGTATCAAAGACTAAGCTTGATTTACCAGCTCCGGAAACACCGGTAACAACGATAAGATGATAAAAGGGAAGATATAGGTCAAAGCCTTTAAGGTTGTTTTGGCTTGCCGAGAGGACTTGAATAAACTTCATTCACCTTTGATGCGCTCCATCCGCTCCTGCGCCCTTTTGCAATCGATGCAAAGAGTGGCTTCTGGACGAGCCATAAGCCTTTTTTCATCTATCTCCGCCCCGCAGGCTTCACAGATGCCGTAGGTCCCCTCTTCTATCTTTCTTAAGGCTTTCTCTATCTTCTTTAAAAGCTTCTGCTCCCTATCCCTAAGCCTTAGCTCAAAGGCAAGCCTTGATTCCCTTTCCGCAAGGTCTAAAGCATCGGGGAGATTTTCTGCCGCCTCTTCAAGCTCCTTTCTTGTAGATTCAACTTCCCTCAGTATCTCCTCCCGCCTTTTCAAAAGAAGCTCCTTGAAGAACTGGAGTTTCTCCTTGTCCATACCCCCTCCTCTTTTTTTGCTTGCCTACTCTAACACAACTTCACCGCTTTTTCCACCGCTTTTGTACACAAGGCGGATGTTTTCTATTCTTATCCCTTTGTGCAAGGCTTTACACATGTCGTAAACCGTAAGAGCTGCTACGGTAACGGCGGTCAAGGCTTCCATCTCTACCCCGGTTTGGGCAACCGTCTTTACCTCAGCCGTGATTTCTAAAGCATAGCTTTCTGGTAGAAACTTAAAGTCGACCTGGACCTGGCTTATGGGTAAGGGATGACATAGAGGGATAAGCTCCGAGGTCTTTTTAGCCGCTAAGATGCCTGCCACTCTGGCACAGGCTAAAAAATCCCCTTTAGGGAGGTCTTGAGCTAAAACCTTAGGATAGATTTCAGGAGGAAACACAATGTTTGCCTTGGCTATAGCTTTTCTTTCTGTCGAACCCTTAGCCGAAACATCTACCATGTGTAAGGAGCCGTCAGCTTTCAAATGAGTAAACTCAGCCAAGGTTGATGCCTCTCCTTAGCGAAACCTTAACCTTTCCCAAAAACCCCCTCTTTTCTTGCCCTTTGCCTCTCTTTCTTCTTGAGAGGTTGGACTAAGGATAATGGGCTCTGCCCCACCGTCCCAGCCCTCTTCCTTAGCTAATTCCTTGAGAAGTTCTTTAGCCTTTTGGGAAATCTTTTTCGGAAGCTCTACCTCAAGAATGACGATTAGGTCCCCACGGTGCCTACCATCCTTACTTGGTAAACCTTTCCCTTTGATAGTTATCTCTTCACCTGGTTGAACTCCTTTGGGTATCCTAATCTTTAACTCCTCGTTAACATAGGGGATAGTGATTTCCTCTTCAAGAAGAGCTGAGATCAAAGGAACCCTAAGATTTAAGTAAACATCTTGTCCCTTCCGGTAAAGGTAGGGATGAGGCTTGACGCGAACCCTAAGATAGAGGTCACCAGGTCTTCCCCCATAGAGCCCAGCCTCACCTTCCCCTGGAACCCTAAAGATGGTGCCGTCTTCAACTCCAGGAGGAATTTCTACTTTAAGCTCCCTTTCAGCTAAGATAAGCCCCTTTCCACGGCAGGTGGGGCAGATTTCAACATACTCAAATCCTCGCCCTCGGCAGTCTGGACAGGTATAGGAAAGCCTAAAGAAGCCTTCCACATAGGTCACCCTGCCTTTTCCTCCACAAACAGAGCATACCTTAGTTCCCTTTTCCTTATCATACCCAACACCGCCACAGGTAGGGCAGGCTTCGTGTCTGCTATAGCTGACCTTAACCTCTTTACCTGTGAAGAGGTCTTCAAAGTTTAGCCAGACTTCGGTTGAAATGTCTGCACCATCTCTCCTTCTTTGCTCCTCCCTCGGAGAAAAGCCAAAGAACTCTTCAAAAAGGTCAGAAAAGGCACTAAAGATATCCGAAATATCTTCAAAGCCTCTAAAACCATGAGAACGGAGCCCGGCGTAGCCCTGACTATCGTAGATAGCTCTTTTTTCAGGGTCGGATAGAACTTCGTAAGCTTCGGAGATCTCTTTGAATTTTTCTTCCGCTTCTTTGTTGCCTGGGTTCCGGTCGGGATGATACTTTAAGGCTAACCTGCGATAGGCTCTTTTTATCTCCTCCTGAGTAGCATTTCTTGGCACTCCGAGGATGGCATAATAATCCTTGTAATTCTGCATGGAGCTTTAGAGCTTCGGGCTTTTTTGTTTAAGGATTTCCGAGATGTCGTAAGGTGATGCAGGCTTTTCCTTCTTGGCGTAACGATCTATGGTCTCAGGAGTGATGAGCCCTGCGGCAACTTCTCTTAAGGCGGTGACGATCTCTCTGTTGTCAGATTTTATCAAGGGCTCAGCCCCTTCCCTTAACTGTTTTACCCTCTTTATGACGAGATGGATAAGCCTAAACCTGCTTGGAACTACTTTAAGACAATCCTCCACCGTAACCCTGGCCATAGGCTTCTCCCCTCTAAACTGCGACTACTTCCGTAATTTCAGGGACTTCTCTTTTTAGGTAGCGTTCGATGCCATGCTTTAGAGTCATGAGAGACATTGGGCAGGAACCGCAGGCTCCCTTTAGACGGACCTTTACCACACCATCCTCGGTCACTTCCACAAGCTCAACATCTCCCCCGTCTGCTTGGAGCATAGGTCTCACCTTGGCTAAGGCTTGTTCAACTGCTTCCCTCATTTTTTTAGACCCCCTTTGTCTTTTGGATTTACTTAAAAATAATACAGATTTGCTTGACAGCAAGGGCAAGATAAATATAATAAAATTGTTCTATACAATAAAGGAGGGCATCATGAGAAGCGATAGGATTAAAAAAGGGGTTGAGAGGGCGCCGCATAGGTCTCTTCTTAGGGCTCTTGGATTTTCGGACGATGATTTGAAGAAGCCCTTGATCGGCATTGCCAACTCCTTCAATGAGATCATCCCAGGGCACATCCATTTAAGAAACCTTGTAGAGGCGGTTAAGGCCGGGGTGCTTTCTGCGGGAGGGGTTCCGGTTGAGTTTGGCGTTATCGGAGTCTGCGACGGAATTGCCATGAACCATGAAGGCATGAAGTATTCTCTACCAAGCAGGGACCTGATAGCGGATTCTATCGAGATCATGGCCATGGCTCATGCCTTTGATGGGCTTGTCTTAGTGACAAGCTGCGACAAGATTACCCCAGGGATGCTGATGGCTGCCTTTCGCTTAAACATTCCAGCCATCATCATCGCCGGTGGACCAATGTTAACTGGAAAGTATAAAGGAAAGGAGGTTAATCTGATCTCGGC
Source organism: Caldimicrobium sp. (assembly GCA_009903935.1). Taxonomy (GTDB): domain Bacteria; phylum Desulfobacterota; class Thermodesulfobacteria; order Thermodesulfobacteriales; family Thermodesulfobacteriaceae; genus WYEG01. Next base: position 7,462 of record WYEG01000066.1, on the reverse strand, counting down.
TTTTGAAGCTATAGGCAGGGTAAAAAAGGGGGAAATGAGCGAGGAGGAGCTCTCCGAGCTTGAAGCTTGCGCCTGTCCAACCTGTGGGTCCTGCGCCGGAATGTTTACCGCAAACTCTATGAACTGTTTGAGCGAAGCCCTTGGTCTTGCCCTACCCGGGAACGGAACCATACCCGCAGTCTACTCCGATAGAATTCGTTTAGCCAAAGAAACGGGAAAAAGAGCCGTTGAGCTTGTGAAGAAAAATCTAACTCCGAAAAGATTGGTGAACAAAAACTCCTTCTTAAACGCCATAGCGGTTGACATGGCGCTTGGTTGCTCAACAAACACTGTCCTTCATCTCTTAGCCATAGCGCATGAGGCTGGCGTTGACCTTTCTTTAAAGGACTTTGACGAGGTATCCAAAAAGACCCCAGTTCTTGCAAAGCTCATCCCTGCTGGCCCGCATAGCGTGCCAGACCTACATCATGCAGGGGGCATACCTGCAGTGATGAAGGAGCTTTCTAAGCTTAACTTGATTGACCTCTCGGCAAAGACTGTTTCCGGATTGACTGTAGGAGAAATCATCAAAAAAGCTGAGGTAAGAAACAGAGAGGTGATAAGACCGGTTGAGGACCCCTATCATAAAGAGGGTGGGATTGCGGTTCTTTATGGAACGCTTGCCCCTAAGGGCTCTGTGGTGAAGACAAGCGCTGTTGTCCCTCAGATGCTCAGACATTCTGGTCCGGCACGGGTGTTTAATTCCGAGGAAGAAGCCTATTCAGCCATTCTCAGCGGAAAGATAAAACCCGGTGATGTTGTGGTGATAAGGTATGAGGGTCCGAAGGGGGGACCGGGTATGAGGGAGATGCTCTCCCCAACTTCGGCTATCGCTGGGATGGGTCTTTCGGAGTCTGTAGCCCTGGTCACTGATGGTAGGTTTAGCGGAGGCACGCGTGGTGCCTGTGTAGGGCATGTTTCTCCTGAGGCTCAAGAAGGTGGCCCCATTGCTCTGGTTGAGGATGGAGACATCATCGAAATCGATATCCCAGCAAGGAGGATCGACCTAAAGGTACCTGAAGAGGTCCTTGCTGAGAGAAGAAAAAGATGGAAGCCTCCAAGAAAAAAAATTAGCGGTATCTTGAAAAAGTATCAAGCTTTGGTAAGCTCAGCTGATAGAGGAGCCATTGTAGAATGAACCTTTTTTATCACTTAGGAAGTCTCTTTCTCAAGTTCCTCAGAGATTGTGGTGGGGTCTTCATCTTTTTTTGGCAGAGCCTTTTAGCTACCTTTAGCAGACCTTTTAGGGCAAGGCTTTTTATCAAACACATGGAATTCATAGGGGTCAAATCTTGGCTTGTAGTGAGCTTAACTGCCCTTTTTTCAGGGATGGTTACAGCCTATCAGGTTCATCATGCTTTGGTTAAGTTTGGTGGGCAGAGCGTGCTTGGGGGCGTAGTAGCCCTTACACTAACAAGGGAGCTTGGACCGGTTCTTACCGCTATCATGGTGGTAGCACGGGCTGGCTCAGCCATCACCGCAGAGCTTGGTTCGATGCGCATCACTGAACAGATAGATGCCTTGAAGATGATGGCCGTAAACCCCATTCAATACCTTATAACTCCAAGGCTTTGGGCAGGGGTTATAACAGTCCCACTTCTAACAGCTATGGCAAACCTAATCGGAATAGCTGGTGGATATGTCGTGGGAGTAATGGTCCTTGGTATAGACCACGGTATTTTCATGGCTCGGATGGAAGACATGGTTGAGCTCCAAGACATCATGTCTGGTATCTATAAGTCTATCTTCTTTGGAGCCTTTTTGGTTTCTGTGTGCGGATACAAGGGCTATTACGCAAGCGGAGGTGCCGAAGGGGTTGGAAAGGCAACCACCGAAGCAGTGGTCATTTCTTCCGTAGGGATACTTATTTTTGACTATATTCTTACGACGCTATTTTTTTAGGAGAACCTTTGCTTGCGCTTGGAATGACGGAAGGAAAAAGGAGACATGATAACCATTAAAAATCTAAAGAAAAGCTTTAACGGTTTTCAGGTTTTAAGAGGCGTTAATCTGGTAATACCTGAGGGGAAGACTACCTTTATCATGGGGCAGAGTGGAACTGGGAAAAGTGTGCTTCTCAAACATCTTGTAGGCTTGTTAAGCCCTGATGAAGGGGAAATCTGGTTTGAAAACAGGGACCTTACTAAGCTTAACGAAAAGGAATGGCAGGAGGTCAGAAAAAAGATCGGTTATCTTTTCCAAGAGGGTGCCCTTTTTGATTCCATGACCGTTGGGGAAAATGTGGCTTTCCCTCTGATCGAGCATGCTAAATTACCTGAAAATGAGATAGAAAGAAAGGTTGATGAACTTTTATCCGCGGTAGGATTGCTTGAAGCTAAGGATAAGTATCCATCAGAGCTTTCAGGTGGCATGAGAAAAAGGGCCGCCTTAGCGAGGACCCTTGCCCTTCATCCTCAAGTGATCCTCTTTGATGAGCCTACAACCGGTCTTGACCCCATCTTGCAGAGGTCTATCCTTGACCTTATCATGGAGGTGAAAAATCGTTTTAACCTAACCTGCGTAATCATAAGCCATGATGTCCCCTTAGCACTACATTATGCGGATCAGATTGCCTTTTTACATGAAGGTGTAATTGCCCAGATAGGCTCACCTGAGGAAATAAGAAATTCGAACCATCCTTTTGTAAGAAAATTCTTAGATTCTGCCCTCATAGATGGGGCAAAGGAGGTAAGCCATGAAGGATAGAGGAAAGACAGAGGTCAAAGTTGGAATATTTGTTTTTCTTGGGTTGGTTGCTCTATTTTTTCTTACAGTGAGGCTTGCTCAGGAAGCCTTCACTCCCAAAAACACTTACAAGCTATATGCTGTCTTTGATTCTGTCTCAGGATTGATCCGTGGAGCAAAGGTTGAGATGGCTGGGGTGCAGATCGGGAAGGTGGGGAACATCGAGCTTACACCTCAGGGAAAGGCTAAGGTTGAGATGAACATCTTCCAACAGTATAAAGTTCAGGAGGATGCGGTTGCTGTTGTTCGGACCTTTGGTGTTCTTGGAGATAAGTTTATCGAGATAAGACCTGGCAGCTCTGCAAGGTTTCTTCCTGAAGGGGGGATGATAGCCAAAACTGAGAGCCCTGTTGACCTTGACCAAATTCTTGCAAGCATAGGACCAACGGTAGAGGGTTTAAAAGAGCTGCTCGGCACTAAAGAAGGGCAGGAGAACCTCAAAGCTTTGGTAGCAAACTTCCGGGAGGCAAGTGCAAGCATTAAAAGCATCGCTGAAAAGGTAGAAAAAGGACAGGGAACTCTGGGTAAACTCTTAACCGATGAAAAGCTATACCGAGATTTGACTACGACTGCCGAAAACCTAAAGATCCTTTCGGCTAAGATTGAAAAAGGGGAAGGAACTCTTGGGAAGCTGATAAAGGATGAGGAGCTTTACAATCATCTCAAGAACACCTCGCAATCCTTAGAAAAAGTAGCTAAAAAGCTTGAAAAGGGCGAGGGAACTCTTGGGAAGCTGATAAGCGATGAAGAGCTTTATAAAGACCTGAAAGCCTTATCCAAAGACTTAAGAGCCACCTCTCAAAGCTTACACAACATCGTTACTAAGATAGAAAGAGGAGAAGGGACGCTTGGTAAGCTGGTTAAAGATGAATCTCTTTACAACGAAGCCAAAAGGACCCTTCGCAGTGTAAACCGTGCCGCAAAAGGAGTTGAAGAGCAAGTTCCTATTACTGTGCTTGGGACGGTTGCTGGAGCGGCTATGAAGTAAAGGGTATGGTTTATTTACTTTCGGCAAGCGCAGGAAGCGGAAAGACCTATACTTTAGCCTTAAACTATCTCAAAGAACTTGCTAAACGGATTAACCTTAAATCAACCCAAGGAGAGGGATATCCCCCTCTCCTTTCAAGCATCTTAGTCCTTACCTTTACGAACAAGGCTTCCTTTGAGATGAAGGAAAGGATTTTGACCTTTTTGGAAGAGATTGCCCTCTCTACGGAGAGGGGAGAAGCTCTATCGAGAGAGACCGGTCTTTCACCGGAATTGGCTCAAGAACTTTTGAACCATCTTTTTCTTTACTATCATAAGCTTCAGGTAAGCACTATAGACAGCTATCTTTATCGACTTTTTCGGGGTTTAGCCTACGAGCTTGAGCTACCCTCTCAGTTATCGGTTGAAAAAAACCTGTCAGAAGATTTCTTGGAGATGGCTCTTTTAAACTTCTATTCACGGGCAAAGGAAAATGAAAAGCTTTTCTCCCTTCTTGTTGAGCTAATAGACTTTATCCTTGAAGAAGAGGAAAAGGGCACAATTAACCTTAAATCAAAACTAATAAAAACATTAAAAGACTACATAGAGCAGCAGGTCAGAGGGAAAGAGGTTGAGCTAAGCTCTTCTTCCAAGGATAGACCTAATGAGAAGACGCCTTATAAAAGAGCTATATACTACTACAATCTACTTCAAGAGCTTAAACAGGACTTAGAGCGGATCCTCCTTTCTCATCGCAAGGTCTACATGGGATTTTGGAAGGAAAAGCTGAAAAGGTATATTTCAGATGAGGGCTTACTCCCCTGGATTTACTTTAAGCTTGGTAGGGTTGAGTGTTTGATAAAGGATGAATCCCAGGACACAGACATTCTGCACTATCATAACTTAAGCCCAATATTAGAAAATCTATTGGCTGAGGGGCACCCGATCTACCTTGCCTGGGACCCAAAGCAGTCCATTTATCGCTGGCGCGGAGCAGACCCAGATTACCTTTTTTCCTGGAAAACCTCCCTGGTTGAAAAAGGCTACAAAGTTTACGAGCAAAAGCTTGATAAAAACTATCGAAGCTGTAAGAACATCGTAAAATTCAACAATGCCCTCTTTTTCCCGTTGAAAACAGAGAGGGTTGATAGTTTAATTTTCCCTTTACTTAAAGCTTACTCAGGTCTCGAACCTAAAGACAAAAACAATAAACCCCCAAAAGAAGTAGAAGAATTTTTCTTTAGCTCCTTTGCCCCGCTTTTTTGTGAAAAGCTCAAAGAAATGTTTAAAGACCTTGAGCAAACCTGTGAAAATAATTACAACGGGAAAGTTGTTATATATTATTTGAAAGTGAAAGACGGCAAAAGCTTGCCTAAGGATAAAATTCATGAAGTAATAAAAGACTTTTTAGAAGAGGTCAAGGCTAAGGATGAAGCTTCAGAAAAGCAGTCTGATACAGCGGTTCTACTTTTTAAGAATGATGCCCTTTCAGAGCTTTATCAATTTTTATGGGAAAAGGGCTTTAGCTTAACCTCAAAGGAGTTAGCCAAGCTTAACAAGTCTCCTTTTGTTCATGGTCTTCTCGGTTATCTTGAGCTCCTTCTTGATGAAAATAATGAGTTAGCCTTAGCTAAGGTCTTAGCCAACATCTTCCCCGAAATAGGGAGAGAGATTTTAGTAAACTATGCCCGGCTAAAAACTTCCCACAAGACCTTGCTGGGTGATTCCGAGACGAAAGCCGAGGAATCTACCCCTACTCTATGGGATTACCTTAAGTCTTCTCATCCTGAATTTTTTGAAAAAAACATTCTTAAGCCTCTGCAAAAAGGAAAGCTTCTAACTCCCTACGATTTTCTACAGCATCTATGGAAAAGTTTAAGTCTTTCTAAAAAATTTCCTAATGAAAAGCCATTTTTTTACACCCTTCTTTCCCTAATTCTATTCAAACAGAGGGAGGGCCATAGTCTTCAAAGCCTACTTTCATTTCTAATCGAGGAAGTTAAGGGAAGAAGTCCAAGCCTTTCAGAAAGAGCTGAAGTAACCCTAATGACCATCCACAGCGCAAAGGGGCTTGAGTTTGATAACGTAATAAGCGTTCTTGACTATCCAAAGCCAAAAGGGGGTTGGGGAGAAAGCTTCCCTCTTCGGCTTCAAACAGAAATAGGCTTCTTTTTAGGGAAAAAATCTGAATTAAACGACCTCTCTGAGTGGGGAGCCTACCTTGAGGAAAGGGCAAAGGAATTCATGGAGATGATCAACCTTATGTATGTGACCTTTACTCGAGCCAAAAGGAACCTCTTCGTGATAGTTCCAGTTAAAATGGAAAAGGGAAGATTAGTTGGAGTAAGCTATTCGGCAAAGCTCTTTTGCGAGTTAAGGAAGTTAATTCCTATCGAAGATTTACCCTTTATTGAAGAAAGAGGCGAAGTCGCTTTGTCGTAAAGCGCGCTCATAAGCCTTAAAATATATCTTTTAAATCTATCTCGAGACCTTCTAAGACTATGGACCTTAAGATATCTCCAACCGTATATTCATGATGAAGTTTGAACCCCTCTTCAGTCAAGGTATAGAGTTCTATTGTTTTCTTGTCTGGGTCGACAATCCAGTATTCTCTAACCACATGTCTTGCGTATAACGATTTCTTGTAAAACCTATCCTTTTTCTCCGTAGCGGGTGAGAGTATCTCTATTACCAAATCCGGAGCGCCTCTTATCTCTTCTTCCTTGATGATGTCTAATCGGTCTTTAGAAATAAAGATTATATCCGGCTGAACCACATCGCAACCCTCTTCACCCTCTAAAACAACATCTATTGGGGAATAAAAAATCACTCCTGAACCAGTTTTTTCAATAAAAAGCTTGATAAAAAAATAAATTTGACCAGAAATTTTCTGATGATATGTAGAAGGTGCTGGGACCATAATAAGGTCTCCGTCAAGGAGTTCATACTGCTTGTTTTCCCAAACGGGAAGGCTTTTATAGTCTTCATAGGTATACTTTATTTTTGGCTTGGGCACGGTAACAGTCACTGCTACCACCTCTAAAGAGATTATAAGGTTTTTATTCTATTGGGGCAAGCTACTCCCCGAGCCACCCCTTTTTTGTCACCCCGAGGCGTTAGCCGAGGGGTCCCTCGGCGCTTACGCGCCTCGGGAGGACAAAGTGGAGGGGGACGCCGTCCTGAATGAAGCGAGGGATGCCTCGCTATCGCTCGGCAGGACAAAAATGGGGGCTCGGCAGGACAAAAAAGGACGCTCGGTAGGACGGAGTAGGGAACTTTTTTGAACAGCCTCAAGCTACTCGAAATTGTTGAAGAAAGGTTAAAAGTTCCCAGAAATCATTAACACAATGGATGGCAGGCAAACTTTTATTCTTATAGGCTATCAAAGGCACGCCCACCGCTTGGCAGAGCTTGGCATCAACTTCAGAATCACCAACATATAAAGTCTCTTTGGGCTCAACCTTGAATGCTTCTAAGATGGTAGAAAGGGCACGAGGGTCGTGCTTTGGGTATTCCAAAGCTGTCCTGATAAGATGAAAAAATTCTAAGAGGTTGAAATGCTTAAGAAGGGGAATGGTTGAAGTCGTTCGGTTGGTGCAAAGGGCAACATAAAAACGCTCTTTAGCCCACCTTAAAAAATCGTAAAGCCCTGGTTCAGGCTTAAGGTAGGAGAAAAATTGACTATAAGGTAAGGAGCGTCCTATCTCTTTAA
>WYEG01000063.1 GCA_009903935.1 Caldimicrobium sp. | reverse complement strand
AGAATAAACCCCTCTTTTGTTGGCTACTTCTTAGCTAAAAACGAAAAGCTAATAGAAAACCATAAAATCTTTGCCCTTTTCCCAGAAGAACGGGATTGTCTTGATTTTTTGAATGTTTTTTCCTTTTTTTCCAAGCAAAAGTCAGCTTACTTTCCTTCAACTCCAGTTCTTCCCTTTTCCGAAAGCATTGCCATAACTTCAGCACAGTTTGAAAGGTTAAAAGTCCTCTGGGAGCTCCCTATACTTAAGGTTATTGCTACAACCATCCAAGCTTTGATGAGAAAAACCATTCCCCGAGAGGTCTTACGGAGCGAATACATCTACCTCATACCCGGAGAGGAAATTCCAAGAGAAGCCTTTGTTGAAGGGCTTGTCAACCTTGGATACGAGAGGGTGGGAGTAGTTGAGGAAAAGGGTAGCTTTAGCGTAAAGGGAATGGTGGTCGATATCTTCTCACCCCAGTATGACCATCCTGCAAGGGTCGAATTCTTTGGCGACGAAGTCGTAAGCTTAAGGCTCTTTGATTGCCAAACCCAAAAGAGCATAAAACCTTTAGAAGAGCTTATCATTCTGCCCGCAAGGGAAGCCTTCTTCCCAAGGGAAACTAAACCCATCTATGAAAGGCTCTTAAGCTTTAAGGATAAGATTTACCCTGAGCGTTTAGGCGAGCTTCTATCGCAGGTTGAACATCGGAAGGTCCTTGAAAATGAGGATTTTCTCCTTCCCCTTTTCTTTCCAAACCTCAAAGCCCTCTTTGAAAACTCTGTAGAAAAGCCCCTTTTTCTTTTGTATGAGCCAGAAACCCTTAAAGAAAAAGCCTATGAATTCTGGGATAAGACCTCAGCGTTAGCCCATCGGGCAAAGGAAAGAGGACGGCTCATCTTTGAGGAATCCTTACTCTACATTCCTCCTCAAGAACTCTTCGCAACCCTTGAAAGAGCTGAAAACATCATCGCCAGAGAAGCATCTTACGCCAACGAGCCATCCCTCACCTTTGAAATAAAAGAAGTAAAAGACCTCTTGCTGAAAAAAGAAAGACCCCATTCTGACAGAATTGAAGAAGGCTTTTCCACCCTTCTTGAGCTACTTGAGGAAGGTTATAGCGTTTATCTGTTCGTGGCCTCATCCCACGCCAAAGAGGTTATTCAAGCTGGGCTTGAAAGCCGGGGAGCCCATGACTTAGAAAGATTGACCTTTGTTTCAGGCGACCTGCGAAGAGGCTTTATCTTTCCTCAAGAGGCAATCTGCGTTACCTCTGAGTTTGAACTTTTTGGAAAGCGCTCCGCTAAAACCCCTCAGGCAAAGCCCAAGGGAAGGTTTAGAAGGTTTGAGGACCTAAAGCCTGGAGACTTTGTCGTTCATCGAACCTATGGCATCGGGCGGTATCTTGGGCTAAAGACTTTAGCGGTAAACGGAATGGAAGGAGACTTTTTGGAGATTGAGTATGCCGATGGTGATAAACTCTACCTTCCACCGGCAAGGCTTGATGAGCTCTATCCTTATGTAGGCGTCTCCGATAAGGAGCCAAGGCTTGATAAACTCGGGAAGCAAACCTTCCTTAAACGAAGAAGGGAGGTAGAAAAGCGCCTTACCGAGGTGGTTCAAGAGATCCTTACCATCTACGCCGAACGAAAAGCCATGCCCGGCTACTCTTTAAGCTTTCCAGCCCTTGCCTATCAGCAGTTTGTAAACACTTTCCCCTATGAGGAAACGCCAGACCAGGCAAGCGCGATCGAGGATGTCCTCTCTGACCTTTGTCAAGACAAGCTAATGGAAAGGCTTGTCGTTGGGGATGTAGGCTTTGGAAAGACCGAAGTTGCTCTTAGGGCAGCTTTTATTACCGCCTACAATGGGAAACAGGTTGCTGTGCTTGTTCCGACAACCATCCTTGCGGAACAGCATTATCAAACCTTTAAAGAAAGGCTAAGCCCCTTTGGCTTTGAAGTGGGCGTTCTTTCCCGGCTAAGGAGCCCAAAGGAAATTAAAGAAACCTTGGAGGGCTTAGCTAAGGGGAAGGTTCAGGTGGTCATCGGCACACACAGGCTTTTATCTTCAGATGTCCAGTTTAAGGACCTTGGGTTGCTCATAATCGATGAGGAGCACCGCTTCGGGGTAAAGCAAAAGGAAAGGCTAAAGCAGTTAAAGAAGTCAACGAAGGTGCTCATCCTTTCGGCAACGCCTATACCAAGAAGCTTACAGCTAAGCCTTCTTGGCATCTTTGACCTCTCAGTGATCGAGACCCCTCCCCAGGGCAGAAAGACCATTACTACCTATCTTGCAAGGTTTGACAGAGAAGTTATAAAATCGGCGATAGAGGCTGAGCTTAGCCGAGGGGGGCAGGTCTATTTTGTTCATCCAAGGATAAAGGGGTTAGCCTCCCTTGCCCATTTTATAAAAGCGCTTGTTCCTTCGGCTCGCGTTGAGGTTATCCATGGACAGATGCCTGAAGAAGTTTTAGAAAAAAATCTTTATAAATTTTTAAAAAAGGAGGTAGATGTCCTTGTCTGCACGCCCATCATTGGGAGTGGGGTTGACATACCAACCGCAAACACCATCATCATCAACCGTGCTGACATGTTCGGGCTTGCCGACCTTTATCAGCTAAGGGGAAGGGTTGGAAGGGCTGATGTCCAAGCCTATGCCTATCTCCTTGTTCCTGACCTAAATAGCCTAACCGAGGAGGCAAGAAAGAGGCTTCGAGCCCTCTTACAGCATACAGAGCTTGGCTCAGGTTTTAAGCTTGCGATGAGCGACCTTAAAATCCGTGGAGCAGGAGAGCTCCTTGGGCTTAATCAGTCAGGACATATAAACGCCGTAGGCTATGAGCTCTACCTTGAGCTCCTTGAAAACACGATAAGAGCCCTGAAAGGTGAAAGGATCGAGGACTGGGAGCCCGAGGTAAACCTTAGAGTGCAAGCCTACATCCCTCAGAGTTATGTCCCAGACCCAGAGGAAAGGCTTAGCCTCTATCGGGAACTCGTGTTATGCAAAACCGAGGAAGACCTTTTTGAATTCAAGGGTCTGCTTGAAGATAAGTATGGAAGGATGCCAAAGGAGGCGGAAACCCTTCTCAAAATCTATCATCTTAAGCTTCTCATGAGAAGGCATGGAATCCTTCAGGTAGAGGAGAAGGGTGCAAACCTCTTTTTAATCTTTAAAAACTCAGACCTTGTTCCTCGGCTTCGGTCTGCCCTAAAAAATGTAGAGGGAATTAAGGTTGGTAGGGTTGAAGCTCAGAAAGGTTTGGTCAAGATGCAACTATCCTTCAAAAAGGAACCCCTTGATTTAGCCTTAAGCCTGATAGGTCGCCTTTAACTCTTTCTCGATAAGAGCCCAAACCTCGGGCTTGAGACTAGTTAGAAAGCTAAAGTGTAGGTTAGTGTTATCTTCCTGATAGGAAATATCTCTTAATAGACTAAAAAGGGCAAACTTCATAAGCCTTTCCTTAGTTGGCACTTCGAAGCGAAGGTAAAAAACTAAGGAATCCTCTGTTAGATTAATCCTTCCTTTAGTTGTAACACAAGCTCCAGAACGAGAAAGGTCCTTCAAAATTCCAGTTAGGAAGACCCTCTGCACATGCTTTTTAAACTCCTCATCGACCATCGACTTTTCATCGAGCACCAAATCGTAGATATAAATTTCTTTCTTGGATATAAAATCTACTTCCGTAGCAAAGTTTGTCTCTCTCAGCAAATAATAATGCTCATTTTGTAAAAGTTTATTCACATAAGCAGGTGGTATAAAAGAAAGAAAAGTAGGAATAGGTTTTGGAATTGAGAGCCTTGGTTCGCTCCGAGGGTCAATAATAGAGACTATGTAGTTTTGACCTTCTTCTTTGCTGAGCCTTGCTTGAAAGATGTAGCGAACATCTCCTTGAGGGATAACGAGCAAAAACACCTCAAAGGGTTGAAGGCTTGGTAAGCCTTCCTTGTTTAGACTGAAGGTATAGTCGTTAAGGATTAAAATTTGAACCGGATAGATGTTCTTTTGGTAAACCAAAAGAGGTTTTAGTTTCCCTGATTTCAGCAAGTCTAAAATGTTCGTAGGAAGTTTGGAAAAGGAGTTTAAACTTAGGTTTCTTCCTGATAGCCGCTCCCGCAGCTTAAGAGAAAAGCTTAATTTTTCAGTCATTTAAGTTCCTTTTTTAAGGGCTTAAACGCTCCAAGGTTGCGTATTTTAGATGAAGAAGCGTCGGACCCTTTCCCACAAAGTTTACCATAACTTTTTCTTGGTCGACAACCTTCATGACTTCACCCTCACCAAACCTTGGATGGCGAACAAGGTCGCCTACCTTAAAGGGCATGTTGATCGAGGCTCCCTTTTCTTCTTTCTGAGCCTGAGCTATGGGTTTCTCTTGTCTACCATACTCTACATAGAGCCCTTTTGGCACCTCTTGCAAAAACCTTGAAAGCTTAGCAAAGGTCCTTCCTTCACCTGGAACATATATTGTTAGCGGGGCAATTAAATAAAGCCTTTCTTTAGCTCGGGTTACGGCAACATAAAACAGCCGTCTTTCCTCCTCAAGCTCCTCCGGGTTTAAAAGACTGTAAGATGAGGGGAACCTGCCCTCGATCACCGAGAGGACAAAGACGGTGTGCCATTCAAGACCCTTAGCTGAATGGATGGTTGAAAGGGTGAGAATTTCTTCCTTTCTTTCTCCTTCAACCTCGCTTGAATAGATGGGCTCAAGCACAAGGTCAGTTAAAAACTCCTCAAGGGTTTCGTATTTTTCGGAGAGGGCTATCAAGCTTTCAAGGTCTCGCTCCCTACGGTGAGCATCCTCAAAGTAAGCTCTTTCAAAGATAGGTTCATAGAATGAAAGCACCTGAGAGAGGGTTTCAAGAGGGGGCAACCTCTTTCCCATTAAGTCTTGAAAAAGATTGAGAAGCTTTTGAAGCTCAGGCTGAGAAAACTGCCTTTTTATGTTAAAGATTGCACTTTCAAGGTCAGAGGTCTTTAGAAGATTTACGATCCTTTCAGCAGACCTTGGACCTACCCCTTCAAGAAGCAATAGCACCCGGTTCCAGGAAAGAAAATCATAAGGGTTGACCAAAATACGCAAGATGGACACTACATCTTTGATATGGGCAGATTCAAGGAGCTTTAACCCACCATACTTTACAAAAGGGATACCCCTTTTCGTTAACTCAAGCTCAAGGTCGTAAGAATGAAAGGCTGCCCTCATGAGGACCGCTATCTGAGATAGAGGGACGCCCTCCTCGTTCGTGAGCCTTAAGATCTCATCCGCCACAAATTCGCTTCCAGCATGGTCATCTTTTGCTCGAAATAGGATGGGCTTTGGTCCTTCCTTTTTTTCAGTGAAAAGGACCTTAGTATACTTGATCTTTGAGCGTTCTATAACGGCGTTTGCGAGGTCTAAGATTGGCTGGGTGCTTCGGTAGTTCTGCTCAAGCTTGATAATTCGAGCTTCTGGGAAATGCTTAGGAAAATCAAAGATGTTCCTATAGTTTGCCCCGCGGAAGCCATAAATGCTTTGAGAATCATCGCCAACAGCCATGACATTCCGATGGGAAGAAGCCATGTAAACCACGATCTCTCCCTGAAGAAGGTTTGTATCCTGATACTCATCAACCATGATGTAGTTATACCTTCTTCCAACCTCTTCCCTCACCTGAGGATAATCCTTAAGGATGGTAAGCCAGTTTATCAAAAGGTCGTCATAGTCCATCAGTTGATGCTCTCTCTTGTAAAGCTCGTATTCTTTAAAAAGCCTCTCAATCTGAGGAATAAGGTCTACAAAGTTTGGATACTCGGTAGTGATAATTTCTTCTAAGGTTTTGCCTTGATTTTTAATCTTGCTTAAGATGCTTGCTAAGGTTTCCTTCTTTGGGGCGTGCCTTTTTGCCCCAGGAAAACCTAAACTATTCTTTAAAAGGTTTAGAAGGTCTTCGGAATCTCCTCGGTCAAGGACAGTAAAGTTTGGACTGAACCCAAGGAGATAACCATACTGCCTTAGCATGTAATGGCACAAAGAATGAAAGGTTCCACCCTGAACCTTACCGCAGGAATTTCCAACCAGGGCTTCAGCGCGGGTAATCATTTCTCGAGCCGCTTTTCGAGTAAAGGTCAAAAGAAGGATCCTTTCAGCAGGGATTCCAAGGCTTACAAGATAGGCAAGCCTTGTCGTTAAGGTTCTGGTTTTGCCTGAGCCAGCGCCGGCTATGACAAGGACAGGACCTTCTATGCTTTCAACCGCTTCCCTTTGAGCGGGATTAAGCTTTTCTAAGATTTCTTTGATGTTTGGCATGTTGAGAGATGCGCCCCTGGCAGGACTCGAACCTGCGACCTTGAGATTAGGAATCTCACGCTCTATCCTACTGAGCTACAGGGGCACATGTTAAATTTTATACAGATATCTCTGTTTGACAAGAGCCTTACTTCTTAAGCCCAAGCTTGTTTATCACGCTCTGGTAGCGAAGGAAATCCGTCCTTTTTAAATAATTTAGGAGCGCCCTTCTCTGCCCGATTAGCTTCATAAGCCCCCGGCGGGAATGAAAATCTTTCCGGTGAACCTTAAGATGCTCCTCAAGCTGTTTGATCCTTGCAGTCAAAAGGGCAATCTGCACTTCAGGTGAACCCGTATCCGAAGGATGTCTCTTAAATTCTTCAATGATCTTACTTTTAACCTCAGGGTCTAAAGGCATAGCCTAAAAAACCTCCTTTCTTTTATTTTTAAGCTCCAGATGGGATTACCCGCATCCAGAGCAAGCTTCTCTAAAGATAACATCCTTCACAAATTCTTCAAGCCCAGGGACATCAACCTCAAAGTCAAGAACAAAGATGTTGGGCAAAGGTCTAACCTTGACAAAATCCTTAAGCGTCGTTAGATAAAACTCATCTTCCTTCGGGGTAAATCCTTTATAATCCCAATGGTCTGGGAAGCTTAGCCTTCCCTTAAGCTTTATCCCAAGCCCTTCAAGGGTCTTAAAAAATTGCTCGTTATCTCCAAGGGCTGAAAAGGCGATAAACTCTATGTTGTTATGAGGCTCAAAGGGTTTTAGCTCGTGGTTAAGAAGACGGAAGTTTCTTCTATACATCTTGAAAACAGGCTTATTTTCAAAAGAAAATTCAAAAGGACAAATCTCCTGATAAGCTAAAATCAAAGCATGAGCCCTCTTTAACGAGCCCTTCGGTTCCCTTAACCTACCAAAGGGCAAAAGCCTGTCAGAAAGGTCTTTTCTTTTGATGAGAACAAGGTCCAAATCTCGATAAAGCGCCCGATGTTGAAATCCATCATCAAGGATGATAAGGTTTAGTTCGACCTCTTTAAGGGCTTGCAGCGCGCCTTCATACCTTTTCTCGCAAACGGCAACGCTAACCCTTGGGTTTCCTTCAAACAGCCTTGCCAAAAGATAGGGTTCATCTCCAGCCTCGTAAACATCTCCTAAGAGCTTACCCTCCTTCAAAACCCACTTAAAGCCTTTACTCTTTCTGCGGTAGCCTCGGGAGAGGATTAACAGGTAAGTATCCTGAGATAGCTTCTCCGCTAAAAACCGAACGACCGAGGTTTTGCCCGTGCCACCGCAGGATAAATTCCCAACCGAGACAACCGGCACGGGGACTTTTTTGGGTTTAAAGACTCCAAAATCATAGAGCAAATTCCGAAGGATTACGAGGTAAAAATAGGGATTAACGGCGTTGATTATACTTTGCCACATCTCTCAAGAGAAATACAAGAAAAATGATGCCTCCGATCAAAGCGCTTAGATATTGGCTTAAGCCCCTCCAAAGGATGATAAAAAGCCCAAGATACTCTTCGGGAAGATACTGAGAGAACACAGGTATCGCTCCAAACTCCCCTACCCCGCTTCCACCAGGAGTTGGGCTCATAAAGATGGCATAAAGAAGCGGTAGCTGATGAATAAAGACCTCGACGATAGAAACTGAAGGGTTGAAGGCTTTTAGCAAGGCAGCACCTATGGCTAAAAAGGAAAGATAAAGGTCAATGCTCAAAAGCACTGAAAGCAAAAAAACCACCTTATGCTCCCGATAGAACCTTCGACAAGTAGCCACATAACGTCTAAAAGACCTTTTAAAGGAAGAAATAAGCTCCTTTTCTCTCTTAACTATCCCTCGGCGTTCTTTCAAAAAAAGATAGGCAAAGTAAAGAATTAAGCTTAGGAAGAGTATGGCTAAAACTATGGCTAAAAGCTCCTTAGCAAGCTTGGGGGATGAGAAAAGAGCCTTCAAGGTGAAGGGAAGAAAGAGCAGATAAAAAAGCAATCCTGAGAGCCCCTTTAGAGTGACCACAGTGGCGATTTTGTAGACCTCGCCTCCTTTTCGTGTAAGGGTGTAGAGGGGTAAAAACTCGCCCCCAAGATGGGCAGGGGTTACGGTTGCCCCAAAGGTGTTAACCAAGGAGACAAGATATCCATAGTGGATAGGGTAGTAAAGACCTATAGAACGGGCGATAATGATCACCCGAAGCATATCAAAGGTATGAAAAAGAAGCAGAAAAAAGAAGGCTAAAAAAAGTGATTTTCTGTCAAGGGCAAGAAGAACCTCCCAAACATCCTTAGGAAAGTAATGGTAAGCAAGATAAAGAAAGGATAAGAGGATGATAAAAGCGGTTATCAGAAGTCCTTGGAGTATCCTTTTAATCATTCAACCTATTATAGCATTTCACATGAAGCTCTGCCAGAATAAACTTCTTGCTCTTGACCGAGTTTGTTTTTGAGTTAATGTGAAGTTTAAACACCGAGATAACCATTAGTTATGGCAGGCAATACATTTGGAACCCTGTTTAGAGTAACCACCTTTGGAGAGTCGCATGGCAAGGCTCTTGGTTGCGTAGTTGACGGCTGTCCCCCTGGTCTTTCCTTATCCGAAGAATACATCCAAGCCGAGCTTGATAAACGGAGACCAGGAAAATCCCATCTTGAAACCCAAAGGAAGGAAAAAGACAGGGTCCAGATCTTGTCCGGAGTTTTTGAGGGGCTTACAACCGGTCATCCCATAGCCTTGATCATCTTTAACGAGGATGTGCAAAGTAAAGCCTATGAACCGTTGAAGGATGTTTTTCGTCCCGGACATGCTGATTTTACCTATTTTATGAAGTATGGGATAAGAGACTACAGAGGTGGTGGCCGGGCAAGCGGAAGGGAGACGGTAGCAAGGGTTGCGGCTGGAGCCATCGCCAAAAGGATCCTCGAAGAGTATAAAATTCAAGTTATCGGCTACACCCTCTCCCTTGGTGGAATAAAAGCTCAAAACATCGACCTTGAAGAGATAGAAAAAAACCCTCTTTTCTGCCCTGATAAATCGGTAGTTCCCGAGATGGTAGAGCTTATTGAGAAGACAAGGAAGGAGGGGGATTCAATTGGTGGGGTCGTAGAGGTTGTGGCGAAGGGCGTGCCAGCCGGGCTTGGAGAGCCCGTCTTTGATAAGCTTTCAGCAGACCTTGCTAAGGCATTATGCAGTATCCCTGCGGTCAAAGGCTTTGAAATCGGAGCTGGCTTTAAAGCCGCAGAGCTTAAAGGCTCTCAGAACAACGACCCTATATCTTCCTCTGGGTTTCTAAAAAACGATGCTGGCGGAATGCTTGGTGGAATATCAACCGGGCAGGACCTGGTTGTGAGGATTGCCGTAAAACCCATTCCAAGCATTGCCAAACCTCAAAAAACGGTCAACACCAAGGGAGAAGAGGTTGAAATAATCGTCGGCGGAAGGCATGATGTCTCAGCAATTCCAAGGATAGTGCCCGTTGCTACCGCCATGGTTAGAATTGTCCTTGCAGACCACCTTTTGAGACAGCTTGCCTACCTTGCCTTTAGAGCTCGTATCCCCTTCCCAGACTTTTTCAAGAAAGATTAACCCAAAAACTTTCGCAATAGCCCGCCTTCGACGATAAGGTCAGAAATTAAAGAAAATTGCTCGTTTTTTACTGCCTTCAAAACCCTCGTCGTTACATCCTTATGGTCAAGGTCAACGGATGTCTTTATGTCTAAAGAATTTACCAGCTTTAGCGAAGCTAAGAGCTTTTTCCGAACCTCTTCAGGGAGGAAATCCAGGGCTCTGGTGTTTAAATATCTTAAAGCTATAGAAAAATCTATCTCAAGGTTCCGATAGATGCCCTTTAGCTCTCGAATTTCCTCTGGAGTTAGGGCGGAAAGTCCAAATATCTCGGGAGGCAGTCCAATAGAGTAGCAAGCAGCACAAAAGCCGATCGCCCTTGGGAGCGTCACCTTCCCTAAGGTCCTCGCATAACCAAAGAGACCCACATGAAGCTTTCTCATCCTACGCCTTGGAACATATTTAGAGACAAGGTTGATCAGGTCTGCTATTTTCTCCACTATCTCTTGATACTCTTTAGAGGTCTTTTCTATCACGCTTTTGGCAAAGGCTTCGTCAAACTCCTCTAAGGGATGCCTAATAAAGCTTTTAAGCCTTTTTATAGCGGTTATCACATCCTCAATAGGATTATCATATTTGAAGGCTGATTGCACTGTGAAGGTCTCAACGCAAGGGTATTCGGAACATACATAGTCAACAGTATAGGGGGTGAGATTACCCCTAAAAGGAGGAGACCCTGCCCCAAGGATAGGGTAGATATCTTTTTCTAATTCTTGGGAAACTCTCTCTAAACTCTTTAGGGCTATCTTATTGGCAAGGACTGCGGAGATATTGCCGTAGTTTAAGGCTGGGTCTGACCTTGCCAGAAAAACCCGAAGATAGCTTTCTTCCTTATCCTTAAGAAAATCTCTTACTGTATCCTCGCAGGCAAGCATTGAGGGTATATCTTCAAAGAGGGGAATAACATTTATTTTTTCTGGCAAAAAGTCTCCCACCCATTCGGCAACGGTTATACTTCCGTTGTAGATCGGTTGATTCTGCTTCCCGGAGATGAAGTTTCTGTAGAAATAGTAGACCCGATTTAGGTCTTCAGCTGAAGTTGTCATGGGTAAAATGACCTCAAAGATGGGAGGTGGGCAAAGCTCACCATAGAAAAGCCTTGCCACATCCATACTTCTCGGGATGCTCTCTAAGGCTTCAACCAAGACCTTTGCTTCTTCTTTTTCAACGGCTGGGTTTGGAACCCTTAAAGTGATAAAATACTCAACTCCAAGGGGATGTTTTTTGAAGAAATGAGGATATTTTGTGAGTAATTTTTTTACTACGAAATCGTCAACCTCTTTACCCTCGCTATCCCACATCTGCTCATCGCAGCCAAGATGAGAAAAGGCATAGTAGGCTTCTTGGATCTCGTCATCGCCAGACATGTCTTGCGTTTCCGCAAAGAAAGGAAGAGAAGCATTATCTGGATGTTGGGTTGACATTACCCTTGGGATCTTCCTCATGCTTTCTTCTCTTTTAGTTTATCAAAATGAGGTTTTAACATTTCATAGACCCGTAGGTAATGGTTGGAAGCTAAACGGACATCGTCAAGGATGGTTAGAAAGTTTACATCACCGACCCAACGAGGAACAACCTGCAGATGGATATGCTCAGGATAGCCAGCTCCAGCCACTTTACCAAGGTTAAAACCCACATTAAATCCATCAGGCTTTAGACATTCTTTAAGAATCCTGATAGATTCTTGAGTAATCTTCATCAGGGCTAAAAGCTCCTCGCTTGAAAGGTCCTCAAGCTCAGCCACATGTCTAACGGGGCTGATGAGAAGATGCCCTGTGTTATAGGGAAACTTGTTGAGCATTACTACTACTAAATTATCAAAGTAGATGATAGGTCTATCTTCCGGGGCTACTCCCTCGTAAGGGGGGCAAAAGATGCATTTGCGTTCCCTTTTTCCGCTTACATACTCTCCTCTCCAGGGAGCCCAGAGTATCCTCCTTTCCATGTCTTAGACCTCTTCTCTTATCTAACCTCGCCCTTACCTTTTGATTAAAACTTCGATGGTCTTTACCTCTTCTATTTTGGGAACACCTTTTAGGCTTGCCAAGATCCCAAGCAGGATGTTTTGGCAAAGAAGCTTCAAGTGTGGTTTTAACGGAATGTCTTCATCATTTACAAAAATTTTTATATCCCCGTTGTTTTGGACTCCTAAATAATCCTCCACAAAGTTAAGGATCCTTTCTTTATCCTTTGCTTCAGCAACCATCTGGATGTTTTCTATTCCTTCAGGAAGCTCCTCCTCATCGTTTCTTTTAAGCCAAATCTTAGGAACATCCCTCCATTCTTTAAAGCCCTCAAGGATTACCAAGTCGTAATCAAAAAAAAGCCTTTCAAAGAGGGTAAAAACTTCATCTTTTTCCTTTGGCATGTCTTCAATAAAAAGGGTCATCTTGTCCCTTTGAAAAAGGGCAACTAACCTTGCTCCTGCTTTTCTGTATTTAAAAGTGTCAGAGCCCGGTTTATCAGTTTCTTCCGTGGTTTCTTTTGTAGATTTAATAACTCCAACCTTATAGCCCTTCTCTGAAAGCTTGGCAACGATATAGGTTCCAACCGTAGTTTTCCCAGAATTGTGGTATCCAGATAAAGCAAGAAATTTGGGCATACCCTTGCAAAAACTATTTAAGGATAAAGCTTTCTCCAGGTCTTAAAACTATAACCTCGGGTTGATAATTCTCTTCGCTAAGGAAGGCTTTAAACTCTTCAACCGTGCCGGTAAGAATTGGGAAGGTCTGATAATGCATGGGGATTACGAATTTTGGCTTGACAAGCTGGCAAGCTTTAGCTGCTTCCCTTGGACCCATCACATAGTGGTCTCCTATGGGTAAGAGGGCTACCTCAGGCTGGTATAGCTCACCTATCAGCTTCATGTCGTAGAACAAACCCGTGTCCCCAGCATGATAGACCCGAAGTCCATTCTCCAGAGTGATGACAAAGCCGCAGGGCTCACCACCGTATGAACCATCGGGCAAAGATGAGCTATGAAGAGCCATAACCATCGTAAAGGTAAGCCCGTTTGAACGGTAGCTCCCCCCAATGTTCATGCCTATGGCATTAGGAACGCCCTTACTTAGAAGATACTGCTGGATTTCGTGGATGGCTATGACCTGAGTTACCGAAGTCCTTGCAAGCTTTATCGCATCCCCTAAATGGTCTCCATGGGCATGGGTTATAAGGATGTAATCATAGGGACCAAGGTCAACATTCTTTGGGGCTTGAGGATTGCTTACCCAAGGGTCTATAAGAATCTTCTTACCATTAGGGGAAACTATTTTAAAACAGGAATGTCCATAAAAGGTTAACTCCATGGGCTCACCTCAGAGTGAATTTCTTATTATACATTATAAAACTCAAACGAAAACTCGCAAGCTAAGGGTTTTGAAAAGCTCAGTTTATTAACCTTTGATTAGCTTTGCCACAAAAAAACCAACAGCTCTTGTCTTATGGCTATAAAACCTTTTAGTCTTAACCATGTCGGGATGGAAGGGCTTACCTTGCCATTCGGTTAGCCCCGCTTCAAAAGGCAGAGGAGCTTCAAAATCAAGAAGCCTCGCTTGCCTTTTTCGCAGTAGATAATCAACTACGGCTTCGTTCTCCTCAGGGTTTATGGTGCAGGTAGAGTAAACCATGAGGCCACCTGGTTTTAACAGGTCAAATGCTCGAACGATAAGCCCTTTTTGAATAGAGGGAAGGTTTGCCCTGCCTGAGCCCTTCTGATAGAGCAACTCCCCTTCAAGCCCTATGCGGTATCTTCCTTCTCCAGAGCAGGGGGCATCGACCAAAACCTTATCAAACTCCATTCCCAAGGGAAACTGCTCTCCCCGGTATCTCGTCAAAATAGCACAGGCTACTCCCAGTCTTTTCAAGTTTGCTGAAAGAGCCGTTAGTCTATCTATCCTTTTGTCGTTAGCGATGATATAAGCCCTATCGTTTGTGAGCATGCTCATTAAAGCGGTCTTTCCGCCTGGTGCTGCGCAGAGGTCAAGTATCAACTCTCCCGGCTTTGGGTCAAGAGCGATCACTGGAAGAGCACTTGAAAGGGTCATAGAATGAATAAGCCCAAGGCTATACTCAAGAACACCCCCAAGAGAAACCTCATCGTTGTTCACAATGTAGTAAAAACCGGGCACCGTTGATACTGGCTCAGCCACGATACCCTTCACCCTTAACTTTTCTAAAAGAACCGGGACCTCATCTTGGCTTACCTTTAGATTGTTTATCCTAAAATACTGTTGATGTGGTGTTCGAAGATGTTCAATAAACTCGTCAAAGTCTGGAATAATCTCTTGATAGCGAGAAAAGTATTCTAAATAGTTGAACAATTAGCCTTTACCCCCCTTTTTAAGCTTCCGTTAAGCAGTAGCTCGCTTAAGTGTGTGTGGTCCTCGGCGATTAGGTCGGCAAGTCTTAAATGCTCCTCAGGAAGGGTTGTTTTGATAGCAACGCAAAAGAGCTCTGCCGATTTGGCTGACTTAATCCCAGCTGGTGCATTTTCGACGACAAGCGAATCATCTTTATCAGCCTGAAGATGAGATAAAGCTGTAAGATAAGGGTCAGGATGGGGCTTTCTTCTCGGCACCTTATCCCCTGTTACGATAACATCAAAAAACTTTTCTAAGCTTTTAGGAAAAACCTTTTCCAGGATCTCGGCGTGAGAGCTTGTAACCAAGGCAAGCTTCCTTCCATCCTTCTTCAAGCTTTCTAAAAGCTCTGGCACTTGAGGATAAGGCTTGACAAGCTTAGCGTATCTTTCTAAAAAGATCCTCTTCTGGAGCCTAAAGGCTGACTCAAAAAATTCCTTCGTCGGGATTACCCCTCGAGAGGTAAAAAGGGTTCTTGCAGTGTCAAGCTCTATTGCCCCTTCATGAAGATAAATTTCTTCCTCGCTAAAGGATAGCCCTAATTGCGAAAAGGCTTCAATCCAAGCCCTGGCATGATACTTCATGGAGTCAAGTATCACGCCGTCTAAATCAAAAAAGATGTGTCTTTTCATGGCTTAATTTTCTCCCAGAAGGCTTCTTCAGTAATACCCTCTATCTTTATTAGCTTTTTCCTTTCTCTATGCCCTTTCACAATCTTAAGATTTTCCTTGGGCAGATTTAGCCTTTTTGCCAAAAAGGAAAGAAGCCTCTCGTTAGCCTCGTTGTTCTCTGGCTTTGCCCGAATTTCTACTTCTAAGGATTTAGGGACGCAAGACTTGATAACTCTATCCTCTTTTCCATTTGTTTTTACCTTTACTTCAACGAGCATATTTTTAAGGATTTGCCAAGGTTAATACAGATTAAATCTTATATAAAGCAAAAGCTCACGGATAAGATATATTAAAAATATTACCGCAACCGGGCTTAGGTCAAGCCCATATATAGGGGGAATAACCCGTCTTACTATTCTTAGCACAGGCTCGGTTGTCCGGTAAAGAAACCGAACCACTGGATGATAGGGATTGGGGTTAACCCAGGAGATGATAGCTCGAGCAATAATAAGCCAGACATAAAGGGATAGCAGAAGGTCTATCGTCTGGATCAAGGCTCGAAGAAGCGCGTTTAGCATGCCTTTCCAAAGGGGCAGATTGGGTATCTACATTCTGAACAGTTGTAACAAAAGCCACCGTGACCAAGCCTTGCAATGTCTTCCCGAGTAATCCTTTCGCCAACAAGAACCCGGGGTAGGATAAGGTCAAGGATGGTGATTTTGAAAAACATTGCACAAGCAGGTATCCCAAGGACCACCCTATCTCCAAGGCTTGCATAAAGGAACATGTTTCCAGGAAGCACCGGAGTTCCATAAACATAATGGTCAGGATTTAAGTCTTGAATGGCTAAACGAGTAACATCGTCTGGGTCAACAGACATTCCACCAGTAACAAGCACCACTTCGGCTCCTCGGTTAAATAGGTCATCGATGGAAGACCTGATAAATTCCCTGTCGTCTGGGGCAAAAAGCGGCCCAAGGACGTTTAATCCAAAGCTTTGAAGCTTCGGCATTAACCTCGGGGCAAAGGCATCCTCAATTCTGCCGTAGAAAACCTCGTTCCCAGTGATAACAAGACCTGCGGAGTTAACCTTTCTGGGCAGAACCCTTAAAACCCCTTGTGAATACTCCGAGCAAATCCTTTCCACTTCCTTAACGAGAGACTCTTTTACCACAAGGGGAATTGCTCTTCCCCCGGCAAGCTGGTCTCCCTTTTTTACCCAGAGATTATTATGCTTTGTGGATAAGCTTATCTCCCCAAGCAGGTTTATACGAAAAACCGCTTCGGTTTCCACCTTAAAAAGACCATCTCTTTCCGCCTTAAAGATTACCTTTCCCTCGCGAACCTCTGGAGAAAAGGTAACTCCCTCTCCACAGCAAGCTCTGGCAAGCCTAAGAGCAACCTCATCCTCATGAAGCTCATCCGGCTCAAGCTCAAGAATGTAAATGTGGTCTTTCCCGCAGGCTTTAAGGATTGGGATGTCTTCTTCTCGGATGATATGCCCCTTCTTAAAGCGAGCCCCCTTAAACTGACCGGGGACGATCATGGTTACATCGTGGGGTAAAACATGTCCGATAGCCTCCTCAACGGGGATTAGCTTAGACCTCACCCCTTCTTGCCTCCTTCCTTTCGTAAGCTTCAATTATCCTTTGCACGATGGGATGTCTAACCACATCTTGCTTAGTAAAGTAGACAAAGGCTATTCCTTCGATCCCCTCGAGTATCTCCATCGCCTCAAGCAGACCTGACTTCTTTGGGTCGGGAAGGTCAATCTGGGTAACATCCCCTGTGATGACCGCTCTTGAGCCTTGCCCGATCCTTGTCAAGAACATCTTCATCTGTTCAGTAGTAGTGTTCTGGGCTTCATCCAAGATTATGAAGGCTTCGTTCAAGGTTCTACCCCGCATGAAGGCAAGGGGCGCAATCTCAATCACACCTCTTTGGAAGAGCTTGGCTACCCGGTCAAAGGATAACATGTCGTAGAGGGCGTCATAAAGGGGACGAAGATAGGGGTTCACCTTTTCAACGAGGTCTCCTGGCAGAAAGCCAAGCTTTTCTCCAGCTTCAACCGCCGGTCTTACAAGGATGAGCCTACTTACCTCTCCCTTAAGCAGGAAGGATACAGCCATGGCTACCGCAAGATAGGTCTTACCGGTTCCTGCTGGACCAATACCAAAGACGATTTCAGCCTGCCTTATGGCATCGATGTATTTTTTCTGAGTAGGGCTTTTGGGGGCAATAACCTTTTTCCCAGAGGTGACAAGGATGGTATCAAGAAAGATCTCCTTTAATTTGGTGTTTGGGTTTTCAAGAAGGGTTCTTCCTGCGTATTCCACATCCGAAGGATAAAGATTATAACCAGCCTTGATAAGCCCATAAAGCTCGGTTAACGCCTTGTCAGCAAGCTCAACATCATAAGGCGCACCAGTCATGATTACTTGATTTCCCCGAAGCGTGAGCTCCACATGAAAGAGCTTTTCTAAAATCTTAAAATTTATCCCCCTCTCCCCATAAAGGTTCCTAAGAAGGGGATAATCCTCAAAAACAAGCTCTCTTACCTCAACCTCTTCTACAGCCCTTCTTGCCATCTCTTTACTCATCACCCCTTAGTTTTTGTTTGAGTATAATATTAGATTAGTTAAATAAAAATTCAAGTAAAAGTAGGAAAGTCTTATGCCATTTGCAAAACAACCCAGTGCCATCTAACCCCTACCGCTTTTGTCCATCCTGAGCCTACTTTTTTTGTCGCCCCGAGCGCAAGCGAGGGGTCCCTCGGCACTTACGCACCTTGGGATGACAGGGTGGAAAATGTCGTCTCGAGCCTACTTTTTGTCACCCCGAAGCGTCAGTCGAGGGGTTCCTCCTCCTGGGGACGCCATCCCGAAGGAAGTGAGGGATGCACGGCTTACGCTCGGCAGGACAAAAAAATGGGCGCTCGGCAGGACAATGTAGAGGAGACCTTTTTGAACAGCACCCCTCGTTGCTTGACAAAAGAAAAATTTAGTCTTAAAATAAAAGAAAATCTGGGGCCGTAGCTCAGAGGGAGAGCGCGTGAATGGCATTCACGAGGTCGTGGGTTCAAGTCCCACCGGCTCCACCATCTAAAACTTTATGCCTCAAGAAAAGATAATCAACTTAGAAAAACGGCAAAACCTAGGAGAAAGGCAGGCTTTAAACCCCGTTGAAGAAACCATCCTTCGCACCACAAAAGAGATCGTCATCAAGTTTATAGAAATGGGACGGTGCTCACCGGCAACCTTCGAAGAAGTCTTTACCTTAGTCCATCGGGTAGTAAAAAAGACCATAGAGCAGGGCTAAAGTTTTGCTTAAAATTTTAGCCGTTCATGGAAGCCCCCGCATAGGCGGAAACTCAGACATACTTCTGTCTGCCTTTATTGAAGGTGCCTCATCAAAAGGGGCAAGCGTGGAAAAGATCTCCCTCTATCAGCTTAAATTTTCACCCTGCATTGAGTGCGGAGGCTGCGACGAAACAGGAGAGTGCGTCTTAAACGATGACCTAACCCCTATCTATGAAAAAATCCTTTCTTCTGATGTGATAGTCTGTGCAACCCCCATATTTTTCTACTCCCATCCGGCAATGCTACAAGCCTTTTTTGAACGCTTCCAAGCCCTCTGGTGCCGAAAATACCGTTTGAATGAGCCTCATCCCTTCGGGAAAACACCCAAAGGCTTACTTCTTGGTGTTGGAGCCACAAAGGGTAAGAAGCTTTTTGAGGGACTTGTCAGATCCTTTAAGTATGTGATGGATGCCTGCTGGGGTGTTTATGTAGGGGGCTTATTCTTCCGTGGTGTTGACGAAAAGGGAGCAATCCTTAAATTCCCCGAACACTTAGAAAAGGTGAGAGAGCTTGGAGTAGCCGTTTCCACCCTTCCTGAAGAGGAATGGCCAGTTGAAAGAAGCGCAAGCCCATAAATTTTATAGTTTCCCATACTTCTTGAACAACTCCGTATAGCCTCGGGCTCTTTCTTCAGGGTCTTTGCTTGTCCAAAGGTCGCTTATCACGGCGATAAGGTCTGCTCCATGTTTTAAAAGGATTTCTGCTTTTTCAAGGGTTATGCCACCGATTGCACAGATGGGAATGCTTAGCTCCCTCTTAGCTTGTTCTAAAATTTCCAAAGGGGCTAAGGAAGCCTTTGGTTTGGTTGGAGAGGGGAAAAAGCTCCCAAAGGCAACATAGCTTGCCCCAAGGCTTTGAGCCCTCTTTGCCCGCTTAAGGTCAGCATAGCAGGAAACACCCACCACCGCATCCTTTGGTAAAAGTTTTCGCACAAGGGCTATGTCTTCATCATTCTTCCCCACATGAACCCCGTCTGCAGAAACCTCCTGAGCCAACCTCACCCTATCGTTAACAATAAAAAGGGCTGAATAGGCATGGCAAAGTTCCTTTAGTTTTTCAGCAATCGGAATGAGCTTTTCATCTGGGTTAGTCTTATCTCGAAGCTGAACTACTCTTGCCCCTCCCTTTAAAACCTTCTCAACTAACTGAAAGATCTTTCCCCCTTCATAAGGGGTCAACCTTTCATCCGTTATGGCATAAAGACCAGCAAGCTTCATGGTTATGTCTTCTTTTTCTTAAGCCTTTCAAGGGTTCGAAGATTGATGGAAAAGGAATGCTCCTTTGTTGGGAAGGCTCTTTCTTTTACTTCTTTTTTATAGGCTTCAAGGGCTGATTTGAGAAGCTCAAACCCGTTAATGTAAGATTTTACGAACTTTGGGCGAAAGCCTGGCAAAAGTCCAACCACATCATGGAAGACAAGGATCTGACCGTCGGTGAAAGGACCAGCTCCTATGCCGATTGTAGGTATACTTAGGTTCTCAGTGATAAGCTTTGCAAGGTCAGAGGGGACGCACTCAAGGACGATGGCAAAACAACCAGCCCTCTCAAGAGCTTTTGCCGAAGAAAGGAGCTCCCTTGCCGTTCTAAAATCTTTCCCTTGAGCCTTAAGCCCCCCAAGTTCTAAGCTCTTCTGAGGTGTTACTCCGATATGCCCAAGAACGGGTATCCCAAAAGATACAAGGCGTTTGATAAGCGGGACGACTTCAGCTCCGCCCTCGATTTTAACGCCGTGGCATTTACCTTCTTTGACAAACCTTCCTGCGTTCTCGATAGCCTGCTCCATCGAAGTCTGGTAGCTAAGAAAGGGCATGTCGCCAATTCTTAATGTGTTGCGGGCGCCTCGAGCTACCGCCCTGCAAAAAAGGAGCATCTCTTCCATGGTGATGGAATAGGTGTCCTCCTCTCCGAGCATAACCATGTTGGCAGAATCACCGATGAGGATAAAATCAACGCCAGCGCTTTCAGCAAGCCTTGCCGAAACATAATCGTAAGCTGTAATACCGCAGATGACTTCCTTCCCCTTTTTAGCTATCAAGGTTTGGGGGCTTAATTTAAAAAGGGACATTGGGTTGCCTCTTCGGAAACACTAAACCTTGCTCTAAGATGTAGCGTTTGCCAAGCTCGGTAAGCACTCGCCCCCTCCTTGTGCGAGAGACAAGCCCAAGTCTGATGAGAGGAGGCTCAAAGATGGTCTCAAGCTCCGAAGGAGAGAGCTGAGAGGCCAAGGCTAAGCTTTCAAGCCCAGCTGGACCACCGTTAAAGTGATAATAAAGGGTGAAAAGATAACGCCGGTCTTCAGGGGAAAGCCCCCATTCATCTATGTCAAGAAGCCTTAAAAATTCTCGCACGGTGTCAGCTGTTATCAGGTCTTTTAAACCCTGGTTTGTGCCGTTTAAGTAATTGTCCAACCTTCTGAGTAAGTTTAGAGCCTGCCTTGGTATGCCCTTTCCAGCTTTTGCTAAAAGGAGCGATGCTTGCCGCTCGAGGTTTAAACCAAGCTCCTTTCCTGCTCGTTCGATTATCTCTGCAAGTTCAGCCTCGTCGTAGAAATCAAGCTTAAATACAAGTTGGAAGCGGTCAAGCAAAGGTGGTAGACAAAGGTTAGGCTTGTTTGTAGCTCCAATGAGGGTGAACTTGGGGAGCTTCAAGCGAATAGTCTTTGAGGCAGAGCCTTTGCCGATCACGATATCAAGAGCAAAATCTTCCATGGCGGTGTAGAGGATCTCCTGACAGACCTTGGGGATTCTGTGGACTTCGTCGATGAAGAGGATGTCGCCATCGCGAAGGCTTGTCAAAAGGCTAGCAATGATGCCCGGCTTGTCAAGGACTGGTCCTGAGGTTTGTTTTAAGTTTCGTCTAAGCTCAAGGGCTATGATTCGAGATAAGGTTGTTTTCCCAAGCCCCGGTGCCCCGATAAATAGGGTATGAGGAAAGGCATCCCTCCGCTGTTTAACTGAGTTTATGTAGATAGAAAGCTCTTCAACGACCCTTTTTTGTCCGATAAACTCTTTAAGGCTTGTTGGCCGAAGGTTTTGCATTTACTAATTATTATATAACAACTTGAAGAGAGAGGAAGAAGGATTTATAATTGAACTGTGCCTATATACGAGTTTAGTTGCGAAGTTTGTGGTCACTTCTTTGAAAGCCTTATAAAGGCTGGAGAAGATTTTCCAGCCTGCCCTCAGTGCGGCTCAAGGCAGGTGCTAAAGGTGCCTTCAATCTTTTCCTTTAGAGATGCTTCTTCAACGAGAGC
Organism: Caldimicrobium sp.; assembly: GCA_009903935.1. GTDB lineage: Bacteria > Desulfobacterota > Thermodesulfobacteria > Thermodesulfobacteriales > Thermodesulfobacteriaceae > WYEG01. The sequence goes on along the minus strand of WYEG01000063.1, from coordinate 6,235 downwards.
AGCAAGGGAAAAAGCAATCCTTAAGAGGGCAAGGGATTATCTCATCGACGGAAAGTACAAGGATGCCCAAAGGTTCTTAGAGAAGGCTAAAGAATTTCATCCTACGGATAGGATTAAGAGATTATCCGATGCCCTAAGCGAACGCAAACCAACTTCAGGATACTTTGTCTCAAAGCCTGAGTTAGTAATTACCAAGAAGAAGGGGAGCTAAGCATGGACTGGCAGGACGACTTTTCAAGTTTGATAACCTTTAGCACCTTCATCCTGTCTTTGAACACCGCAGCCCTTGTTCACCTTGGAGAATTGCCAGACCCCTTAACTAAGGAAAAGAAGGTGGACCTTGTTTTGGCAAAGCAGGTGATAGACACGCTGGAGATGCTCCGCGAAAAGACAAAAGGCAACCTTACCCCTGAAGAAGAGGAACTGTTTAAAAGCATTCTCTTTGATTTGAAACTCCGTTTCGTTAAGCTCTGTCCTTAAGCTTTTTAAACATTTCATGAATTCAGAGATTTTGCTTTCTCCAGCCAAAATCAACCTTACCCTTCAAGTTCTTAAAAAACGCGAGGACGGCTATCACGAAATCTACACCATCTACCAAAAGATAACTCTCTTTGATGAGCTTGAGGTTAAGCCTCAATCGAGCTTTGAGCTTGAGTTTATAGCCGAGGAATACATCCCTTTAGAAAAGAACTTAATCTTTCGTGCCTACAAGCTCTTTTCCGAGGCTTATGGAATAAAGGATGGTTTTAAAGTGAGCGTGATAAAGCGAATTCCTATGGGAGCAGGGCTTGGGGGAGGAAGCAGCAACGCTGGAACTTTTCTTAAGTTCTTAGGGAAAAGGTTTGGCATACCCAAGGAAGAGCTCCTTTCCCTTGGGAAAAAACTTGGTGCCGATGTCCCTTTTTTTATCGAAGATTATTTTTCAGCTTGTGGTTTTGGCATAGGAGAGGTCTTAAAGCCCTATCCTAATTTTCAAGCCTTCTATCTCCTTTATTATCCAGGTTTTAAGATTGAGACTGCCTGGGCTTACCAGGCTTTAAACTTTAAAGGTGAGAAAAAGCCTTATCTCTACAGCGAGGACCTACCACCTTGGAAAGACCCAAAGGGGCTAATAAACGATTTTAAAGATTTAGTATATTCTAAGTATCCTCAATTTCGGGATTTCGAAAAAAGTTTTGAAATTGTTATCTCGAAGGTTCTAAGCGAAGGTTCCTCTTCTTCTCTCACCCCAAAGGCTTTTCCCGAGGGGTCCCTCGCTTCGCTCGGGATGACAGAAAGAGCTGGGATGACAGATAGAGCCGAGATGGTAGATAGAGCTGGGATGGTAGATAGAGCCGGAATGAATGGGGAAACCGGGATAAAAAAGAGAGTAGGTTTAAGCGGAACGGGTTCAACCCTTTTTGCAGTCTTTGAGGATGAAGAATATGCCTCTCAAGCCTACGACCTACTAAAAAATTTTTTAAAGGGTGGTAAAATTTATCTTGCTCGCAATTTGAAGGGGTAAAGTTTGTGTTTTGCCTTCTGTCATCCTAAGCGTAGCGAGGGGCTCATAAATTTTGGTTTTAAAAAGGAGGAGGAAGGATGTTTTTAAACCATATGAAGCTCATCTCTGGGACGGCAAACACTGAGCTTGCCCAGAAGATAAGCGAATACTTAGCTACTCCTTTAGTGCAAACAAAGATAACCCGTTTCAGCGACGGGGAGGTCTTTGTGGAGATCAAGGAAAATGTGCGCGGGGCAGATGTTTTTATCATTCAGCCTACCTGCCCACCGGTTAATGAAAACTTAGTTGAACTACTCATCATGGTGGATGCGGCAAGGAGAGCTTCAGCAAGAAGGATTACCGCGGTCATCCCCTACTACGGATATGCAAGGCAAGATAGAAAGACCGCTCCCAGGACCCCGATCACCGCAAAGCTCGTAGCTAATGTCATAGTCGTGGCTGGGGCAAGGCGAGTCTTAACAATGGACCTACACGCTGGGCAGATCCAAGGTTTCTTTGACATTCCCGTTGACCATCTCTACGCCATGCCCGTTTTCTTGGAGTATCTAAAAGATAAATTCCGTGGGGAAGAGATAGTTATAGTCTCACCAGATGCCGGGGGTGTTGAGAGGGCAAGGGAATATGCTAAAAGGCTAAACGCCACCATGGCTATTGTTGACAAAAGAAGACCAAGACCAAACGAAAGCGAGGTCATGAACATCATCGGAGATGTAAAGGATAAAATTGCAGTAATCATCGACGACATGATCGATACTGCAGGAACCATCTGTAAAGCGGCTTCAGCTATCATGGATAGAGGAGCAAAGGAGGTTTACGCTGTTGCCACCCACCCGGTTCTTTCAGGACCTGCGGTTGAAAGGCTTGCCCAATCACCGATTAAAGAGGTGGTTGTTAGCGATACCATCCCGCTAAGGGAAGAGGCTCAAAGGCTTGATAAAATAAAAGTGCTCTCTGTCTCCAAACTTTTAGGGGAGGCTATAAGAAGGATCCACACGGACGATTCTATTAGTTCGCTTTTTATATAATATCTACTTTTAAGGAGGGAAAGGGATGAAACAGGTAGCGCTTGCGGCTCAAAAAAGAGAGAAAGTTGGGAAAGAGGTCAGTAAAAAGCTCCGTAAACAGGGGAAAATCCCAGCCATAATTTACGGACCTGGGATAGACCCACTCCCTATCGCTGTAAACTTTAATGAATTCGAAAGGGCTTATAACCGTTATAAAGGAGAAACGGTGCTTTATCTTCTTGAAGTTGCTAATGGTGAGACCCAAAAGTATCAATGCATCCTTAAAGAATTTCAGAGAGACCCTGTTACGGACAGGTTTATTCATCTTGATTTCTATGCCGTCTCAGCGGAAAATGTTCTTGAAATAGAGGTTCCGATTGAGTTTGTTGGAAGACCAGTTGGTCTTACTAAAGGCGGAATCCTTGAAGTATTCTTGCACGAGCTTACCGTAGAATGCTTGCCCACTGCTATCCCAGACAAGATCGTGGTAGATATAAGCCATCTTGACCTTGGAGATAGCCTGCATGTTAGAGATATCAAGGTCCCAGAAGGGGTAAAGATTAAGGACCGTCCGGAGGAGACAGTCTGCACCGTGGTTGCTGAAGAAGAAGAAAAAGTTGAGGGTGCTGAAGAAACTACAACCACAGAATAGATGCGCATTAGATGTGGGTTTTTTGTGGGCTTGGCAATCCTGGCAAAAAATACGAAAGGACAAGGCATAATTTTGGTTTTATGGTAGTGTCTGCCTTTGCGGAAAGACATAGCTTACGGTTTAAGTATGATGAGCTCTATCCTGCTGAAGTTGCAAGTCTAAACAGGACCTGCCTCCTTTTTAAACCCATGACCTTTATCAACCTCTCAGGGGTTGCGGTTAAAAAGCTTTTGAAAAAAGAAAAGATAAAGCCAGAAAAGCTTTTGGTTATCTACGATGATATGGACTTACCCCTTGGCAGGATTAAGCTACTTCCTAAGGGGGGAGCTGGTGGGCATAACGGAGTAAAGTCAATAATCTCAGAGCTTGGAGTCAATACCTTCCCGAGGCTAAGGCTTGGTATCGGTCGTCCACCCGAAGGGATGGACCCAAAAGACTATGTGCTTTCGCCTTTTACTCCTGATGAAGCTTCAATAGTTGAAAAGGTGATAGAGATAGCTACCCAAGCCTTGGAAGACCTTTTGCAACAAGACCTACTAAAGGTTATGACAAAATACAACTCTCTAAAAATTTAAAAGGGATAAAATGGACGAAAAAAACAAGAATTATCAAAATTTTAAAGTTTCTTTGAAAGAGCAGCTACTAAGGATAGAAGAAATCTTATACCTTTTAATTTCTCTTGGTTTGTTAATTGTCTTTGGTCTAATCCTTGTTGATGGTTTCTTTGTTTTTATCTCCTTGTTTGATGTGAAGGACATTACTCATAGTGTGGTCAAGTTTTTAGATAAAATACTTGTCGCTTTGATCGTCGTTGAGCTTTTCTATACGGTTATGGTTGCTATCGTTGAAGAGAGCGCTATTAAGTGTGTTGAGCCATTTTTGCTCGTTGGTGTAACTGCTTTAGTCAGAAGGCTCCTTGTGCTAACCTTTGAAATAGCTCATCCAGTTGTGTATTCTGCAGAAAGAATGACCTTTTATCTTATTGAGATGGGTTTGATAGGCTTTTTAGTCATAGTCTTTGTGATCGCAATCTACTTATTTCGTAAAACAAGGAGAGGGTAGATGCATCCGCAGGGTATACTGGTCCTTGATTTCGGTTCCCAAACAACTCAGCTCATTGCCAGACGGGTTAGAGAAAACAATGTCTACAGCGAGATTAAGCCATGTTTCATCAGCCTGGAAGACCTAAAAGCCTTTAATCCAAAGGGCATAATCCTTTCTGGTGGACCAGCAAGCGTCTACGACGAAGGGGCACCCCTTCTGCCAAAGGAAGTCTTTGAGCTTGGCGTTCCTATCCTGGGTATCTGCTACGGAGCTCAGCTCATGGCTTATCTCCTTGGGGGTGAGGTTGAACGGAGCGAAAAAAGGGAATTCGGTCCGGCTGAACTCTTTATCCTTCGTGAAAGGCCAATCTTTAAAGGCTTAAGCAAAGAGAAGCCTTACCGCGTATGGATGAGCCATAGCGACCGGATTATCAAGCTTCCCCCAGGTTTTATCTGTCTTGCCAGAACTGAGCATTCTCCCTACGCCGTGATAGCTCACGAAGAAAAGCCTTTCTTCGGTGTGCAATTTCATCCTGAAGTTATCCATACAGAGGTCGGCGAAGACGTAATTCGGAACTTTCTCTTTGAGGTTTGCGGATGCACCCCCAACTGGACCATGCCTTCCTTTATTGAAACAACGGTTGCCGAGATAAAAAATCTTGTAGGCAAAGATGAAAGGGTAATCTGTGCCCTTTCAGGTGGTATCGATTCAACCGTCACAGCTATCCTTGTGCATAAGGCAATAGGAGATAGGCTTATACCTGTTTTTGTGAACAACGGTCTTTTGCGCAAAGGCGAGGTCGAGGAAGTAAGGTCTTTAATGGAAAGCTTAGGGATTAAGCTTGAGTATGTGGACGCAAGCAAGCTTTTCTTAGAAAGACTAAAGGGGGTCACTGACCCTGAGAAAAAACGAAAGATCATAGGCGAAACCTTCATTGAGGTTTTTGAAAACAAAGCAAAGGAATTTAAAAATGTAAAGTATCTTGCTCAGGGCACCCTCTATCCAGATGTCATAGAAAGCGTCTCCTTTCGTGGACCTTCTGCGGTGATAAAGAGCCATCATAATGTGGGCGGGCTTCCAGAGAAGATGAACCTTAAGTTGATTGAGCCTTTGAGGGAGCTTTTTAAGGATGAGGTAAGAAAGATAGCCGAGCTCCTTGGTCTACCAAAGCATATCGTCTGGCGGCAACCCTTTCCTGGTCCGGGCTTAGCTATAAGGATCCTTGGGGAAGTAACGGAAGAGCGCCTGCAAATCCTCCGTGAGGCTGACGCCATCGTTCAACAGGAGATGTTAGCAACCGGTTGGTATTACAAGGTATGGCAGAGCTTTGCGGTTCTCCTTCCAGTAAAGACGGTAGGAGTAATGGGGGATTATCGGACCTACGAGTATGTAGTAGCTTTAAGGGTAGTAGAAAGCCAGGATGCCATGACCGCAGACTGGGTTCGTCTTCCCTATGAGCTCTTAGCAAGGCTCTCAAACAGAATAATCAACGAAGTAAAAGGCGTAAACCGGGTAGTTTACGACATTTCCTCCAAACCCCCTGCAACCATTGAATGGGAATAAAGAAAACCTTTTCCTTCGCAAGCTCATCCATGTAGCCTTTTCCTTGTTTCTACTTTGCGGAACCTATTATCTTGAAAAAAAGACTTTTCTCCTTCTTCTTTTTGTTTGTTTCTTAGCAGAAAGCCTATGGGAATTTATAAGACTAAAAAAGCCTGATAGTTTACCAAGATTTTTACGCGTTAAATCCTTGCTTAAGGAAAGGGAGGCAAAAACTTTCACGGATGCTTGGTATTTTATTTTAGGTATTTTGATAGCAAGCCTTTTTCTTTGGGAAGCTTGGCTACAAGCACTAATTCTTATAGTTGGAATTTCTGATACAGTTGCCTATTTTGTAGGCAAAGCTTTAGATGGACCAAAGATATTCCATGGGAAAACATTATACGGTTCATTAAGCTTTTTTATTTATACAGTGTTAATACTCTACGCTTTTGGATTATCAAAAGTAGCTGGTGTGGTTTATCTTTTTCT